>DETM01000059.1 GCA_002361655.1 Prevotella sp. UBA3288 | reverse complement strand
TTAGATAGATAAATGTATTAAATGAGAATATTTGTTTAGTATAAGAATCCCAGTAGCCATAGGGGTATCTGGTTGTCTTTCCCTACTTCCGTATTGTAGCGAGCATAGATAGTGTCGGGCAAGTATCTTAACTTATTATGGGCATTTGCATCACAGATGCGGAACTTCAGTTTGCCGTCGACCAAATAGCAGTTGTCGCGCCCCGACTGATTGACCTTATGGTCTTTCCATAGGGAGTTGACAAAGAAGGTCTCCATAGCCGTCTGTTTCTCCACGTGAATCGGGTAGATGGCATAGAGCAGGTTCGAATTGTGGAGCATCACCTTCGAGGGCTTTTTGGGGAACGACTCTCCGTAGGGGTAGATCATGTTCAGCATACGTGCGTCGGTGAGATACTTGATGTAGTTCATCACTGTAGCGCGGCTGGTCTCAATGTCGGAGGCCAGTCGTGACACGTTGGGAGCCTTAGGACCCTCCTCTGCCAGTTCGTAGAACAGTTTCTTGATTTTTGCGAGATATTTCAGTTCTATCTGCTTAATCAGCAGAATGTCCACCTCGGTCATCATGTTCATTGTCTTAAGCAGGTTCTCCGAGTAATTGCGGTGCTCCTGGAAGAATGGGTAGAAGCCATGATGGATGTAGTCTTGAAAATAGCGGCGGGGGGATACTTTCGGCAGTATTTGCTTGACGATGCGCTCGTGGTCGGAGAGGATCTCTTCAAGCGAGTAGGAGCGCAGGTCGTTGTTGGTCAGCAGGTTAAGAAACTCGCGGAAGGAGAATCCACGCAGGTTGTACGACTTGACAATGCCGTTCAGTTCGGGGTTCTCGTCCTTCAAACGCATCACACTGCTACCCGTGAACACGATTTTTAGACCAGGATAGAGGTCGTAGCATTTTCTGAGTTCGCGCGACCAGTCGTCCTGCTTGAAGACCTGGTCGATGAGCAACACGCGGCCTCCGTGGTGGTAGAACTCACCGGCAAAGTCTGCAATGCCTCGCCCCTGAAAGTAGAAGTTGTTCATGTTGATGTAGAGACACTGCTGGTCATCGACATCAAACTTTTCTTTAGCGTATTGCAGAAGGAATGTGGTCTTTCCGATACCTCGGGTTCCTTTTATACCGATAAGCCTGTCGTTCCAGTCAATCTCATCCATCAATGAGCGACGAACCGGAGCATTGACATGCTCCACAAGGTAGCGGTGTGTTCTGAAAAAGGCTTCCATTCCTTCGATTTGTTTTAAAACAGGTGCAAAGTTACTACTTTTCCCGCAAAATGCAAAGCAGAGATAGCAAAATCTTGTGAAAAAGCCTTATTTGGGTGTTATCTAAATAAGTAAGGGATATGCAAGAGACCGTCCTTAGCCAAGCCCCAATGTCGCTGCTTACCATAGTTTGTAGCCGATGTCGAACATCAGCCAGCGTCCTTTCTGTGGAACGAGTCCGACGCAGGCACCGCTGAGCGAATACCTGCGGTTCAGCAGGTTGTGGATGTTCAGTCCCAGTTCTATTCGTCCGATGTTGTAGTTGGCACCGATGTCCAGTGTGAAATAGGCGGGCACGTGTTTCTCCACATCCATGTTGTTATAGGCATCTATGCGTGCTCCGCGAGCCTCCAGGTATTGTTCGTTCTCCTCGTCGGTGAGAGGCTGTCCGGAGGCTTCCTTCTCGTCAAGGGCGTTGATGATGGCAGTGGTCTTCTTGATGGTGGCATAACTGAAGACATTCTTATAAATTGTGCGCTGGCTGCTGTTGAAGGCCATATGGCTGTGCAGTTTAAATTGCTTGGTGGCCTGCCATGCCAGCGTAACGTCGGCAGAGAGTTCAGGCATATTGAATGGGGTGTCGAACTGGGCAAAGAAAAGTTCATACTTACGGCTTTTCTGCCATCCGGCAGCAAGATGGGCCGTCAGGGTGCGGTACTTGTATTTGCCCGACAACTCAAGGCCGTAGATGTCAGAAGAGCCCATATTATAGTGCTCGATGAGGTCCATATAAATCAAGTCACGCGTACGGTTGTAGAAGCCGTTAAGTTCCAGGTCGAGTCCCGGTAGCAGTTGGGTGGTGCCCAGTGTCAGTTGGTAGGAGTGCATCGATTCGGGGTCAAGGACATAGGCCAGTCGCTGCAAAGTGTTGTCGCCAAGCATGACAAAGAGGAACTGGTTGGTCTTGCGATAAAGATAGGGCGCATCAATAAAAGCCTTGGCATAACTCAGTTTCACGTTCCACTTGGGCTGTAGGAAGATGAGTGCCAGACGAGGTGACAACTCACGTATGTAAGTATGGTCATAGCGTGCCTTGTAGTCGTAGCGGAGACCGGCGTTGAGAATGAAAGGCCCCCATTGGTGTTTCAGTTGAATGGAGGCGTTGGCGTTGTTCTCATTACCTTTGCCGAGTTGTGAAATGTTTACCGTTTCAGGTAGTGTTTTTATGAAATCGTAGACGAAGACATAGCGCGCATCGTCCAGTTGGAAATGGCTGTATTCCACCCCAAAGGTGAGCAGCCCCTTGTGAACACCATTGTTGATGTAACTCCAGTCTCCCTGGACTTTAGCACTGAAGGTGTGTTCCTGACCGCTGATGTAGCGTGCAATGCCGCCTACGGTGTCAGCCATCAATGCCTTGGAGGTTGCCGGCAGCGGGAGGATGGCGGAAAATCCGGGCAGTGCAATGTCGCTGATGACTTGATATTGAGTCATATCGCTGTTGTCGTAGGCAATCTGTCCCTTCAGGTAGACATTGTCCAGTTGACGTCCATAACTCAGGTCGGCATGATGGGAAAGCGTGTAATGGCTGGGACGTACACTGTAGAAAGTCTTGTATTTGTCTATATCGAATGGCGAGAAAGTGTGTGTCATTGTCATGGGGGCCTGGATTTCTGAACACTGGGTGTTGTAGAAGAACTTCAGGTCTTTATATTTCAGAGATACGCCGAAGTCATAGGAGGGCTTGTTGCCGATGCCTCCCACCGTGATATCGCCGCCCGAGAGTCGCATTCCGGTGTCGGCCTTGTCGACGCTGACGCGCTGACCTTTTGCCAGATAGAAACTTCCCCAGATCATGATGTCGAGGTCGAAGTAGCGTTTACCGAAGAGCAGGTCGCCATGATACTGGTTGTAGGTACCTATGCCGGCACGTGCTTTCAGTCCGTCGATGTCGGCACCTTGCTTGGTGATAAGGTTAACAACGGCAGTTAGGGCCACACCGCCATAGAGTGATGAAGCCGGACCGCGCAGCACCTCTATTTGCTTGAGTTTCTCGAGGCTGATGCTGAAGTCTGGTGCGGCGGTGTTGGTACAATAACTGTTCAGACGGTGTCCGTTGAGCATGAAGAGAATCTTCTCCTGGCTGGCACTGTAGATGCCACGCATGGCAATATTGATGTCGTCGTTGCAGTCGATGATGTACATACCGGGCACATAGGCAGCCAGTACCTCCTGCAGGTTGCGTCCACCACAGTTGCGTATCATCTCTTCGGTGATAAGTGTCGTAGGCACCGGCACCTCGCTGAGTGTCTCTGCCTGGCTGGAGGCCGTTGTGATAGTGTTGGAAAGTCCGGCCTTGATGCGGTTCACCATGTCAATGAAGCGCTGATGATCGTCTGGCGTAGTGGTATAGTAGGGGTTCTCTTGCAGTAGCATCCGTACATATTTCTCGGCTTCCTCTTCCTGGTCGACAGCGATATTTGTCAGTGCCAGCAAGCGATAGACACTGGGACGAAGGGTCTGAGGGAATCTCGTCATGTGATTGGTCAGCACACGTTCGGTGTCTTCGAATCGTCCTATGTTGAATAGATTCTCGGCTTCTTCGTAGAGTGCACGATAGTCATCCGCCTGATGTTGTGCGTTGGCAGTGAGCATTATCAGGCAGGCAGCAATTGTTGTAAGGACTCTGTTTAATTCCATTCTTGCAGTTTTTTTTAAAAGGTGAAGGCAATGGTTCCCATGATGGTTCTGCTGCGATTGAATTGTGGGAACATATTATATTGTGGTCCAGCCAGAAACTGGTTGGTGTTGAAAATGTTCTCGCAGTCGAGCGACAGTTTCAGCCATTTGTCGTAGGCATAGTTGATGCCGGCAATTATTATAATAAGGTGTAGCAGTCTTTTCATTTATTTCCTGATGGGGAGCGTCATGATGAAACGGGTGCCTTCGCCCTCTATGCTGTCGAAAGTGAGTTTTCCTTGATGCTTGTTCTGGATGATGTCGAGGGCGATGGCCATTCCCAGTCCGGTTCCCTGCCCGATGGGCTTGGTGGTGAAGAAGTTCTCGTAGAGGCGTTCTTTCACTTCGTCGCTCATTCCTTCACCGTTGTCGGCTATGCTGATGGTCAGTGTCTGTTCATCGGCACTGACCATGACCTCGATGGTGGGGGTATAGTCGGCACTGCTTTTCTTCGACTTCTCCCACACAGTATAGCAGGCGTTATTCATGATATTGAGTACGGCACGGCTCAAGTCCTGTGGGATAACCATCATCTGTGGCAGACCTTCCTGATAAGACTCGTGGATGCTGATGTTGAAGTCCTTATGGTTGGCTCGCATGGCGTGATAGGACAGCCAGACATACTCTTTCACCAGGCGGGCTATGTCTGTGGGTAGCATTTCGTTCTCTTTGCCGCGCGAAATCAGCAAGATGCCCCTAATGATGCTGATGGCACGTTCACCGTGCTCGGCAATCTTGCCCATGTTGTCTTTCAGGTCGGCCATGATATCTTCCACTTCCTCGCAGTCGTCGTCAGACAGCCGGTCTTTGTTGTCTTCTATAATCTCTTCTAAGTCGCCGATTAGCCTGTCGGACAATTTACTGAAATTGATGACGAAATTCAGCGGGTTCTGTATTTCGTGGGCTATACCGGCACTGAGCAGCCCCAGAGAAGCCAACTTCTCCTGCTGTTTCATCTTTTGCTGAAGTTCTTTTAGTTCTTCTTCCATGATGATGTGTTGTCAGTTATGAAGGATTGGTAGTGTAATGGTAAATATAGTGAAGCGGTCTTTTTCTGACTGTACGCTGATGTCACCGCCGTGGTTCTGGAGAATTTCGTGGCTGAGATAGAGCCCAACGCCAGAGGCTTCGCCAGTGGTCTTGGTGGTAAAGAACGGGTCGAAAATCTTGTGTATGATGCCCTGTTCGATGCCGATACCATTATCTTCGATTGTCAGTGTGGCCATGGATGGCGTGGAGAGTAGCGTGACTTTCACCTCTGGCTGATATTGTTGGCGTGCGGACTTCTTGGTAACAGCATAGACGGCATTGCCCAGAATGCTCATGAAAGTCTTGCTTAACTGTTCGGCATTGCCGTTGATGGGCACCTCGTCGTCAGGTATCGAGAAGATGACCCGGATGTCGTGGGTGTCAATCTGCTGTTTATAATAGTTGCGCACCATCTCTTCGTTCTGTTTCAGCAGGTGCACCAGGTTCATCGGCGCAAGTCCGCCGGAACGGTCTTTCAGAATCTCTTCCATGGCCTTCAGAGTGCGTGTGGTGCTCAGTCCGTGCTGTTCCACCTTCTGCAGGTTCTGGTCGAGCATATCGATGACATCCATCGTGTCCTCGAAATTGTCCTTGTCGATGTGCTCCTCTTCGTCCTCGATATTTGCCTTGAGATCTTTAAGCAGGCCGCACGACAGTTTCGAGAAGTTGTTGATATAGTTCATGGGGTTGAGGATGCGGTCTATGAGTCCCTGTGTTAATTTACCGGCGGTAGCCATCTTCTCCTGGCGGATGAGTTTGTGCTGTGCCATGGCCAGTTCGTCGAGGGCCAGTTGCAGACGGTCTGACTTCTCCTCAATCTCGTTTTTCTGTTTCGTCACCTCGGCAGTTCGCTGTCGCACGATGTCCTCCAGTCTGATTTTTTCTTTTTCCAACCTTCTCATGCGCCATTGTAAGATGGCATAGACCAGCAAACCGAAGAGAAGGAGGTAAATGATCTGCATATACCACTTCATGTAGATGGGAGCCTCGATGCTGAAGTTCAGACTCACCGTTTCAGATGTTCGGCCGAAGGGATCTATTGCTTGCACTTCAAAGGTATAGTCGCCTGTAGCCAGGGTGGAGAATGTGACCTGCGTCAGTGGCGACCAGGCAGACCAGAAGCCGCCGTTCATCCGATAGCGGTAGTGTGTGATACCGGCGTAGGATGGGAAATCGAGGGCGTAGGTGATAGTCACGTTGTGGTCATTGCTGTCGAATTGCGGTAGGCTTTGCGGATAGTCGCCGAAGCCTCCCCAAACCACACTGTCGTTATGAAGGATGACATTTCTGATGCGCAGTCTTGGCGTAGTGGACAGCGAAGCATCACTATAGTTGCTGGCAATGTTGATAAGGCCAAACTCTCCGCCAATCCACAGGAAGTCCTTCTCATGGTAGAGTGCTTTTATCACGTTGTCGGAGAAGGGCGCTATTTCTTCTGCCAGACTTTCAGCGGGCGTCTCGCCTTTCATGGCGTGGAGTTTCTTTCCTTCATAGTTGGTCATCCACGTGTAGCCAAACTTGTCGGCGATGGTGAACTGAGGAAAGTCTATGGTGTCGGTTACGGAAATAATATTCACTTTCTTGTTGTTGACCACCATTGTGGCTATATCCCCTTTTTCAGAAGCCAATCTGAAGGTGGCGGCTGATAGTGGTTTCTGCCACACCTGTCCATAAATGTCCTCTATCCACAGGCACTGGTCACTGTCAATATATATCTTTGTGGCTTTCTCAATGTCAGCGACTGTGGTGCGCTGGCCTTGGTTGTTGAGCACCACGCCATTCATCTCTCCGCTGTAGAACAAATCTGGTGTTCCCATCACGGCGGTGGCGTTCTCGTTTGACAGTTGTCTGGCATTGCCTTTGGCGTCGATGCTGAATATGCCCGTGCTTGTTGCTGCCAGCAGGGTGTGCCCTTTCTGGTAGAGTTGCCAGCACATATGACTGATATTTTCTATAGGTAAAAAGTGTGCCCCTTCCTTGCGGAATACGCCATGTGAAGTACTCACAAAAAGTACGGAGTCAAGTTCCTCAATATCTGTCAGTTCGCCCTTCAGTCCTTGATAGGCGTTATAGATGGCATATTTTGAGGGGATGGCCACGGCAAAGATACCTTTCGAGGTGGCACCCCAGAGCGTGCCGTGTCCGTCGTACGTCACGCGGCTTATGCTGTTGCTGCACAGGCCGTTCTCCTCCGTCAGGTGGCAGATAGTCTGACCGTTTTTGCTTTTCAGTACCAGCCCGTTGCCGGGTTCCACTATAACGGTCAGACCGTCATCAAGGTTGAGTATCTGTGTTTCATTTTCTCCTGTTGACTGTGCTTGGCCTTCAAGTTTAACTATAGACATTTCCTCCAGCCGGTAACTTATGCCGTTGGTCATTGAGAAGCACAACTGTTCGTTCTCTTCCCGCAACTGTCCCACTTCGCCATGCAGCGTTCCTAAATCGATAGCCTTCAGTTGCAGTCTTCCATACGTGTCTGTGTCTAGATATCCCAAGAAGTTGTAGCCACAGGTCCAGATGCGTTTGTTGTGGTCGCGGAACAGTGACGTGATACGGTTGATGCCGGGTGTATGGATGATTTGCCATCGCGACTTGTCAAAATAGAGCAGGCCTTCGAAGTTTGCCACATAGACCACGCCGTCATCATCGGTCAGTATATCGAAGTTGTTGTTGTGCGCACCATAGTCCTTGGCCGAATAGTTGGTTAGCAGCGGCAAGCCTTGAGCAACAAGGGATGCGGGCAGAAAGCACAGCAGGATGGTCAGTAAAATGATGGTGGTATGTCTCATGGCCTTTTTGCTTTAAATGATTCATACGGGACGTTATTGCCTATATAATAGGACCATTCTTCCGCAGTGAAGTCGCGTTTCAAATTGTTGTGCACTTTCTCTGCCATCAGGTCGACGGAAATCATCGTCTGGTTTACGGAGCCTTTCTGGTCACCTGTCCAGATGAAGTTTTTTGTGTCGTCGACGGCAAAACATATGACCCATTGGTTGGATTTCAGTATGGTCATCGGTTCTATCTTCTCACTGTTGATGTTCCAGAATCTTACTGTTCCATCGTAACTGGTTGAGTAGAGCAGGTCGCCGGCAAACTTCACTCTCGATACTCTGGAGCGGTGTCCCACCAGTTTGGAGAGTGTCCCCTTGTTGTCACGCAGATAGATGACGCCGTCGCACGTGCCGTAAGCCTCTTTGCCGGTAGCCCATTGGTAGGTGTACGACATGATGGGTTGGCGGAAGGGTAGGGCTTGCTGTGTAATCTTGGTAAGATTCTCGTTGACAGTGTACATCTGCCCTTTTTCGTCAAACAGGCAGAGCATGTCTCTTTTTTCACCTGCTACGTGGGTCTTGAAGTTGAGGGGCAGTGTCTTGACGGTCTTCATTGTGTTGGCATCAATCAAATATACGCATTGCTCAGAAACTACTGTAAGATACTCTTTGTTGAAGCGGAATAGTCGGAAACAGTTGTTGGCTCCAGTCAGGGGGTAGTCGACCAGTTGCCCCGGCTGTCCCGAAAGCAGATGTCCGTTATAACTCAGCGCAAAGATTTTGTCATCATCTCCCAACAGCAGGTCGCGGAAGTCATAGCGGCTGTCGGCCAGGATGGTCTTGCTTTGCAACTGACCGTTCAGCATGGTGTTCTTCGTGATCTGCCCATAGGTGCTGATGGCGATGAACGATGACTTGTCTTTCTGTTGTTCAATTGTCTTCATGATCGATCCTCGACCAATAGTCCACCGCTTACTGTTGCCGCTGGTCAGTGCAAGTGCCTCGTAGATGGCCGGCATGTAGACGTCGCCATGATAGCGTTTGGTGTAGGTATAAGCAGCATAAGCCAGTATAGAGGCTATCTCCTCATTGCCGGTGTTTAACTGAGTGACTGCCAGTGAGCCCAGACTTCGTGCCATGGAGAGATAACTGAGCGTATCAGCCACGCTCCTTGAATATTCTGCCTCATGCTGACGTTCTACGGCCAGTTGTCGTTGCTGTTCGGCCAGACCGGATGCATCGACGGCTTTACGCTCCGACAGGCGGGCCTGATGTTCTGCTTCCAGGGCTTTGTGCTGTTCCTGCTCGGCCTGCAGACGCATCTTATTGGCTACGATGGACTGCTCTTCTGCCTCTTTGCGCTGTTCGTCGCTGATGATCTGCTGTTCGCGGGCAATCTCTTCCATCTGGGTGCTGATGCGCTGCACAACCATTGAGTGCCGCTCTTTCTGGGTCAGTTCTGCCAGTTGCAGTTCCAGTTGCTTCTTGTCTGCCGCTTCCTGATAGTACGCCCAATAGCATCCTGCCGATGCGCAGGCTAACAGTCCCGCAATGGCCCAAGGCACTATGTTCTTCACTGCTTTGCTCATTGTTCTGTATCTAAAGGTCAGATCACTCTTTTGTATATGTTTCTGTTACCATCTTTTGAGCGCCATCAGCGTGATGTCGTCACTCTGTGGTGCTTCGCCGGCAAAGGCCTTGACGCTGGCCAGCAAGCCGTCGATGACCTCTTTGCACGACTTTCCTGTCATCTCACCCAGGACGTTCTCCATCCGGTCGTCACCGTATTCTTCGAAGGCGGTGTTTACGGCTTCGTTCACTCCGTCGGTATAAGTCAAGAGTATATCGCCTTTACCCAGTTGCATGGTCTGTTCGTTGAAGTCTAGCCCGTTGATAGCGCCTATCATACAGTTGGTGCTTGTAGGCAGCATCTCCACGGTGCCGTCGGCATGCAGTACGAAAGGTGAGTTATGACCAGCATTGCAGTAGTTCAGTTCACCAGTCTTTACGTCATAGATGGCGTAAAACACAGTGACGAACATACAGTCGACAGACTCCTTGCAGAGCAGGTCGTTGGAACGCTTGATGCAGTCAGAGGGGCTGATTCCCTGCATGCCGATGGCACGGATTAACGTACGGCTGACGGCCATGAAAATGGCAGCGGGGATGCCCTTGCCGCTAACATCGGCCATGACAACACCGATGTGATTGTCATCGATGCGGAAGAAATCGTAGAAATCGCCGCCTACATCTTTGGCCGGGGTCATCGATGCCGCCAAGTCTAATTGTTCACTGAACTCTGGAAATGGGGGGAATACGCGAGGCAGAATGGCCTGCTGTATCTCGCCGGCGACGGCCAAATCAGTCTTTAGCGACTCCAGTTGGGTGTGCTCCTGTTGCGACTGTTTGATGTAGTTGATTTGCTCTATGGCTTTCTCGATAGTTACGCTGAGGTCGTCGAGGTCGATGGGCTTTGTTGCAAAGTCGAAAGCACCATTGTTCATGGCCTGACGGATATTGCCCATGTCGCCATAGGCACTGACCATGATACATTTCAGGGCCGGGTTCTGCATCTCGTTGATTTTGGTCAGCAGGGTCAGACCGTCCATCTCTGGCATGTTGATATCGCTGAGGATGATGTCGAAGTTCTTCTCCTTGAGCATCATGGTCAAAGCCTCCACACCGTTGTGGGCAAAATGGAATTCGTATTCACCTTTACGTATCTTCCGGCGGAAATATTGCGTCAGCAGCAGTTCGAGATCCATCTCGTCATCGACGCTTAGAATTTTGATTGGCATGTTTCTTTTTCTTATTTTGAGGTTGTTTTCTTTAATTTATGGGGCCAATGGGGCCGATGGGGCCAATGGGGGCAATGGGGCAGAGCCTAAGTCTTTCGTTAACTGACGGCAATGGTCAGGCCAGCCATTACGATTGAGACCATTGACATCAGTTTAATGAGGATGTTGAGTGAGGGACCGCTGGTGTCTTTAAAGGGGTCACCCACGGTGTCGCCCACGATGGTGGCCTTATGGGCAAACGAGCCCTTACCGCCGAAGTTGCCTTCCTCGACCATCTTCTTCGCGTTGTCCCACGCCCCGCCGGCATTGGCCATAAATACGGCCAGTGTAAAACCAGCCGACAAACCGCCTACTAATAACCCAAGTACGCCGGAGACCCCGAGGGTGATGCCGACCACGATGGGAATGGCAATAGCCAGCAGTGAAGGCACAATCATCTCATGCTGGGCGGCTCGGGTTGATATCGCGACGCACGAGCCGTAGTCGGGCGTGCCTGTACCCTCTAGGATTCCTTTAATCTCTCGGAACTGGCGGCGCACTTCTTCCACCATCTTCTGGGCGGCACGGCCTACAGCCTCCATTGTCAGTCCGCAGAACAGGAAAGCAGCCATGGCTCCGATGAAGGCTCCTACCAGCACCCGGGGGTTCATCAGATTTACCTGGAAATAGTTCATGAAGTCGGGAATGGAGGCCTGCAGGGCATCCACTTTCTCGCCTGTCAGGTTGACTATGAGGTCGCCGGAACGGTGCATGGCAATTTTCACTTCTTCAATGTATGAAGCCAGCAGTGCCAAGGCCGTTAGTGCAGCAGAGCCGATGGCAAAGCCTTTGCCTGTAGCGGCTGTCGTGTTGCCAAGGGCATCGAGCGCATCGGTTCGATGGCGTACTTCCTCGCCCAGTTCGCTCATCTCAGCATTGCCGCCGGCATTGTCGGCAATGGGACCATAGGCATCGGTAGCCAGTGTGATACCAAGTGTTGAGAGCATGCCTACGGCAGCGATACCGATGCCATAAAGACCATGTGACAGCGCTTCCGAGGTCATGTTCGTCACAAAACCATTGGCACAGAGATAACTCAGCATGATGGCCACACCGATGGTCACCACGGGGATACAGGTAGACATCATGCCAGTACCGATGCCTTTGATGATGACGGTGGCCGAACCGGTCAGGCCGGCCTCTGCAATCTTCTGTGTGGGCTTGTAGGAATGACTGGTATAGTATTCAGTAGCCTGTCCGATGATGACGCCGGCTGCCAAGCCCGTGATGACCGAGAACGACAGACCGAGCCAGTTGTCAATTTGAAGCCAGTAGAGGATGCCTAAGGTGGCCACGGCTATCAATGCAGCCGACACGTTGGTTCCTATCGACAGCGAGTGAAGCAGGTCCTTCATTGTTGCTCCTTCTTTCGTACGCACCAGATAAATGCCCAAGATAGAGAGGAATACGCCCACGGCGGCAATCAGCATCGGCGCAATGACGGCCTTCAGTTGCATGCCGTCAGCCTGTGTACCGGCAAAGGCTACTGCGCCCAGGGCTGCCGTTGACAGAATGCTGCCGCAATAACTCTCGTAGAGGTCGGCGCCCATGCCTGCAACGTCGCCCACATTGTCGCCCACATTGTCGGCAATCGTAGCCGGGTTGCGCGGATCATCCTCAGGGATATCGGCTTCCACCTTACCCACGATGTCGGCTCCCACGTCGGCCGCCTTTGTGTAGATGCCGCCGCCAACACGGGCAAACAGAGCCTGTGTCGAGGCGCCCATGCCAAAGGTCAGCATCGTGGTGGTGATGGAAATCAGACCGCTCTCGTCAAACTCGTTGAGGATGAGAAACCATAGGGCGATGTCGAGCAGTCCAAGGCCGACAACCGTCAGTCCCATTACGGCACCCGAGCGGAATGCTATCTTCAGTCCGCTGTCCAGACTCTTGCGGGCGGCATTGGCCGTTCGAGCCGAGGCGTAGGTGGCAGTCTTCATGCCGAAGAACCCTGCAAGGCCGCTAAACAGGCCGCCCGTCAGAAATGCGAAGGGCACCCATGAATTCTGCATCTGGAAACCGTAGGCCATGATAGCAAACACGATGGCCAGTACCATGAAAACGATGCTCACAATCTTGTACTGCTGTTTCAGGTAAGCCATGGCGCCGCGGCGTACGTGACCTGCTATTTCCCTCATACGGGGTGTGCCTTCGTCGGCAGTCATCATGGATCGGAAAAAGAAGAGTGCCATTCCTAGTGCTATCACTGAAGCGATAGGTATTAGCCAGAATGCAATTGGGATGATGTTCATGTGTCTGAGTTTGTTTCTTAAATTGCTGCAAAGTTACTCATTAATTTTCACATCCACAAATTTTTGTCTTAAAATTTGGCTTATGTCCCGATTATTTCGTAACTTTGCAGACGGAAAGCGAAACGAAGAAGATAATGACGCTACGAATCTTTAACCCTGAGCACGATATCGCCCTGGCAGCCAATCTGTCGAATTTCACGGCTCCACATGCAGGCAGGCAACTGCGCCATGACCTGGGGTTCCTGCCCGCACTGTGGGCAGAAAAGGGTGACCTGGTGCTGGTCGACGACGTGGCACTGGCTGAATGTATGTTTCACAAGACTGTCTCGACAGCCACAAGACTGCTGGGCTTAAGTTTGCACGTTGCAAACTGCCAGTTTGCGCCGTGCAAACCGGGTGTTTGCACCGTGCAAACTCGCTCTGTGGACGCTTGGGGGTGGGACTTGGCCTTGAAGGCTCGATTGAAGCGGCTTGGCATTGACGCCAATGTGCTGCCTACTGACAATCAGTTGGGCGTGATTCGCCAGTTGTCCCATCGCCGTACGGCGGCCGGCCTGCTGCCTCTGTTGCAGCAAGCAGGAACTGTCGGTGAGGCTTTTGAGTGTACTACGGCAGATGCTGTTGGCCAACTGGTTCGACATTATGGCCATCTGGTGCTCAAAGCACCCTGGTCGTCAAGTGGTCGTGGGTTGCGATTCGTGAAGTCTGACACCATCGGTTCATCTCATGTGCAAGGGTGGCTGCGCAACATGTTGGCTTCTCAAGGCGCAGTGATGGCCGAGCCCTATTACGACAAAGTGAAGGATTTCGGCATGGAGTTCGAGGCGAGAGCCGAAGGTGATGTCCGTTATCTGGGACTTTCGCTGTTTCATACGGCCAATGGGGCTTATACGGGCAATATCTTGGCTACAGAGCATGCGAAGCATTTGATGATAAGTCGTTATATACCAATTGAATTACTTGATAATATTAAAACGAAAGTTTGCGAAATCTTTGCCTCTGTGTTCAAAGGAAAATACGTAGGCCCATTTGGCATAGATATGATGGTTTGTGCTTCGCACTCTACGACCGGCGACCCTCAATTCTTGCTCCATCCCTGTGTTGAGATCAACCTGCGCCGTACGATGGGACATGTGGCTCTTGCGCTATCGCCCGACGACGATGATATCCTGCGGGTGATGCGTGTCGATTATGCTGACAACATCTACAAACTAAAGATACAACGACTATGAAGAAACTTATTCTACTCGCGGCTGTTGCCATGCCCCTGATGGCAAGTGCACAGTATCGCTCAGAGGTGTGGTCCCCAGACAATGGCGACGGCACCTACACGAACCCTGTAATCAATGCTGACTACAGCGACCCAGATGTCTGTGTAGGTGCTTCTGGCGAGGATTTCTATTTGACGGCTTCGTCGTTCAACTGTATTCCCGGATTGCCTATTCTGCACTCGAAGGACCTGGTGAACTGGGAAATCATTAACCACGCCATCCGGGTGCTGCCACCAGTAGACCGCTACAACCAGCCGCAGCATGGCAATGGCGTCTGGGCACCCAGTATCCGCTATAATGAGTACAATCAAACCTATTATATATATTGGGGCGATCCGGATCTCGGCGTTTTTGTGGTTACGGCCAAAGATCCTGCCGGCCAATGGACAGAGCCTCAATGCGTCATCGAGGGCAAAGGCATGATCGACACTACACCGCTCTGGGACGACGACGGACGTTGCTACCTGGTTAACGGATGGGCAAACTCGCGATGCCAGTTCAACTCCGTATTGACTGTGCGTGAGATGTCGGCCGACGGTATGCGGCAGATTGGTCAGCCTGTAATCGTCTTCGACGGCAATGGAACGCCCAACCGTACGGCAGAGGGTCCGAAGTTCTACAAGCGCGGCGAGTGGTACTGGATCATGTGTCCAGCCGGTGGCGTGCCCATTGGCCATCAGTTGGCCATGCGATCTAAGTCACCCTATGGCCCCTATGAATGGAAAGTGGTGCTCGACGAGGGCAAGACGGGGATTAACGGCCCTCACCAAGGTGGCTGGATACATCTGAAGAGCGGTGAGGACTGGTTCCTGCATTTTCAGGATAAGGAAGCCTATGGCCGTGTAGTATGGCTGGAGCCTGTCAACTGGACGGACAACTGGCCCACGATGGGTACCAATGTGAAAAACTATTGTGGTGAGCCCGTGCTGACTTATCGGAAGCCCAATGTCGGACAGGCCTGTCCTGTGCAGAACCCGGTGGAGAGTGATGAGTTTAATACCGTCACACTGGGCAAGCAATGGCAGTGGCACGCCAACTACCAGCAGACTTTCGGTATGCCTACGCCCAATGGCGTCTTCCGCCTGTTCTGCCACAAGCAGAGTGAAGACTTCAAGAACCTCTGGGAGACAGGCAACCTGTTGCTTCAGAAGACACCGGCAGATAACTTTACAGCAACCACCAAACTGCGCCTCTCTGCAAAAGATGAAGGACAGTATGGAGGCATCATCGTGATGGGCATGGACTATTCGTCGCTTGTGCTCCGGCGCGTCGGCGACCAGTTCGAACTTCAGCAGATCACCTGCAAGAATGCCGATAAGGGCAAACCCGAGACTGTCAAGCCGCTGGCTACCCTGAAGCCAACCTACAAGGACAAGGTCGCCTATCAGCCTGCCATCCACTGCGATATCTTCCTGCGTCTGCACGTCATGTACATAGGTGGCAAAAACGCCGACGGCACTAACAAGCACGAGGCTTCCGTACGTTTCGCCTATTCCGTCGATGGCAAAAAGTTCACAGATGTGGGCGATGCTTTCACGATGCGCCAGGGAAAGTGGATCGGTGCCAAGATTGGACTGATGGCTGCCGAGCCTGCCGGTAAGAAGGTCCGAGGTTGGATAGATGTCGACTGGTTCCGCGTGACGAAATAGTCATGAGTAAAAAGGGGAGGGAGAACTATTTGTTCTCCCTTTTTAATGTTATGGTGCGAGGTATCTTTTGCCATTTGCCCCCTTCCGGCAACTTGAGTGTCGAGCCTTTCACTTGGCGAAGGGTGTAGATACTGTCATTCTCGCGCGTGAGTACGGCCTCGAGATCCTCGCTGCCGTAGTCGTTGACCATTTGGATGTGGGCTTTGTCGCCATCGACGACGGCTGTGATAACAGGCCAGCAAAACGTGTATTTGTCCTTGCCCAGATAGCCCGGCTGCGGTCCCAGGATGTCATGCCCGGGAATGATGATGTCCTGCTGATGGAAGTTGATGCGCATGAAGACTTGGTATTCACTATTATAAAGGTACGCGCGGAATGGCGCCAACTCTCTTTGTGCATGAACAGCCATGGATAGCGCCACCAATAAATTCGTCAGGATAAAGAGTCTCATCTTTTCATTTTTGCAGGCAAAGATACCAAATATAAATCAATAAATTGTCTTATTGGGAAAAAAGATTGGTGAAACATGGTGGATTTTAAAATAAATTAAGTATCTTTGCAGCCGTTTATAAACAGATACAATGAGTAAAAAGCAGTTAACTCCAGATTATATCTTTGAGTCGAGTTGGGAGGTTTGTAATAAAGTAGGCGGTATCTACACCGTTCTTTCAACACGCGCAAAGACTTTGCAGGAGAATTATCAGGATAGAATCATCTTCATCGGTCCTGATTTCTGGAAAGAGAGCGAGAGCCCTTATTTTCGTGAAGAGAAGAGCCATTTTGCCGAGTGGCAGTGGATGGCGCATGAAGAAGGCATCAACGTGAGGGTAGGGCGGTGGACTATTCCTGGCGAGCCTATCGCCATACTGGTTGACTTTAAGCCCTTCTTCGAGAAGAAAAACGAAATCTACGGGTGGCTTTGGGAGAAATACCAGGTGGACTCGCTCCATGCCTATGGCGACTACGACGAGGCTTCGATGTTCTCCTATGCCGCTGGACTTGTGGTAGAGAGTTTCTACAAGCACCTCATCGATAAGTCAAAAAAGGTCGTCTATCACGCCAATGAGTGGATGTGTGGACTGGGAGCCCTTTACATCAACAATAGGCTGCCGCAGGTCGGCACTGTCTTCACTACCCATGCCACCAGCATCGGACGTTCGATAGCCGGCAATCAGAAGCCCCTTTACGACTACCTGTTTGCCTACAACGGCGATCAGATGGCCAGGGAACTGAATATGCAGAGCAAGCATTCTATTGAGAAACAGACGGCTCATTATGTGGACTGCTTCACCACCGTGAGCGACATCACTGCCAATGAGTGCAAGGAGTTGCTTGACAAAGAGGTAGACGTGGTGCTACCCAACGGCTTCGACAACAGTTTCGTGCCCAAGGCTTCCGCCTTCGCCAAGAAGCGCAAACAAGCCCGCCAGAAGATGCTTCAGGTGGCTAACGCCCTGCTGGGCGAGGACTTGGGCGACGATACGGTCATCGTTTCCACGTCGGGGCGATATGAGTTCCGCAACAAGGGCATCGATGTCTTTGTGGAGGCCATGAATCGTTTGCTGCGCGACCGCCAGTTGAAGAAGAAGGTGCTCGCATTCATCGTCGTGCCTGGCTGGGTAGGCGAGCCTCGTAAGGATTTGCAGGAGCGCCTGGAAAGCGGGCTGCCCTTCGACACACCGCTGGAAGTGCCACAGGTCACTCACTGGCTGCACAACATGGGGCACGACAATGTGCTCAACATGATGAAGTTCTACGATATGCACAACCGCCACGAAGATAATGTCAAGGTGATATTCCTGCCGTGCTATCTCGACGGCAAGGACGGCATCCTCAATCTGACCTATTACGATGTGGTGCTGGGCAATGATCTGTGCATCTATCCGTCGTACTACGAGCCCTGGGGATATACACCGCTAGAGGCTGTCGCCTTCAAGGTGCCTTGCATCACCACCGACCTGGCCGGATTCGGCCTTTGGGCCAACAAGGTGTTCGGACATGCTGGTGAACTGACTGATGGTGTCAAGGTCATACATCGTACGGATTACAACTATTCTGAAGTGGCCGACTACATTAAAGACACCGTCTCCGACTTCTCCACCATGACCAAGGCGCAGACGGACGCCTGCCGCAAACAGGCCGAGGCACTTTCGAAAAAGGCTCTTTGGAAAGAGTTCATAAAGTACTACTACGAGGCCTACGACATTGCCCTTCAGCGAGCCGAGGCCCGTATGAACCAAGCAAATCAAGAAAAGGAATCAGAATCATTAGTTAAATAAACGTGATACAAGTATGAAAATTAAAGCAGACTACGTGAACGCTCCTCTTTGGAAGGAGTTGACAGTCAAAAATCGTCTTCCTGAGGAACTGAAGTGCCTCGATGAGATTGCACACAACCTCTGGTGGGTATGGAACTATGAGGCCCGCGACTTGTTCCGCGACCTCGACCCCGACCTCTATCATGACGTGAAGCACAACCCTGTGATGCTGCTCGAACGGCTCACCTTCGACCGCAAGGAAGCCATCGTCAAGGACAAGGCTCTGATGAAGCGCATCAAGGCCGTCTACGAACTCTACCGTGCCTACATTGACGTCAAGCCCGACAGCAAGCGTCCCTCTGTGGCCTACTTCTCTATGGAGTATGGCATGCACTCTGCCCTGAAAATCTACTCCGGCGGTCTGGGCATGCTTGCCGGCGACTATCTGAAAGAGGCTTCCGACTCTAATGTCGATATGTGCGCCATTGGCTTCCTCTATCGCTTTGGCTACTTCACACAGTCGCTAAGCATCGACGGACAGCAGATTGCCAACTATGAGGCTCAGAACTTCACCTCACTGCCCATAGAGCGTCAACTCGACGAGAACGGACAGCCGCTGGTTGTCGACGTGCCCTATATGAACTACACCGTACATGCCTACATCTGGCGTGTCAACGTGGGCCGTATCAAACTCTATCTCCTCGATACCGACAACGAGATGAACTCGGAATTCGACCGGCCCATCACCCACTCACTCTATGGCGGCGACTGGGAGAACCGTCTGAAGCAGGAGATACTGCTCGGCATCGGTGGCGTGCTCACACTGAAGAAACTGGGCATCAAGAAGGATATCTATCACTGCAACGAAGGACACGCCGCTCTCTGCAATCTGCAGCGCCTGTGTGACTATATCGACGAAGGACTGACTTTCAACCAGGCCATGGAGTTGGTGCGTGCCAGCGGTCTCTATACCGTCCACACACCAGTGCCTGCCGGTCACGACTACTTCGACGAGGGCCTCTTTGGTAAGTACATGGGTGGCTATCCCCAGAAACTGGGCATCACATGGGACGAGTTCATTGGCATGGGCCGTACCAATCCTGACGACCACAACGAGAAGTTCTGCATGTCTACCTTCGCCTGCAATACCTGTCAGGAGGTCAATGGCGTGTCGAAACTCCACGGATGGGTCAGCCAGAAGATGTTCGCTGACATTTGGAAAGGCTACTATCCCGAGGAGAATCATGTGGGCTTCGTCACCAATGGCGTACACTTCCCCACATGGGCCGCTACCGAGTGGCGTAAGGTCTATGAGAAATATTTCGACGAGAACTTCATGTTCGACCAGTCTAACCAAAAGATTTGGGAGGCTATCTACAAGGTGCCCGACGAGGAAGTGTGGGAGACGCGAATGGCCCTGAAGAAGAAACTCTTCGACTATATTAAGGAGCAGTTCCGCGAGACATGGCTGAAGAACCAGGGTGACCCCTCGCGTGTGGTCAGCCTGTTAGAAAAGATGAATCCCAACGCCCTCGTCATCGGCTTCTGCCGTCGTTTCGCCACCTATAAGCGTGCACACCTGCTCTTCACCGATGAGGCCCGACTCTCAAAGATTGTCAACGATCCCGAGCATCCCGTCATCTTCCTCTTCGCTGGTAAGGCTCACCCCGCCGACGGAGCAGGACAAGGGCTCATCAAACGAATCTTTGAGATTTCGCAGCGTCCTGAATTCCTCGGTAAGATTATCTTCCTCGAGGATTACGACTTCCTGCTTGCACGTCGCCTCGTGTCGGGTGTCGACATTTGGATGAATACGCCTACGCGTCCTCTCGAGGCTTCTGGCACATCGGGCGAGAAGGCCGAGATGAACGGTGTCGTCAACCTCTCCGTGAAAGACGGATGGTGGCTCGAAGGCTATCGCGAGGGTGCCGGTTGGGCACTCACTGAGAAGCGTACCTATCAGAATCAGGGCTACCAGGATCAACTTGATGCCGCCACTATTTACTCGCTTCTTGAAAACGAGATTATTCCGCTCTACTACGATAAGGACAAGAAAGGACTCTCGAAAGGCTGGATAAAGGTCATCAAGAACTCTATCGCACAGATTGCACCTCACTACACCATGAAGCGTCAACTCGACGACTACTACGACAAGTTCTATGTCAAGGAGGCTAAGCGATTCAAGGAGATCTCCAAGGACAACAACCGTTTGGCTAAGGACATCGCTCTCTGGAAGGAACTGGTCGCTGAGCGCTGGGACGGCATTCGCGTGGTGTCAAGCAAGTGGGACATTCCCGCTACTGGTCTTGAGACCGGTACGAAGTACACGCTCCAGTATGTAATCGATGAGCAGGGGCTCGAAGATGTCGTAGGACTCGAGAAGATCAATGTCTTCACCGACAAAAACGGCGAGGAGCGTATCTACAGCATCGAACCGCTCAAGTTGGTCAGCAAGGATGGCAATAACTATACCTTCGAGGCAACGCTCGCTCCTCACCAGGCCGGCGAGTACAAGAGTGCCGTCCGTATGTACCCCAAGAACAAGAGCCTGCCTCACCGTCAGGATTTCTGCTACGTGAAGTGGCTTGAACTGCCTCAGAATAACTAATAGGCAGCCCTTCAATATTCATTAGGCCAGACAGTTGCCGACTGTCTGGCCTTTTTCTGTCCTTTTCCTTTTATCCCCTTTCTTTTACCTCGAACATAAAAAAGTGGAAGAAAAGTTTGGTCGTTTCATAAAAAGTTTGTACCTTTGCACCCGCAAAAGAAAAAGATGCACCCGTAGCTCAGTTGGTA
>DETM01000010.1 GCA_002361655.1 Prevotella sp. UBA3288 | reverse complement strand
AACTTGAAGATGTTGTGCACGCCGAGCACCATCTCGGCATAAGGCTTTTTCTCCATCACGTGGCTACCTTCGGGGAAGTACATCAGCACGGGGCTGCCGGCATTCTCGGCCAGCAGAGGGTTGTTCTTGTCTGACAGGCTGCCCCACAGCATGCGGATGCCCAGATACTCGCGCCAGTGCAGTTTCTTCAGCAGCGGCACACGGTTGAAGATCTTACCGTTCAGGTCCCACGACATCATCAGCGACGCATACTTGTCGTTCATGAACTCCATCGGTCTGACGAGGTTGAACGTCTCCGGGGCGATGATGTACGACTGGTTGGCGGCCGGATGGAGCAGCAGGGGGTATGGCACCTGGTCCCATTGCTTGCCGGCCTTGACGTGTACGTCGACCTTGCCCCAACTGTTCAGCCAGAAGCGCTTGTAGAGATGGGCCTCGGTGACGTGGTAGTTGTACTGTCCGCCCAGCACTTTGTTCAGCCCCATGGTGTAGGAGAGGCTGATGACGGGGGCGTCGAGGTTGATGGTACGTCGGCGCAACTTGTTGTTGATATAGGTTTCGCCGGGCGCATAGCGCAGCGAGGCGCCAATCTCCGTGGTGCGCATATATTCACCGTTGCCATGCTTGCTCTCCATCTCGGGGGGCAGGGCAGGGGTGTTGAGTGTGCGGAACGACATGGCGCCGCAGGCCTCGTTTTCTTCTGTCTTGCCGTAGACGGTGGCCTTCAGACCCCAGTCGGTCTCGTATTCGAAGGTCAGGCGCTGGCGATTGTAGAGCATCATCTTGTTGGTCTCCGTCCATTTCAGAGCCACCATGAAGTTATCCTTGTCGGTGTCGAGGAAGCGGTCGCTGGGCGAGCATACGTCGTAGGTGCTCTGGAAGGTCAGCGTGCGGCGCGGGAACTCGTGGGGCAGGTAGTTCTTCTTGTTGAGCGAGTAGGTGATCTCGCCGCTGTAATAGTTCTTTTTGCTGCCCCAGCCGTGGGCATAGTAGCCTGAGAGGAAGAGGTGTGGATTGAGGTTGGCCGTTGTCTTGGCGCTCAGTCGGCTGCGGAAACCGTCCACCCAGTTGCTTGTCAGTATGGTGTTTACCGGACAGATGTCGATGTAGTTGGGGTCGTGGGTCTCGATAGAGTTCTCGAAGAGTGCCTTCAGTCCGAAGATGACATACTTCATGCCCTTCGTGTTGGCTATGTTGTTGATGAAGGTGTTCATCTTGCTCTCGCTCTTGGTCAGTTCCACCTGGCGGTAATGGTTCCAGAACTTATCGTCGCGCATCTCGGCGCTGGCCTCTACCATCTTGTCGCTCTTGTTGCGGAAGAGTTTGTTGGGCAGCGGCTCGAAGGCATATTCCGACAGACGTGTGGTGCGTGTGATGAGCACGCTGCGCACGAAAGAGAACAGTTTCAGTTCGGTGGCCATGTCGTCGACGGTCTGCACCCACTGGCCGTCAGGCAGCCGTTGGTATTCCTGCGTCACCTGCATGTTCTCCACGAAGTTGACGTTGCTCTGCTTGGGAATGGTCAGTTGGGCACGACGGATGTGGAGTGTCGAGTCGTCGAGGATGAACAATTCGCCGCGGAAACCCATGTCCTGCTGGTTGTTGGGCAGGAAGTTCAGATGGATGCAGCGGTCGTTGTCGACCATCACCGTGTCTTCGATATAGAAGCGGTAGAAATTGATGCCCTCGTTGGACATCGGCGAGATGAAGGGGTACTGCAGCAGGCGCACCACGTCTTTGTAGAGGTCGACATCGGTGAAGACATCCTTGATGACGGTATTGAGGATGTCGCCGGTCTGGAAGAAGTCGTTGACACCTTTCGAGGTCTGTCCGGTGATGATGGTCTTCTCCGACTTGGGACTTTTGCGATAGACACGCTGCGAGACGGTCTCGTCGACGCTGATGGGCAGTATCAACTTGCCCGTGTAGACACTTGGCTCCACCTGCTCCAGCAGCCACGGGTTCTTCGAGAAGGGCGGCTGTTCGAGTTGCTCCGGCGTTAGGTCGTTGAGCGAGAGGGTCAGTTTCTCATATTTATTGTACGAGAAATAGTCGTTGTTGTGCAGGTCGGTCTCTTTCTTTGCTGCCACGACGCGTCGCATCAGTTCCACGGCGGGGTTGTTCTTGCGGCTGTAGCGATTGCGCTTGGTACGCACGGTGACCTCTTGCAGTTGCTTCGCATCGGGCTTCAGTTTGATGTTCTGTTTGCTGCGTGTCTTGCTGTTGATGGCGATGATGCGCGGTTTGTAGCCCAAGGCACTGAAGGTGAGGTTCCACCCCTCGTGGCGCTCTATGGCATAGAAGCCTTTTGTATCGCTCACGGCGGCAAGGTTGTGCCCCTTGTAGGTGATGCTCGCACGAGGGATGGTGTCGCCTGTGGCTTCGTCGATGACGTAGCCGGTGATGATTCGCTCTTGTGCCATTGCTGCCAGCGTCAGACAGAAGAAGAGTGAAATAGTAAGTAGTCGTTTCATCAGTGTTTCAAAATGCTTGTGTGTCCGGGCATACGTCAAACTCGTCTTGCCATGCTTGGAAGTAGGCGGGCTTGTCGGTCATCAGTTGACCCTCAGGGTCAATGAATAGTTGTGTGGTGCTGCCGGTGGCGCAGAGCACGTGGTCGCGCTCGCGGTAGACCTCGTAGTCGTAGTCGAGACGTGCACCCAGTTTGGGCACGTAGCGTGTGTGGATCTCTGCTATATCGTTGATTTCCAGAGGGGCGAAGTAGCGCAGGTGCATGTCGTAGATGGGTGCATAGATGCCCTCGCGCTGCATGTCGGCATAGCCGATGCCCGGATAGTGGCGTCCGAACGACTCGCGTCCGTCCTCGAAATAGGTGACATACGACCCGTGCCAGGCGCGTCGCATAGAGTCTATCTCGCTGAACTTGACGGGAATGCGGCAAATGTCGGTCAATTCTTTCATTTAAAGGCGAAATTGGTGAACTCGTAGTTCGTGTAGTTGCCGCGTTTGTCGTTGAGGCGCAGCGACTTCATGGCCGATGTGCGTGCGTCGATGGTGAGCACGAGCGAGGTGAACATGATGCGTCGCTGCTGCTTCTTGTTGGCTGCCTGGGGGGTGATGGTGAGCACCAGGTCGCTGCCCTGGCGGTTGATGTTCAGGTCGGCGTATTTCGACAGGTCGCCGCCACCGGCAAGGATGGCCTCGAAGACAGCCTGGAAGGTGGCAAATTGTGGATTGCCCTCGCTTGTGGTCTTCTGTTTGCGGCCTCCGGCCACCATGGTGAAGGCGCTGCCTTCCATGAGCAGCATGTCCTTGCCGCCGTCGATGCTGATGCACACATGGGCGGGCTTTTTCATCTCGAGCGTGCCCGTGGTCACCATGTCGTCTTTGACAGCCGAGCGGTGCAGGCTCTTCGTGGCCTTGGCGGTCATCGTGGTGGCGTTTTTGTATTTCTCGACGACTTTCTGGAAGTCAGCGTTCTGTGCCATGCCGGAGATTGTCTGGCAGAGCAACAGAGTAAGTAGTATGATCTTTTTCATATCTGGTAAATAATTGATTCAATTTTCGGAAGTCCTTGAACTTCTTAACTTCTTAACTTCTTAACTTCTTAACTTCTTAACTCCTTTAACTCCCCATCAAGTGTACAGTCCTCCGTTGATTTGGATGACGTTGCCCGTGATGTAGCCGGCAGAGGGTGATGCCAGGAAGGCCACGAGGTCGGCTACCTCCTCGGGGGTGCCGAAGCGGTTGGCAGGGATGGTCTTCTTCAGTGCTGCCTCGTCGAGACCCTCCACCATGTCGGTTTTGATGAAGCCGGGGGCCACGGCATTGACGGTGATGCCGCGCTTGGCCACCTCCTGTGCCAGGGCCTTGGTGGCAGCGATGAGTCCGCCCTTGGCTGCCGAGTAGTTGGTCTGGCCGGGCAGTCCCTTGATGCCGCTGACGCTGGCCATGTTTATGATACGGCCGAACTTGTGCATCTGCATGCTGGGCAGCAGGGGCTGGGTGACGTTGAAGAAACCGTTGAGCGTGGTGTTGAGCACGCTGCTCCAGTCGTCGGCAGGCATCAGGGCCATCACGTTGTCGCGGCGGATGCCGGCATTGTTGACCACCACCTCGATGTAGTCGTCGGGATGGGCCTGCTGCCAGGCATCGAGGGCCTCGCGGGTCTGCTGCATCTGTCCCACGTCGAAGCGCAGCATCTCTCCGTCCTGTCCGTTCTCGCGTACCAGGGCGAGCGTCTTCTCAGCCTCGGTGGTATTGTTCACATAATTAATAATAATGTGGTAGCCCATCTGTGCCATTTTCACGCACACAGCGCGACCGATGCCGCGGCTGCCGCCAGTAATTAAAGCGTATTTCATATTTCTTTCTGTTTTAATAGTGATTCACATGTTAGGAATGCCGTTTTGGTCACGCCCTCCACACCATGCAGCATGAGGCTCTGACCTGTCTGCAGCAGGTTGTCGACCGGTGTGCGCACAGACAGCATGCTGAGCATCGGTGTCTGCCAGTCTTTGCGTATGCCGTAGGCCGACCCTTGAGGTGTCAGGGTATAGTCGCGATAGGTGAGGGGGGTGCTGATGTAGCGCTCTGCCACCATCTCGCCCAGACGGGGGATGACCCGCTCAGCAAGGGCGATACATTTGTCGGCCCATTGCTCCTTCTGCGCCTCGTAGTCAGCGCCGCGATGGCCGATGGTTGTGTCTGCCCAGCGTTCGCACCACGCCCAGGGCAGCGGTGTCAGCAGGTCTACCTGCAACGTGTCGCCCTCAGGCACGCGACAGCCCACCATCACGCGGTCAATCTGCGTGGGCGTGTCCCACACGTTGGTTTCGCTGTAGACGAAGTGGTTGTGGTTGAAGTAGGGTAAGACCCCGGGCTTCAGGCGCAGCGAGACGGTCAGCATACCACGGGTGTTTTCTGTCTGTGTCATCCGTCGGCGGTAGATGGGCTTCAGGATGCTGACCAGCGAACAGGTCACGGCAGGGTGGGCATCGCTGATGAAGATGCGTCCCTCGTAGGTCTCGCCGTTGCTGCAGCGGGCAGCGGTGATGCGACCCTCGTGGGACAGCAGTTCTTCGACCTCTGCCTTGCAGACGATGGTGCCGCCATAGGCCTTTATGTCGTCGACAAGTGAGCGCACCAGCAGGTTGCCGTCGCCCTTCAGTCGCCAACTGCTCTCGATGAAACTGGCGTTGCCGTGGGCAAAGACAAACAGTGGTAGCGACTCCTTGCGCAGTTCCATCTTCAGTGCCGAGCCGCCCAGCACCTGGATGAGCAACGGGTCGGTGAAGACTCGGTTCAGATAGTCCCAGGCACTGACATCGATGGCATTCTCGCCACTTTGCAGCATCCCGGTATACTGGCGCAGGGCTTCGCGTTCAGAAGGGAAGTCATGGGCGAGGGTCTCCACAAAATGGTCGTAGCCTTCAGCAAAGCGATAGGTGCGCTCGCCGATGGTGATACGGTCGAAACCGTCGGCATCGAGCCGCTGCCACGGCAGACGGAGCAGGTTGAGTCGCTCAAAATTCTGATGCAGGGCTTGTCCCTCAGCGAGGCCGCCGATATAGTGGAGACCGGTGTCGTAGTGCATCCCGTGGCGCGGGTAACTCTGCATGCAGCCGCCGGGCTGGGCCTGACGCTCCAGCACCAGCACGCTCATACCGCGGCGGGACAGAATGTGTGCACACTCCAGTCCGCCCAGTCCGCTGCCTATGATCACTACGTCGTATGTCATTTTTTCTCTCTCTTTCTTGATAGAACAGGCCTTAGTCCTGATAGACGGTCCTTAGCCTCTTTTTTGCCCCTTGGCCTTAATCTTTCTTCTTGATGAACAGCCTGTAGGCTGCCGGTTGCAGCACATAGGCCAGCACTACGGCCGAAATCATGCCCACCAGCGTGGCGAAGCCCACGGAACGGATGGCGGGGTGTACAGCCACCAGCATCGATCCTACGGTGACGATGAGGATGACGGCCGAGAAGAAGATGGCCGTCTTGTGGTAGGCCAGTTGGCTGTCCTCGCTGGTCAGTCCGCTCATGACGAAGATGCTGTAGTCGACGCCGATGCCGAAGATGAAGGTGGAGATGATGATGTTGATCAGGTTGAAGCGCACACCGAAGATGACCATGGCTCCGAGCACTACCAGCCAACTGAGCAGGATGGGTGCAAAGCCCAGCAGGGCGTGCTTCCATCGGAAGTTGAAACTGACCAGTAGCACCACGAAGACGAAGAGCATCGATATCCACTGCAGGATATTGAAGTCGTCGTTCAACTGGTAGAGGGTGTCGGTAGTATAATAATAGGTGTCGAGCACCATCAGGTTGGGTTCGCTGGCAATGGCATCGCAGATGCGGATATAGTCGCTCTCGCTGCTGCGCACGGAGTCGTTGGCACAGCGTACGGAGGTGAAGCAGAGAAAGTCGCCGCCATAGGACTCCTCCATGAGCGTCGTCAGGTAGCCGTGGGGGATGATGCCGGCCTCGTAGAGCGGCGACGGCTCATAGTCGGCAGTGGCAGCCTCGAAGAAGGGTTCGAAGGCATCGGCCACCAGTCCGGCCTGAGGTGCTGTCTGTCTGATGAGCGAACGTACCTTCTCCAGCCGTTCCTCGGTCCAGTAGGCCTGCCAGGCATCGATGCGCTCCTGCTGTTTGTGCAGCGGCACGAACACCTGGTTGGTGTGGGTGTAGTCTTTCACCAGTCCCAGCGTCTGCAGGGAGTCCAGTTTGCGGTCGAGAACGGCGAAACGCTCGATGGCCTCTTCCATCGTCTTGCCTGAACTGGCAAAGTATTTCGTCTTGTCGCCGGTAAACGTCTTTTCGCGGAGCAGATTCTCCGAGTACATTGTGTTGGGAGCCTCGTAGCCCAGGTTGTGCATGTCGCCGTCGAACTGTGTGCCGCCCTTTATATAGAAGCCCACGCAGACAGCGATGATGACAAGCAGGATGCCGATGAGCACGCGGTTGCGGTCGAAGGGACAGGCATTCAGACGGTCGATGAGCGAGAAGGCCGTGCGGTTGATCTTGTTGCTCTTGGTGTGGAGCATCTGCGGCAGATAGATGAGCGAGAACAGCACGGTGCCCACGATGGCCAGTGCGGCAAAGAGTCCGAAGTCGCGCAGCAGGTCGGTCTGGATGAAGATGAGTCCCATGAACGAGCCGATGGTGGTGATGCAGCCCAGCATTACGGGCTTCACCTGGTCGTGCAGTACTTGCTCCGGGTCGTTCACGTATTTGAAATGAGTCATCACATGGAGCACATAACTGAGGGCCACGCCCAGCACGATGGCTCCGATGCCCAGGGCGAGCAGTGAGAACTGTCCCTTGATGAAATACATGACGGCCAGTCCGAACAGAGTGCCGAATGCCACGGGCAGCAGCAGCAGCGGAAGGGTGTTCCAGTTGCGGAAACACAGCATGATGAACAGCAGGACGAGGACCAGCGAACCGATGATGGTGGTGGTCAGGTCGTTCTTGATGACGCTGGAGTTATAGTAGCCGCTGGCTGGTGTGCCGTGATAACTGATGGTGACATCGGGATGGGTGGTCTTAAACTGCCCGATCAGTTCGTTCATATCCCTGAACAGGGCCGAGCCCTGACCGGTGTTGGTGGCCGAAAAGCGCGGCGTGATGAAGGCCACGCAGACTGTTGAATCGGGCACGAAGAAGTGATTGTCTAACGTCTGGTAACTGCCTGCGCCACCCTCAATGAGCGGCTTCATCTGTGCAGCCAGGATGGTGCGCAGACCGATGGGGTCCATCTCGATGAGTTGGGGCATGGCCTCGCCCACGGGACTCAGCAGGTCGTCATGGTTCTGCTGCATCTGCTGTGTCATGTGGCCGATGGTCAGGAGGGTGTCGATAGCGGCATAGGCCGAGGTGTCGATATAGGCCGGCAGATGGGCCGACAGTTCGTCGACGGCATCGAACATCAGGTCTTCGGGCAAACGGTAGAAGATGTCCTCGATGACGGTGGTGTCGCGTGCCAACAGTGAGTCGACAAAGGCATCGCAGGTCTCTGTCAGCAGTGCCACATCGTCGTCGGTGGCATGGGGCTTGTCGATGTTGAAGAGCAGGAAGGTCTTGTCCTTGATGCGCAGGTCGGCGAAAGCCAGTTTGGTGGTGCCGTCCTCGTTCTTTGACGAGGGCATGAGTTTGTTAATGTCTTCTTCCAGATAAATCTGCGAGGCAAAATAGCCGAAGAAGGCGAAAAGCAACACCATTGTCGTCCAGCACACCAGGCGGTGGGCACGGAAGAAATGGTAGATGCCGATGAAGAATGCTGTCATTGAGATGGAGGTGTGTGGTAGCACTGCGTTATTGAATGAAGATCTTGAGGCTGGTACGGGCGATGACTTCGCCGTCGATGGCGGTCTCTCCATCGGCCAGGGTGACGTTGCCGAAACTCATGCCGAAGGTGATGGTGGTGTGCAGTGTCTCGCCCACCCGTGGCCGCCGTTCGCAGGAGAAGTGCTTCACCTCGCCGATGATGCCGACGGGTGCCGCCTCGGCTCCCAGACTCTTGTAACCAGCCAAAGCCGAGGCCGACTGAGCAGTGTGCTCAATCAGTCCCGTCTCTGACAGTTCGTCGCCCCCTATGACGAAATAGTTGTCGTAGCGCACCGTCAACGTGGTCTGGCAACTGTCTTCCGTGAAGTCGTCGGCCGTGTCGACCATCATGAACGGATAGCGCTGGGGGATCAGTTTGAGGATGTCTTTGCCTTTCATTTACTCTTTGGGCAGGTGCTCCTCGATGTAGTCGTAGAGGTCGTTGAAAGTCTTGATCTTGGGCAGGTCGCTCACGGGCACCTTGATCTTATAGGTGTACTGGATGATAGCCACCAGGTCGACCAGGCTCAGGCTGTCGAGCGACAGTGTCTCCTTGACATTGTCCTCAGGAGCAAAGTTGCTGTCCTCTACTTCAAACTCTTCAGCGAGTACGCTGTTCACTTGTTCAATGATTTCTTCTCTTGTCATAATAAAAATTGAAAAATTAAAAAATTGAAAAATGGTTATTTCTGATATTTCTTCACGATGAGCGTCGAGTTGGTGCCTCCGAAGCCGAACGAGTTTGACAGGAACATGTCGAAGGCCTGCTCGCGGGTCTCAGGAATGACATTGACGGCTGCCGTCTCCTCGTCGGGATTCTCGAAGTTGATATTGCCGGCGATGAATCCGTTCTGCATCATCAGCATCGAGTAGATCATCTCGCTGGCACCTGCCATCCACATCTCGTGACCGGTCTGGCTCTTGGTCGACGTGACGGGCACGCGGTAGTCACCGAATATCTGGGCGATGGCCAGTGCCTCGCGGCCATCGCCGGCCTTCGTCGAGGTGGCGTGGGCGTTGATATAGCCTATCTGTCGCACGTCGGTGATACCGCTGTTCTTCAGACAGAGTTCCAGCGAGCGTGCCGGACCGGCCACATTGGGCGTGGAGATATGGTCGCCATTGCCGGAGAAGCCCCAGCCTACCACTTCGGCCAGGATGGGAGCGCCCCGCTGTATGGCGTGGTCAAGACTCTCGAGGATGACGGTGGCAGCACCGCCTCCGGGCACCAGTCCGTCGCGGTCGCGGTCGAAGGGTCGGCATGCTTTCGTCGGTTCGTTCTCACGTGTGGAGAAGGCCTGGATGCCGTCGAACGAGGCGACGCTGTACATATTGGCCTCTTGGGCACCACCGCACACCACGCAGTCCTGCAGACCGTTGCGAATGAGCAGCGAGGCCAGGCCGATGGCCTGTGAACTGCTGGCGCAGGCTGCCGACGAGGTCAGGTTGATGCCGCGCAGCCGGAACAGGCATGCCAGGTTCATCGTCACTGTCGAGTTCATCGACTGGAAGATGGCACCGCTGCCGCAGGCCGACGTGTCGCCAAACTCACGGAACTTGTCGAGGGCCTCCATCGTGGCCTGGGCTACCGAGTCGTTGCCGTAGATGATGCCCACCTCGTGCTGGTCGATATAGTCCTGGTCCAGGCGTGCGGCCTCCAGGGCGTCCTTCGTGGCCATATAGGCATACTGTGCCTCCTCGGGCATGAACTGGCGGGGCCCACGCTTCACAAAGGGCTTCAGGTCGGGCTGCTCCACGTTGGCACAGAGGGCCGAGCGGAAACCCTTATCCTTGCGCTCCTGGCTGAAGATGATACCACTACGGCCGGTATAGAGCGACTCACGTACTTCTTCAAGTGTCTTACCAAGGCATGACCAGATGCCCATTCCTGTTATTACAACTCTCTTTTCCACTTTCTTTAGTTCTTTATTTTTTTTGTTCTCTTTATTAATTGTTTCTCTATATTATCAATCCTTAATCAAATCGATTTTTTGTAGCAGCGACGGCGCTTTACCGTCTGCGGGTGCAGCGGTTTCCATTGTGACAGTTCCCTGACATTGTCCTCCAGTTGCGGACCGGTCTCTGCCCATTTGAAGCCCAGTTGGTTGTAGATGGGTATCAGGTCGCTGAAGAACAGCGCGTTGACGCCGAGGCCCTGATAGTCGGGACGGACGGCGATAAGCAGCATCTCGGCGTGGTCGGCAGGCTTCCATTTCAGAGCCTTGAGCAGGTGGAACCAGCCGAAGGGTAACAGACGGCCATGCGACTTGTGCATGGCTTCGGCCAGACTGCCCATGGTGACGGCTGCGCCCACCATCTCGTTCTTGTCATTGAAGACCACGGGCATCAGGCGGTTGTCGAGCAACTTCAGATAGTGCTTGACGAAGTCGTCGATCTGGTCGTGGGAGAACTCGGAGAAACCGTAGAGTCCGGCATAGGCCTGGTTGAGCAGATGGAAGATTTGCTGTCCATAGCCATCGTGAGCCACCTGCTTGTCGGTCAGTTTTTCCACACGCAGTCCCAGCATCTGGTGGGCATAGTCTGAGACGCGGGCATACTTGGCAGGCACCTCCTTGGGCACCTGCACACGAATCTGCACCCAGTCGACCTCCTTTTGAAACCCCAGACGCTCCAAATGCTGCGGATAGTAGGGCGGGTTGTAGATGGCTGTCAGCGACCCCTGGAGGTGGAAGTCGTCGATAAGCATCCCCTCCTTGTCGAAATCGGTGATGCCCATGGGCCCGATGATCTCCGTCATCCCTTTCTCGCGTCCCCAGTCTTCGACGGCTTTGATCAGGGCCTGCGACACAGCAGTGTCGTCGATGAACTCGATGAGGGAGAAGCGCACCTTGCTGGTGTTCCAACGCTTGTTGGCTTTGCGGTTGACGATGCCCACGATACGCCCCACCACCTCTTTCCCCCTGTAGGCCACGAAAGGCTGGAGGTCGGAGAAGTCCATGCCTGCATTCTTCTTCTGGTTGAAGTTGGCTCGGATGTCTCTTTCCAGATCGGGAACATATTGCTCACAGTTGCTATAGACCACATCCGCGATGCGGATGAAGTCGCTCATCTGTTGCCTGTTCCTTACCTTTACGACGCTGATTCCTTCCATGTGTCTATTTAGATGATGGTTCGATGTTCGGTTCTGTATTTCAAGGGCGTAGTGCCAGACTGCTCACGGAAGTACTGCCCGAAGAACGACGAGTTGGGGAATCCCAGACGGTTGGAAATTTCCTTGATGCTCAGGCTCGTGTTGCGAAGCAGCGTGTAGCAGTCTTCCATAACGCTTTCTGTAATCCATTTCGTGGGTGCCTTGCCGCTCACCCTCCGACAGATAGTCGACAGGTGCTTGGGCGTGATGCACAGCGCATTGGCGTAGTAGCATACAGGCTGGTGCTTCTGCTTCTGTTGCGACAGCAGTTCCAGGAAGTCGTTGAAGATGGCTTTCTCGCGCAGGTTCGACGAGTCGTCGCACAGCGACATCTTCTCCGTCCGTATCAAGGCCTCGCATATAGTAAGAAGGTACGCACGCAGGAAAGCCATCACCAGTTGTTTGTGCAGATGCAACATGCCACCATCGAAGATACTCTTCGTGTAGTTCTCGAATCCGTATGTCCACTGCTGACCGTCGACCACATAGATCTGCTTGGTGTACATGGCCCTGTTCCAGATGTTGATTTCGCTGCCCAGCACTGATTTCAAAGCACTGTCGCTGATGATGAGCGCGCCAACCTCGATGTCGGTACTTACCATCATGGGCTGTACCAACTTGTTGGCGGGAATGAGCATCAACTGGCCCTTTTTGACAACGACCTGCTGGTTGCCGCCCATTTCGATAATCAGCCGGCCCTCACGGCAGTGTAAGATGGCGTTGTACTCCGACCTGTAGTTCGAAGCCTTCACGGCATCTTGCAGATTGTCGAGGAAAAACACTTCATTCTCAATGGCTATGATGGGTGCAAAGCCGGAGTATTTTTCGCCTGTTTCCTGATGGCCCAAAGCGGCTGATGACGTCATTATTTAACTTCCTTTTGAAATCGGCTGCAAAATTACACATTTTTATCCGATATTAAGTGTTCTTTTTTTCTTAAAAAATGTTGTATATCGGTTCAATACGGTGTCTGGCGTGGACAAACGCGCTTTTGCTGTGTCGGTGGGCTCCTGTCCAAACTTTACCCCGCGAGTTAAGTACAGATGAGAAAAAACGCCCGGATTTTTGGATATGTCAAGGAAAAGTCGTACCTTTGTCGGACTTTTTGGAAATAAGGAACAGATGAAATACGCTTATTTGATGTTTTTTTTATGGCTGTCTGCTAGTATGGCGAATGCCCAGTCGTGGACGGCGGATAATGGCAACGGCACCTTCACGAACCCGTTGTTCTATGATGAATTCTCGGATCCTGACGTCATCAGGGTGGGCGACGACTATTATCTGGCAGGGACTACGATGCACGCTGTACCCGGATTGGTCATTCTGCATTCCAAAGACCTGGTCAACTGGGAGTTCGCCTCCTATTGTTTCGACCGCTTCGACTTCGACGATCCGGCCTTCTCGCTGAGCGGGCCGCAGGGCAAGAACCGCGGCGAGGTCTATGGTGAGGGCATCTGGGCACCCTGTATCCGCTATGCCAACGGACAGTTCTATGTCTTCTCGAATGTGAACGGGAAGGGGCTTCAATGCTATACTTCCAAGGATATCCATGGTCCCTGGAAGCATCACAACATGAAAGGGCGCATTTACGACCTGGGCGTGCTCTTCGACGATGACGGTAAAATTTACGCTGTCCACGGCTATGGAGAAGTGAAATGCACGGAACTGAAGCCCGACATGAGCGGTCCTGTAGAGGGTACTCAGCGCACCATCATACCCGAGGGTAACGGTGTAGGCGAAGGGCACCACATCTACAAGATCGACGGTATGTACTACCTGATTTCTACCGACTATAAACCCAATGGCCGCACACTGTGCTCTCGCTCGAAGAACATATGGGGGCCTTACGAGACACGTGTCATCACCGCCGACGAGACCTATGGCTATCATGCCGCCTCGCTGACGCAGTGGAAGGGACGCATCGTGGCTGACGGCTCCAAGTTCAGTCTCGGTCCTGTGGACAAGGGGGCGACAGCCTGTTCGAATGCCCATCAGGGCGGCATTGTCCAGGCCACTGACGGCACGTGGTGGGCACTGTTCATGCAGGACTTCCACAGCATCGGCCGCACCGTCTGTCTGATGCCGATGACGTGGGCCGACGGGTGGCCGATGGTAGGTCTGGAGGGTAATCTCGGACGCGCCCCCCGCACATGGTTCAAACCCGGCGTACAGGTCGCTGACGGTCAGTCGCCGTCCGCAACGTCGCCCTATGCTCCCTATGAAAGAAGCGAACGCTTCGACGGCAAACAACTGGGGAACGTGTGGCAGTGGAACCATAATCCCAACGACAAGATGTGGCGGCTGACGCGTGGTCGGCTGCGTCTGAACACGATGCCTGCCGACCAGTTGATGTGGGCACGTAACTCGCTGACGCAGCGCGTGATAGGACCTAAGAGCATTGTGACGGTGGAACTCTTTACCAAAGGACTGAAAGACGGTGACGTGTGCGGACTTGGCAATATCAACGTGCCCTGTTCGTGGATTGGCATCGTCAAAGACGGCAAAGCCCTGACCCTGCGCTGCTTTGAGCAGTTGACCAACGACACGATAGACAGACCGCTCACTTTGCCGCAGCATAAGATATGGCTGCGCATGAGTGGCGACTATGACCGCGATCAGGCACAGTATGAATATTCTACCGATGGCGTGAACTTCCAGACACTGGGACGCATGATGCCGCTATCTTACCAGTTGGTCACCTTCCAGGGTTCGCGCCATGCGCTCTTCGCTTTCAATAAAAACGGCAAGAACGGCGGCTATGCAGAGTTTGACAATTTTACCGTCGAGGAGCCTGAAGCCGACCGCACACAGAATATCCCTTACGGCAAGACCATCCGCATCGTCAACCTGGCAACAGGCAAGCCCATGTGTGCTACGGCTCACGGGCCTTTGTACGACACAGATGCCAAGAGGTATTCGAAAGATACTCGTTTCCGGCTGATAGACAAAGGACAGGGACAAGTCATCCTTCAGTGCGAGGACGGCCGCTATGTGTGGGTGTCAGGCATCGGACTGCCTGGCGATGTCGGTCTGACCAAGGATGTCTCGAAAGCCGAGGTGTTCCTCTGGCAGGACTATCTGTCGCACGAATTTATGCTGATGTCTATGCGTACACATCTGTATATTGGCAAGAGTCCCACCACGGGCAGTCCCTACTCGATGGACTACAAGGGAGCGGACCCTGCCAGGAAAAATGGCGCTGTGCTGCGCTGGGAGGAGGTCAAGTAGCGATGGTGTCAGTAGAAGGACTCAAGGTGGAGTTTGGGGTGAAGCCCCTGTTCAGCGATGCCACCTTCGTGATTAATGCTAAAGACCGTATCGCCCTTGTGGGCAAGAATGGTGCCGGCAAGTCGACGATGCTCAAGATACTCTGTGGTATGGAGCATCCCACGGCCGGTACGGTCAGTGTGGCTTCCGACGTGACGATTGGCTATCTGCCGCAGGTGATGATCCTGCAGGACGACACGACGGTGCGGCAAGAGGCCCAGAAAGCCTTTGCCGACATCCGTAAGATGGCCGACCGCATCAAGCGCCTGGAGCAGCAACTGGCTGACCGCACCGACTATGAGAGCGACGATTACATGACGCTGGTGGAGAAGTTTACCACAGAGCACGAACGCTATCAGATGCTAGGTGCCGAAGGCTATGAGGCCGAGATAGAGCGCACGCTGACCGGCCTGGGTTTTGAGCGCACCGACTTCGACCGGCCTACGAGCGAGTTCTCCGGTGGCTGGCGCATGCGTATCGAGTTGGCGAAGATTCTGCTCCGCCGGCCTGACGTGCTGTTGCTCGACGAGCCCACCAACCACCTCGACATCGAGTCTATACAATGGCTGGAACAGTTGCTGGCCCAATGGAGTGGGGCAGTGGTGCTGGTCAGCCACGACCGGGCGTTCATCAACAACGTGTCGAACCGTACGCTGGAAATCTCTTGTGGCCGTGTCGTAGACTATCGTGTGAAGTACGACGACTATGTCGTCCTGCGCAAGGAAAGACGAGAACAGCAACTGCGGGCCTACGAGAACCAGCAGAAAGAGATGGCCGACATCCGTGACTTCGTCGAACGCTTCAGATACAAGCCGACAAAGGCCGTTCAGGTGCAGCAGCGTCTGCGCCAGTTGGAGAAAATGGAGATCATCGAGGTCGACGAGGTGGACAATTCGGCCATGCACCTGAAGTTCCCGCCCTGTCTGCGCTCAGGCGACTATCCGGTCATCTGCGACGATGTGAGAAAGGCTTATGCCCATCTCGTCTTCGACCATGTCAACCTGACCATCAAGCGAGGTGAGAAAGTGGCTTTCGTCGGCAAGAACGGCGAGGGTAAGTCTACGCTGGTGAAATGCATCATGGGCGAAATACCCTACGAGGGTCATCTGAAGATAGGGCACAACGTGCAGATAGGCTATTTCGCCCAAAACCAGGCCCAACTGCTCGACGAGTCGCTGACGGTCTTCGAGACCATCGACCGTGTGGCCCGTGGCGAGGTCCGTCTGCGCATCAACGATATACTGGGTGCCTTCATGTTCGGAGGCGAGGCATCGGAGAAGCGCGTCAAAGTGCTCAGCGGCGGTGAACGGAGCCGGCTGGCGATGATCCGGCTGCTGCTGGAACCGGTCAACCTGCTGATACTCGACGAGCCTACCAACCATCTCGACATGCCTTCGAAGGACGTGCTGAAAGAGGCCATAAAGGCTTTCGACGGCACAGCCATCATCGTCAGCCACGACCGTGAATTCCTTGACGGGCTGGTGACCAAGGTCTTCGAGTTTGGCGGCGGTAAGGTGCGCGAGCATATCGGCGGCATCTACGACTACCTGCGGACAAAGCGTCTCTCTGAGGTGGACGCCCTGGCCGGCCATGCTGCTCCCTCTGCCTCTTCTGCTTCATCCGTTCACTCTCACTCTGCCACCTCCACCGTATCCGGACAGGCTCAGAAGACGGCCCCGCTGGCGGTGGCGGGTGAACCGCCACCCACAATGCCGGCGACGGCTGTCAGTTACGCTGAGCGTAAGGAACTGCAGAAGCACCAGAAGCGTGCCGAGAAAGCCGTCGAGGAGAGCGAGAAGAAAATAGCCCGGATGGAGCAGCGGCTGAAGGAACTCGACGCCTTGCTCTGCGACCCCAAGAACGCCTCGGACATGACGCTGGTGACGGAATATACTGACATCAAGCGGCAGTTGGACAGCGAAGTGGAACGCTGGGAGAAACTGTCGGAAGAGGTTGAAGCGGTAAAATTGAAAAATTGAAAAAATGAAAAATTGAAAAGGTAAATAACAAGACCCTCCTAAATCCTCCCTGCTTAGGGACCCTCCTAAATCCTCCCTGCTTAGGGAGGACTTGACTTCCCCCTAAACAGGGGGACTGAGGGGGTCGAAACAGGGGGACTGAGGGGGTCAAAACTTATAATAAACATCAAATACAAAACTTATAATAAACATCAATATGAAACTTATCAAGATTTTCGGTTTTATGGCATTGTCGACAATGTCGCTCGCTGCAACGGCACAGGAGCCGCTGCGCTCGGGTATTAACTTGGCAGACCTGGACACCTCGGTGCGTCCTGCTGACGATTTCTATGAGTACGCCTGTGGCGGATGGATGAAGAACAATCCACTGCCACCTGCCTATTCGCGCTTCGGCTCTTTCGACCGTTTGGGCGAGGATAACAACAAGCGCATCAACGGCATACTGACGGAGTTGCTGAACAATACCTACGAGAAAGGGACCACTGAGCAGAAACTGTCCGACATCTATAAGATGGCCATGGACTCTGTCCGTCGTGAGCGGGATGGCATTGCGCCTGTGATGCCCCTCATCAAGCGTCTGGAGGCTGCCAAGAGCAACGACCAACTCTTTGCCATCCAACTGGAGATGGCGCAGTATGGCAACTCGGAGTTCTACCGGGTCGGCATGGGTGCTGACGAGAAGAACGCCACGCAGAATATCCTGAATGTCAGTCAGGGCGGACTGACCCTCGGCATGAAGGACTATTATCTGGAGAACGACCCTGCCACGACGAAGATTCGCGAAGCGTATAAGAAACACATCGTCAGGATGTTCCAACTGTTTGGCTTCAGCAAGAGTGCCGCTACGAAGAAGATGCAGAATATCTTTAGCATGGAACTCGCTCTGGCTAAGATTTCGAAGAGCAGGACAGAATTGCGCGACCCTCAGGCCAACTACAACAAGATGACCCTGGCCGACTTCAACAAGAAGTATCCCAACCTGAAACTGGAGCAGGTGATGAACGCCCAGGGTCTGAAGAGCCAATACATGCAGGAACTGATCGTAGGGCAGCCGGCCTTCATGGAGGGTACCAACCAGTTGCTGGCCAAGATGAAGCCTGCCGTCTATCGCGACGTGATGGAGTGGGGCGTCATCCTGGGGGCCACAGGCTATCTGAACGACGAGGTGCGTGAAGCCAACTTCGAATTCTTTGGCAAGGTGATGTCCGGACGTCAGCAAGACCATCCCTCTTGGCGCCGTGCCACCAACCAGGTGGAGCGCTTTATGGGTCAGGCCCTTGGCAAGATGTACGTGGAACGCTATTTCCCCGCTGCCGCCAAAGAGCGCATGATACGCTTGATAAAAAACCTGCAGATAGCCCTTGGCGAACGTATTGCCGCCCAGGACTGGATGAGCGATTCTACCAAGGTGAATGCCCTGCTGAAACTCAACACGTTCTTTGTGAAGGTGGGCTATCCTGACAAGTGGATCGACATGTCGAAACTCACCATCGACCCGTCGCTGTCGTACTACGAGAATGCCAAGGCTTGCAACAAGTTCTGGAACGACTATTACATTGACCATACTGCAGGCAAGCCCGTGGACAATGGCGACTGGTATATGACGCCTCAGACCGTAAACGCCTACTATAACCCCACGACCAACGAGATCTGCTTCCCCGCCGGCATCCTGCAGGTGCCCTTCTTCGACATGACGGCCGACGATGCCTTCAACTATGGTGCCATCGGTGTGGTGATCGGTCATGAGATGACCCACGGCTTCGACGACCAGGGTCGGCAGTTCGACAAAGACGGTAACATGCACGACTGGTGGGCTGCCAGCGACGGCGAGCAGTTCAAGGCGCGCACCGACAAGTATGCCGACTTCTTCTCGGCTATCAAGGTGCTGCCCGACCTGAATGCCAACGGCCGTCTGACGCTGGGCGAGAATCTTGCTGACCACGGTGGCCTGCAGGTAGCCTATGCCGCCTTCAAGAATGCCACGAAGAACAATCCCCTGCCGGTCATTGACGGTCTGACGCCCGACCAGCGCTTCTTCCTGGCCTATGCCGGTGTATGGGCCGGTAATATCACCGAGGCAGAGATTCGCAACCGCACGAAGAGCGACCCCCACGCCCTTGGCCGCTGGCGTGTCAACGGTGCCCTGCCGCACATCGATGCCTGGTATGAGGCCTTCGGCGTGAAACCAGGCGACAAGATGTATATCCCCAAGGAACAGCGTCTGCCGCTGTGGTAAGATTGAAAGATTGAAAAATTGAAAAGGTGAAATTGAAAAATTGAAAAGGTGAAAAACTTTTCCCCCGATAATTTGCAAATGTCGGCAATGTTTTGTACTTTTGCACGATTGAAAAGGTGAAAAATTGAAAAGTATAATCTATCGATAGCGAAATGACTGAAAGCAATACATGGCGTCCGGAGCAGACGGGCCAAGGGCCGGAGTTACTGCGTGAAGAGGAGCAGACAGCCGCTGCCCCTCAGATGCAGATGCAGGCTCAGGCCGCTACTGCCGTGGTCTGTCCCAGATGTGGTGCTTCCAACGATCCGGAAGCCTCGTTCTGTGCTACCTGCGGGTCACCATTGAAACAGGCGGTTTGTCCCCATTGCGGCAGCGCGATAGACCCTGACGCTGACTTCTGTGAGTCGTGCCATCACTACATCCGTCTTGATGTGTGCTCGTTCTGTGGTGCTCATATCTCCGAACAGGATACGTTCTGTCCGGAGTGCGGACAGCCACGTGAAGGCATCGTGTGTCCCATCTGCCATACGAAGAACGAATTCTCGTTCTGCAAGCAATGCGGTCAACCTCTGACAGACGCTGCCAAGCGCTTGCAGAGCGAGATTCAGCAGTTGCCGGAGTACCGGCAGTTGAGGGCCCTGGCCAAGGAGTACGACGCCCTACAGATGGAACTGCCCTACGGTTGTGATCAGGACCGTCAGCGCGATGAGGCCTCGCGTTTGCTGAGGGAGCGCATATTGCGACTGCTGGCTGAAGACGAGGGCGTGAAAGACTTTGTGATGCCTGCTCCGAGGCATCAGCGTTGTTCAGTAGAAGAACTGAATCAGCGTAAGCAGCGCAAGATGGAAGAACTGTCGCGGTTGCTGGACAAACTGTCGACCCCGCCGATGCCCGCTCCTGTTCAGGCCCGCAACTTTGTGATGGCCCAGAAGCCTGCCGGTGTGCGACTGGCGTGGAAGTGTAACTACAAGAATGCCCTTCATTCCAGTCCCTGCGGTTGTGCCAAGCCTCAGATGGGCGGCCAGTGGATAGTGCTGGGTCATCATACTAATCAAGTAATAAAGGACGACAAGTAATGGCAGATATAGATTACGAGAAGACGACCATCATGGGTCACGGAGGCGTGGCGGGTCCTGATGCCGGCGGTGCTAGTATGGATATGACGCTGAAGCCCGACTCGACGCTCGACACATCGCCGCTGATTGTAGAGTCGCCCCTGTCGCCCCTCGAGCGTACGCTGCGTCCGGAAGGTGGTATGAGCCAAATGGTGGATTCGAACGGCAGAGACCTGCCTAAGATGTTCAACCTGAAAGGCGAGGTCTATGCCGAGAAGCGCTGTCTGAGCGAGAACACAGGCGAGGGCCAGGTGTTCCTGGTCGAGAATGGCGGCGAGGAGTATGTACTGAAAGTCTATTATTCGAACTTCGATATCAACAAGAAGGTGATGCAGGTGGTCAAGTCGTTCGACTTTGAGATGATTGTCAAGGTCTTCGACTACGGCCGTACCTATGTGGACGGTGTCAGCCGCTACTACGAACTGATGGAGTATCTGCGTGGCGGCACACTGAAAGACCTGAAGTTGAATGGCGACTTCAACCGTTTTCGACGTCTGGCCCTCCAGGCTGCCGGTGCTTTGGCCTATTGTCATGAGAACCACCTGCTGCACAAGGATGTGAAGCCCACAAACTACTTCTTCCGCGATGCCGAACAACAGCAGTTGGTGTTGGGCGACTTTGGCATCTCTGCCATTCAGGAGGGCGAAGGCGACACCTTCCGTACCACACAGGCCCGCACGCCGATCTATGCCGCGCCGGAGATGTATTCGGACGTTATCGACGGCATCGTCGAAATCTCGTATGCCGCCGACTTCTATTCTCTTGGCATCACCCTCTTTGCCCTATGGCTGGGCGAGAACCCCATGAGTTCGAATGAGCGTACGATGATGCGTCAGAAGAATGAGGGGCGTCTGCCCCGACTGGTCGAACTGCCCGAACAGGTAAAGCGTCTGGTGCAGGGCCTTACCTCTGTGAACCAGCAGAACCGATGGGGCATGAACGAGGTGGAGCGTTGGTTTAAGGGCGAGAACGTCGATGTCGACATCTCGTCGCCGTTCCTGCGCTACAAGAGTTTCGTCGTCGACCCCGAGCGCAACCTCATCGCTGCCGACGTACACGAACTGGTGCCGATGCTGCTGAGCAACGAGCAGTTGGCCATGAACTATCTGTACAACGGTCGTATCGTGCAATGGCTGGAGTCGAGTGGCAATGTCAAACTGGCAACGGTCATCAAGGATATCGTGGGCAACCGCTATCCTGCTGACCAGAAAGCCGGCATGATGGCCTGTTGCTTTGCCATGGAGCCCTCGCTGCCCTATACCGATGCGCAGGGCTTGGAGTGTGACGACGAGCATGCCGTGTCACTGTCGCTGCTCAGTTATCCTGAGAAGTACGCCCTCTTGCTGAAGAATCCCAACGACCCTTTGTTCCTTTGGATAGAGAACCGTCTGTCGTGCGACGTGAACCGTCTGCGCTCCTATTTCGCTGATGGCCGTGATGGCCGGACAGGCGTGCTCCGGACGGTCTATGAGATAGATCCTGACGTGCCCTTCCTGTCGCGCTGGCCTTCGTCGACACTCGATGAGATTGTTCATTCCTATGGCCATTGTCCGGTCACCGACGATGACTGGAAAGCACTCTGCGACGGCCGTCTGCTCTCATGGATGTATGCCCATGAAGATGTGATGGCCTGCGAGGGCCTGCGTATCATGACGAAGGGGCAGACACCCTCTCAGTCGCTGGGCTATAAGGTGCTCTACAATCTCGACCGCGATGTGGCCTTCGACTTGCAAGAGGCCAAGACCCCCGAGGCCATTGGCCGTCTGCTGGCAGAGACGATGGTCGGGGAGCAGAACTCGTCTGCCCGTGAACTGACCGAGCGGATGCAGGACTATACGGACCCCAACGGTCGTTTCTTCTATTATGCCCAGTTGCACGGATGGACCGACCTGCTGGCCTATGCCCAGCAGTGTTTCGACCTCAACAGCGAGGAGAACCGCGAACGCCTGGGGGCCTACGATCTGCGAACAGCGCTCTACCGGTTTGTGCGCATCCTTGGCGTCACGCCGACCTACAAATTGCCCGGCGGCATCATGCTCGATGACGGGCGGGAACTGGATGCCAAGTATCTGGCAACCGTCAAGGTAGAGATTCGCAATGGCGCCTTCCCGCAATGGCTGGCCGTCTTCTATCATGAGGACCCGTCGCGTGACTTCAGCGAGGAGTACAGTTATGAGCGTGAACTGGAGAAGTGGATCATGGCCTTAGGTGGTCTGGACCCGCAGCAGATCTACTACAAGCGCTACATGAAGGCTTGCGAGGACACTAAGCAGCGTGTGGCCGATGTGCGCCGGCTCTGGCGACGCTCTACCAGTAAGGAGCGTCTGTGGAAGTATGTGTTCCTGGCGTTGACAGCCGTATGGATAGCCATGGTGCTGCTCTTCGGACTGGATGACCGTACTTATATCTTCGACCACCACTTCCTGACCATCGTTCTGCCCCTGGGCGGAATGACAGGCATCATCGTGGCTGTCAGAGCCTATTTCAAGGGCTATGGCGCCATGATGTCGACGCTCTTCGGAGCCTTGGGTGTGGCATCATCGCTCATACCTTATTATATATTGAGGTATGTTGACGACAGCCATCCGGCCATGTTCCATTATGTGGTGGCCGCCCTGGCCGTCGTCTATGCGGGTATCGCCCTGCTGACCGACTTCAGCCGCGATCAGCATCGCGACAACAAGTTCATCGACGATGTGCTGAGCAACCAGGATGTGCGGTCTACACTGCTGGATCCCCTCTACTATACATTCAAGACACGTTCTCAACGCTATAAAGCCTCTAACTTCGGACTGCTCGACGAGGTGGAAGACCAGACGCACTCCCTGTCGGGCGAATTGGTCATCCACTATCTGCTATGGTCGCTGACGGCTCTTGTCCTGATACTGGAACTCTGTCTGTTCAGCCCCAAGTTCGTCGGGTGGCAGTCCGCACAGCAGGCAACACCTGAGACCATAACCATTCAACAACAAGGAGACGTAGAATGATTTGCGAACAATGTCATAAGGAAAACAGAAGCAACGCTAAGTTCTGTAAGTGGTGCGGACAGCCGCTGGTGTCGCAGTTCGTACTCGACAAGATGATTGGACTCAACGATGTGAAGGTCCAGTTGAAAACCATCGTCGACACCTATGCTTATCTGCGCTCTCGCAAGGATATCGCTGCCGTACGCCTCTCCGTCAACGCCATCATCATCGGCGAGACAGGAACGGGCAAGACGGCCTTGGCAGAGATTATCCGCGATTATTTCTTCCAGCACAAGATCATCGAGAAACCGAAGTTGACGATGGTCGATGCCGTCGACTACCAGCGGTTCGTCGACAAGTGGGACGACAATATCAAGAAGGCGCGCAACGGCATCCTCTTCTTCGACAACGTGCAGAAACTGCTGCCCGACAAATACTCCAACCAGGTCAACCCGCTGGACAAGTTGTTCGTCGAGATGGACAAGTGGGACGACAACCCCATTGTCATCATGGCCGGCCTGCCCAAGGGGCTCGACGATTTCCTGGAGAACAACCCCGCCGTGAAGAACCGCTTCAAGTACATCTTCCGCCTGCCCGTACCCGGCTATCAGGAGTTGTGCGATATCGTCAAGCAGAAACTGAGCCGCAAGTATGGCCTGTCGGAGTTCTCGCCCGAGGCCGACGAGCAGTTGGCCCGCTACTTCAAGTATCAGATCAAGATTAAGGACGAGACCTTCGGCAATGCCCATCTGGCCATGAAGACCGCCGAGGACATCTTCACCTTATTTATAAGCAGAGGGTCGGCACAGACACGCGTCGAGCGTGAGGACATCAAGGGCTATGTGCCCGAGGAGCGCTCTCTGGACGACATTCTCAGCGACCTCGACACCTTTATCGGCATGAGCGAGGTGAAACAGGCCGTACGCGAGATGGCCTATTCCGTGCAGAACAGCCTGCAGCGTCAGGAGCGCGGACTGGGCGAGGCTCAGAAGATGTCGATGCATACCGTCCTGACCGGCAATCCCGGTACCGGCAAGACCACCATCGCCCGCAAACTGGGCGAGATACTGGCTGCCATCGGCTATCTCGACTCCGGCCATGTGGTAGAGGTCGACCGTTCGAAGATGGTGTCGCCCTATCAGGGTGAGACCCCCAAGGTGGTCAATGCCCTGTGCGACAAGGCCATGGGCGGCATCCTCTTTGTCGACGAGGCCTACACACTGGCCCCCGTCAGCCAGGCCGGCGACCGCGACAATCAGGGCGCACAGGCTCTGGAGACGTTGATGAAGCGTATGGAAGACGATCGCGACAAGTTTGTGGTCATCGCCGCCGGCTATCGTACGGAGATGGAGAACCTGTTCCGTGTGAATCCCGGCATGCGCAGCCGCTTCAACTATTTCCTCAACCTGGCCGACTACACCCCCGACGAACTGTTCCAGATTCTCGAGGTCTTTGCCCGGGGCAAGCAGTACGTTTTTTCCGAAGAGGCCGAGCAACTGGCTCGCAAGATGATTGGCGAGATGTACGACCAGCGCGACAAGGACTTTGCCAATGGCCGTACCATGCGCACCCTGTTCGACGAGATCTGTAAGCGGCAGGCCCGTCGTCTGCAGGAAGGCAACGTCTCTGAGATGTCCAACGAGCAGTTGATGACCATCGAGGTGGAGGATATTCCCTACGAGGCTCCTAAGGAGGTGGACTACAAGGAGTGCCTGAAGAGTCTGGACGGCCTCATCGGCCTGAGTTCGGTCAAGAAGGAAATAGCCAATCTGGCCGGGTTCCTGAACCTGCAGATCAAACGTGGCGAGACCAACACCTTCCAAGGCAAGCACTATGTCTTTACAGGCAATCCAGGTACCGGCAAGACCACCGTGGCACGCATCATGGCCGAGGTGTTCAAGAACCTGGGCATCCTCTCCAAGGGGCAGTTGGTCGAAGCCGACCGCTCGAAACTCGTTGCCGGCTTCTCCGGACAGACGGCCATCAAGACCAACCAACTCATCGATACCGCCATGGGCGGAGTGCTCTTCATTGACGAGGCTTACACCCTCAAGTCGAGCGACAACGACTCCTTCGGTAGCGAAGCCATCGACACGTTGCTCAAGCGTCTGGAGGACGACCGCGGCAAGTTCATCTGTATTGTGGCAGGCTATACCGACCAGATGCACGACTTCATCGACTCCAACCCGGGCTTGAAGAGCCGCTTCACGCAGACCATCCATTTCGACGACTATACGCCCGACGAACTGACGCAGATCTATCTGAACATGGCCGAGGCCAAACATTTCGTGATGGACGACGAAGTGAAGACCGCCATCCATCGTCTGTTCGAGCAGATATACCTGCGGCGTGACAAGAACTTCGGCAATGCCCGCGAGGCCCGCCGGGTGTTCGACGAGACCGTCGAGCGCCAGAGTCAGCGTCTGATCGAGATGATGAGCCAGCCCGACGTGGTCATCAGCGACGGCCTGTCGGAAGGATTCTTCAACGAGGCCGATATGTACGCCCTGAAGGTGGAAGACCTGCCGATGATGCAGAGTGCCAAGGCCCGTCCGCTGGAGGAGGTGCTCGCCGAACTCGACGACTTCATCGGCATGCAGACCGTCAAGGATGCCATCCGCCGGCTGGCCGTGCAGAGCCTGTTCGTCAAGCAGCGTGCCGCCGTCGGGGCCGGTCAGGTGCAGCAGATGTCGATGAACTTCATCCTCACCGGCAATCCCGGTACCGGCAAGACCTCTATAGCCCGCAAGATGGGCGAGGTGCTGCAGTCGATGGAGATTCTGCCCACATCGCGCGTCATCGAAGCCAGCCGCGCCACCCTCGTTGGCAAGTATATGGGCGAGACGCCCAAGATTGTCAATGCCATGTGCGACAAGGCGCTGGGAGGCATTCTTTTCATCGACGAGGCCTATATGCTCAGCGACCAGAACGACCAGTACGGCAAGGAGGCGGTCGACACGCTGATGAAGCGCATGGAGGACGACCGCGGCAAGTTTGTGGTCATCGCTGCCGGCTATCAGGACAAGATGGAGGAGTTTCTGGACATGAATGCCGGTCTGGCCAGTCGTTTCACCTACAAACTCCATATCGACGACTATACCGACCTGGAACTGCTGGAGATTTTCAAGAAGATGGCCGAGAAAGAGCAGTACGTCATCTCGCCCGAGGCCGAGGTGAAGGCCGAAGAGACCATCCGTCAGATGGACAAGGGCATGAACTTCGGCAACGCCCGTGCTATCCGCAACATGCTCGATGCCACCATCCAGCAACTCTCTGTCCGCGTGTCGCAGATGCCTCAGGAGCAGGTGACCCGCGAGACCTACCAGTTGATACTGCCCGGCGACATCAGGGTGAGCAAGTAAGTAACCGATAACACATAGTAATAAGCGAAAGATTATGATAGTTTGTCCGAATTGCAAGGAAGAAATAGACGACGACTCCAGATATTGCGACCAGTGTGGCCAGCAACTGTCCTTCTGTGAGCGTTGCGGTCGGGTGGGCAACGGCAAGCGCTGCACTTCCTGTGGCGGCGTGATGATAGCGTCAGAGGAATATTTCAGCCGGAAGGAGGCCGCTGGACAGGTAGACCCCCAGACCATCACCCTGACCAACCATCTGCCCGGGGTCACACCCCAACTGATGCTCTTCAACGATGCCGTCGGCATACGTATCGTGGGCGTCGACGGGGCCATCATCGGGCGTCGCCAGGGACCCTACGTGCAGTCGTTCAGTCAGCACCTTTACGTGTCGGGTGTCCATGCCCAACTGAAGTACGATGCCCAGCGCGGGTGGTGCGTCACCGACAAGCACTCGTCAAACGGCACCAAACTGAACGACCGTCAGTTGCAACCTGACGTAGAAACGCCGATGACCAACGGCGACACCCTCGTCCTGGCTAACATCGCCCTGCGAGTAAGTATTAAGTAAACAGAAAGAAAAATAAAAAGATGCCGGTATTCAATGTGACTGCTTCGAGCAGAGTGGGCCGCGTCAGGGCCAAGAACGAGGATATGGTCCTGGTGGGCGACCGTATCGTACGTGATGGTGAGGCGACTGCTGTCGTGTCGCTGGCTGACACCGACCGTCTGGTCATCGCACTGGCCGACGGCATGGGAGGCCATCTCGGAGGCGACGTGGCCAGTGCCGACACGATAGAGAATCTGCGATACTTCTTCTCCGACCTTCCCGTAGGGCTGAGTCAGGAGCAGTTTCGCGAGTGCATCGTACATTGGCACGCCAGCATCCATTCCATCCTCGACTCGAAAGGCCGCGCCGACGAGCGCTACGACAAGATGGGCACCACGCTGGTGGCACTGGTAGGCTACGACGGCCATTTCTATTGGCTCAACTGTGGCGACAGCCGTCTGTACAGCCTGCACGGGGGACAACTGCAACAGGTCACCACCGACCATTCATATAATAATAAGATGGGAATCGACGGACCCACCAACCTCATCGTCAACTGCATTGGCGGCGGCTGTCACAACAGTTATATCGACCTGGTGGCCTGCGACCCGCTCATTCGTCCCGGCGATGTGCTGATGCTCTGCAGCGACGGGCTTACCGACCTCGTCGACGATGCCGCGATCTGCCAGATGCTGCAGCAGGGGGCCGGTGCCACTGACCTCTGTCAGGCTGCCGAGGCCGCCGGCGGTTCCGACAACGTGTCGGTCGTCGTCGTCCGCATAGAATAGTAAAGTAACAGAAGAAAGATGCCATTAAGACTACCCGACAGGCTTCCTGCCATAGACCTGCTCAAACATGAGAATATCTTCGTGATGGACGACACCCGGGCTCATGCCCAGGACATTCGTCCGCTGCGTATCGTCATACTCAATCTGATGCCGCTGAAGGTAACCACCGAGACAGACCTCATCCGTCTGCTGTCGAACACCCCCCTGCAACTCGACATCAGTTTCATGAAACTCAAGAGCCACACACCCAAGAACACACCCATCGAACACATGATGATGTTCTACCGCGACTTCGAGTCGATGCGCAACGAGAAGTTCGACGGCATGATCATCACCGGTGCTCCCGTCGAGACCATGGCTTTCGAAGAGGTGACTTACTGGAAAGAGATTGCCGAGATCTTCGACTGGTCGCGCAACCACGTCACCAGCACACTCTTCATCTGCTGGGCGGCACAGGCCGGTCTCTACCATTTCTACGGCGTGCCCAAGCACCCGTTGCCGAAGAAGATGTTCGGCATCTTCGAACAGGCCATCCTTCAGCCCCGGCTGCCCATCTTCCGTGGCTTCGACGACCGCTTCATGATGCCCCACAGTCGCCATACGGAGGTGCTCCGCAGCGATGTCGAGGCCAGTGGCGCGTTGACCATTCTGGCCGAGTCGGCCGACTCGGGCGTGGGTATCGTGATGGGTCGTGGCGGCCGTGAGTTCTTTATCACAGGCCACATGGAGTATGCCCCCAACACCCTCGACAACGAGTACAAACGTGACTACGGCGTGCGCGACGATGTAGAGATGCCCCGCAACTACTATCTCAACGACGACCCTAGTCAGCGACCCTTGGTCACGTGGCGTGCTCACGCTAACCTCTTTTATAATAACTGGATAAACTACTACGTTTATCAGGAGACGCCCTATGACATCAACCAGATAGGATGAGAACGCTCGAACTGCTTGCCCCGGCCCGCAACCTGGAGTGCGGCATAGCGGCCATCGACCACGGGGCCGATGCCGTCTATATCGGTGCACGGCGGTTTGGCGCAAGGGCTGCGGCAGGCAACAGCGTGGACGACATCGCTCGCCTCTGCGACTATGCTCATCGCTACGGGGCAAGGGTCTACGTGACGGTCAATACCATTGTATTCGATGACGAACTGGCTGACACCCGACGTTTGCTGGAGCAACTGCATGCGTGCGGTGCCGATGCCGTGCTGGTGCAGGACATGGCTGTGATGCGCATGGCTCAGCACATCGGCCTGGCCGTCCATGCCTCTACGCAGACCGATAACCGCACGGCCTGCAAGGTGCGCTGGTTGGCCGGTCAGGGCTTCAGCCGAGTGGTGCTGGCCCGCGAACTGTCGGTCGACGAGATTGCCGACATCCACCGCCAGGTGCCCGACACCGAACTCGAGGTCTTCGTGCATGGTGCCCTCTGCGTCAGTTACAGCGGACTGTGCTATGCCTCGCAGCATTGTTTCGGACGCAGTGCCAACCGAGGCGAGTGCGCCCAGTTCTGCCGCATGAAGTTCGACCTGCTCGATGCCGACGGAAAGGCACTGGAGCGCCAGTCACGCTACTATCTCTCGTTGAAGGACATGAACCAGAGCCGCCATCTCGACGAACTGATAGAGGCCGGTGCCACGTCGTTCAAGATAGAGGGACGACTGAAAGATGCGGCTTACGTGAAGAATGTCACGGCAGCCTATAGCCAATTGCTCGACCGCTATGTGGCCCGCCATGCCGATGCCTGCTGCCGCGCCTCTCGCGGACACTGCTCCTACACCTTCACCCCCGACCTCAACCGCACCTTCAACCGTGGCTATACCACCTATTTCCTGCATGGCCGCCAGTCGCAGATAGCATCGTTCGACACACCGAAAGCCGTCGGCGAATACGTGGGAACGGTGAAGGAAATTCGGGGCGCATCGTTCACGGTGGCCGGCGTGGCCGCCTTTGCCAATGGCGACGGCCTCTGCTTCGTCAACGCCCAGCACCAGTTAGAGGGCTTCAGGGTCAATAGGGTAGAGGGCAACCGCCTCTTCCCCCAAAAGATGCCTGCCGGTCTGCGGCCCGGTCTGCGTCTCTATCGCAATAACGACCAGGAGATGGAAAGGCTGCTCAGCAAGCCCAGCAGCGAGCGGAAAATTGACGTGACGATGTCGTTGCGCCCTGTTGCCAGCGGCTTCGAACTGCAGATGGGCGATGCTGTGGCCACCATCGACGCCCCGCATCAGCAGGCAGAGAAAGACCAGCGGGCAAACATCGTGCACCAGTTGACAAAGTTGGGCGGCACACCTTTCCGCTGTACCGAGGTCGTCCTGCCCGACCATTTCCACTGGTTCATACCCAGCAGCCTGCTCGCCGAATTGCGCCGAAAGGTCGTAGAGACGGCACTTTCCGGTTGTTTCTACAGTAGAAACACTTTGTTTCCCCATGAGAAACAACTTGTTTCCATAGGCGAAACATACCGAAACTCCTATCTCTTCAACGTCTCCAACGCCGAGGCGCGTCGTTTCTATGAAGAACAAGGCATCCATACCGAGCCTGCCTACGAACTCCAGACGCCCGGCGAGCGGCTCATCATGCAGTGCCGCCATTGTCTGCGCTACGCCTTGGGCTACTGTGTGAAGCACGGCGGACGACGGCCCGAGTGGCGCGAACCCCTCTCGCTGCGGCTGGGCGACGGGCGCAGGTTCCGGCTGGAGTTTGATTGCAAACATTGTCAGATGAATGTCTATGCCGACGAGTGAACGGATTAATTTATATGTGACGCATGAACGGAAAGATTCTTTTTATATTTTATTGTTTATTCTTTAGCGTAGCACTCTCGTCGTGCTATCGCGAGGCGCGACAGACCAGCGATGCCTGGATCGTCAGCGAGGAGCAGATGGATTCCATCTCGTTCTACACCACTCATCACTACACCCAGAACTACAACTTCATGGTCAAGGCCGACTCGCTCCTGCTCGTCTGCCAGCAGCCGTCGGAGGTAGTCAGCGGCATGCTCGTCGACACTATCTACGTGAAGAAGCATGATGTGGTCGTCGTGGCCGACATCATGACCCTGTCCACCGACAGCGTCGACTCGGTATGGGTGCAGGTGGCACGCGACCAGTCGACAATCGGTTGGATACACGAGAGCGAGATGCTCAGCGGCGTGGCTCCCGACAACCCCATCTCGCGCTTCATCGACTTCTTCTCCGACGAGCACCTGCTCATCATGCTGGCCTTCGTGGTCATCGTCGCCGCACTCTATCTCATACGCCATCTGTTCCGACGCAAGGCGAAGATCGTACATTTCAACGACATCCCCTCGTTCTATCCCACGCTGCTGGCCCTGCTGGTGGCGGCCTCGGCAGTCTTCTACAGCACCATCCAACTGGCCGACCCCGACTCGTGGCGCCACTACTACTATCACCCCACGCTCAACCCCTTTGCCGTGCCACTCCACCTGTCGCTCTTCCTGTTGTCGGTATGGGCTCTGCTCATCGTCGCTCTGGCGACCATCGACGACATCCGCCATTTCATGTCGGTCTCCGAGACCATCGTCTACTGCATGGGACTGATGGCCGTCTGCGCTATCAACTATGTGGTGTTCAGCGTCACGACGCTCTACTACGTGGGCTATCCGCTGCTCGTGGCATACATTGTCTTTGCCGTGTGGCGCTTCATAAAGAAATCCCAATAAATGGGGATTGTACGTCCGGCGGAATCTTCGTACCTTTGCAGCCGGATAATAACACACAGATTTTGATTTATGAACAAAACAGTATTCCTGGCCCTTGCCATGCTGACGGCCCTGACCGCCAGCGCAGAGACAGAACCCGTCAACCCCACCTTAGCCAACGACACCTCACGCGTAGTAGACCTCGACGAAGTGGTCGTCGTGTCACAACCCAAAGAGACCTTCCGCCTGCGCCGACAGCCGCTTAGCAGCAGCGTGTTCACCAGCGGCGAGATAGCCAAACTCAATGTTCACGACCTGTGCCAACTGGCCGCCTTCGTACCGTCGTTTGCCATGCCCGCCTACGGCTCGCGACTCACCTCGTCAATGTATATGCGAGGTCTGGGCAACCGCATCAGCAACTCGGCCGTAGGCGTCTACTATGACAACATCCCCCTGATGTCGCCCGGTGCCTTCAACAACTATTTCTATCTGATCGACCGCGTCGACGTGCTACGCGGCCCGCAGGGTACCCTCTACGGTGCCAATACCGAGGGCGGCATCGTGCGTGTCTACTCCAAGAACCCGATGAACTATCAGGGCACCGACGTCAATCTCGGTCTGGCCTCCGGTCTGGAACGCCGTGCCGAGGTGGCCCATTATGCGAAACCCTCCGGACAACTGGCATTCGGCGTGGCTGCCTTCTACCATGGTCAGCAGGGCTTCTTCCGCAACGAGGCCCTCGACGACTATGCCGACAAGATGGACGAGGCCGGCGCCAAACTGCGACTGATGTGGAAACCGGCCGAGCGGCTGCTCATCGACCTGACTGCCGACTACCAGTACACCCGTCAGAACGCCTTCCCCTACGGTCTCTACAACCCTGAGGAGCAATGGGCATCGCTGCCCTCCACCACCACGATGCCCGGCTACAAGCGCAATATGGCCAACACGGGCCTGGGCATCAGTTACGAGATGGACCGACTGCTGCTCACGTCGACCACCAGTTACCAGTTTCTGCGCGACCGCATGGACATGGACATCGACTATACCCCTGCCGACCGCATGAGTCTGCTGCAACGCCAGAAGATGAATGCCGTGACCGAGGAACTCTCGCTGCGCTCGCGTGGCTACGGCATGTGGCGCCATGCCACCGGCCTGTTTGCCTCGCGTGAGTGGCTGCATACCGATGCCGTGGTCAACTTCGGCCAGGGCTTGATGCGCCCCATCTGCATGGCCATCGAGAACGCCATGAAGCAGGCCATGCAGCAAGCCTTCACCGGTCGCTTCATCGGCCAGGGCATGACACCACAGCAGGCCGCTGCTGCCGCCCAGGCACAGGTGGCCGCCATGGGCGTGACGATGAATGCCGAGATGGCCGTGCCCAACACCTTCCGCCAGCCGCAGACCACGCTGGCCGCCTACCACGAGTCGAGTATCACACTGGCCGACCTGCTCACGGCCACCGTCGGTCTGCGCTTCGACTACAGCAAGGTAGAGATCGACTACGACTCCTACGGCTATATGGTCATGACCGGCGGCACGGCCAATGCATTGGCCACCTATACCCTCGACTCCCGCATACTGAACCACCACTCTACGTCGTTCACCCAGTTGCTGCCTAAGTTCGGACTCTCGTATAAACTCGACGGCCGCGGCAGCAATATCTACGCATCGGTCAGCAAGGGTTATATGGCCGGAGGCTACAACATCCAGTTGTTCAGCGACATACTGCAGGCCGACCTCAACGACCCTGTGGCACAGCAGCAGGCCCAGCGCGGCGATGTCAGCATCGACCACGATGCACAGTACTATGCCGACGTCGAAGAGGCCATCAGTTACAAGCCCGAGGAGAGTTGGAACTACGAGTTGGGTGCCCACCTGAACCTCTTCGACGGTAAGATGCAGGCCGACGTGGCCACCTTCTACACCCGTCTGCGCAACCAGCAACTGGCGGTGATGGCTCCTAACTATGGCTTCGGACGCATGACCGTCAATGCCGGCAAGAGCAGCACCTGCGGACTGGAGGCGGCACTGCGCGGACTGGCCTTCGACAACCGCCTGTCGTGGGCCGCTGCCTATGGCTTCACACGCGCCACCTTCCGCGAGTTCACCGAGACGCAGGCCGACGGCACCGTCGTCGACTATAAGGACAACAAGATTCCCTTCGTGCCTGCTCATACCTTCAGTGCACAGGCCGACTACCGCTTCGACGTGCCTGCCGACGGCGTGCTACGCTCAGTCACCATCGGTGCCAACGTGGCCGGCAACGGACGCACCTACTGGGACGATGCCAACACGGCCTGGCAAAACCTCTACGCCACCCTCGGTGCCCACGTGCTGGTCGACATGGGCTGTGTCGATGTCGACTTCTGGGGCCGCAACCTCACCGACTCCCGCTACTGCACCTTTGCCATGCCCTTCAGCGGTTCCTACATCGGTCAGCGGGGCAATCCCCTCCAGATGGGCGTCGACGTGAAGATGCACTTCTGAAGACCTTTGCTGTCCTTTAGCAAAAATCTCTTTTTTGCACAATTTATCATACAGGCCTGTTGGATGATTCTGTCTGACAGGCCTGCTGTATGATTTAACTTATTTCAGCCTTTTTGTTCCTTATAGGAAAGAAATGTAGACAATTTATAGTCAGAAATGACATTTTTTTTAATTTTTCTTTTCTCGTTTCAAAAAAATTTCTTAAATTTGCCCCCGACTCTTAATCACTTGCGTTTCTGCTAAGATACGGACTGGTTCCGTGAAGGTGCACAAACAAAAGAAAGTCCACGCCGAGCCATGAGAGGTGATGCCGTCTCTACCGAGGCGAGCATGGGGTGGGAAGAAAGAGAGTCTCGACATAATATAAGGCGTTCATTTGACGCTTTGTTCTTGACATCAGGAAACTTCGCAACTTTCAGGAATTGTCAGAGCATTGCAATGGTGAATGTTCTCGGGATGTGTTATATGCATCTCCTTTGTAAGTATTTGTAAACAGACATTAAGTGTATGTTTATACTGATACTAACATTGGGGTACTATATACATATCGGCGTGGACTTCGCGTTGCTTCGTTCAACAATTCCGGGCAATGCGAAGGCCTCCTGATGTGGAACAGGCAACGGTGATAGTTCCACGTCTTCTGTCTTGTCGGAAATTCATAGTTAACTTGATAAAGGGCCGAATCAGGAACTATAGGCTGGCTATAATCGATATGAGGTTAAATAAACTTCTGTGTCTGGCTTCTGTTCTTCTGTTGACGAATGTACAGGCTCAAGATTTAAAAATTCTTGTCGACAAGAAAGGTAAGATTGGCTTTGCAGACCAAAACGGAAATGAGGTTATTAAATGCCAATATGAAAGTGCCCAGCCATTTACCGATGGTACGGCTATTGTAACAAAATCTGGAAAGTCTGGCATTATTGATGCAACAGGCAGAGTTCTTCTACCTTTAAAGTACAGTCAGATTCTTACTTGGAACAAGGATCTGTACATCATAAAAGATGGCAAGAAAATGGGGCTAAGTAGTCATCAAGGAAATATCGTTTTACCGGTAAACTATTCTCATATATCCAAACTTAATTGTTTCGGTAAGGCTCTCATTGCACTTGGAGGAAAGGCGACAGCCAATGAAAAAAAGTCATATATGAACAATGCGAAATATGGAATTATAGACGCAAAAGGTAATATCTTGGTAACTCCCAAATACAAAGGCCTATACGAATTCTCGTATGAATGTAAAGATAAGCATCCTTATGATGAAGGAAAACGGCTCCGTTATAGTTACCACAATACAGTAGACACTCTAGAAACCGATTGTAGTTATCTCGGATTTAGCGGGAATGGTTCTTCTATTTACAAGGCAGGTGTTATGGATGGCAATGGTAAAGAACTGATGAAAGCGGGCCTCTACGATTTTGTTTTGGAACCACAAAATGGAATGGTGAGATATTATATTATTAAGAAAAAGCAGACTCTGTGTGGGTATCACAATCTCACTACAGGCAAAGGTTTTGAGGTTTCAAAGTTTGATACCTATTTCGATAATATCAATTTTTGGACTCATGGTGATTTTATAGGCGACATTGCACCTGTTAATGGTTCGTCATGGACATTTATAAATAAGGAGGGCAATACTCTTCGTTCTGGATTTACATCTATAAAGCATAGTCAGACAACTGGACTTTGGGCAGCAAAGAATGGTTCGGGTAAATGGGATGTTTTTAACGATGCTAACAATATGGTAGATGCTTTGTCAGGATTTGAAGATATCCGTTTTCCCGAACAAGAGGGAGATAAGGAGGTTTTCAGTGTGTTGAAAAATGATAAATATGGCTGTATAAACAGAACTGGTGAGGAAATCGTTCCTTTTGAATACGAACAAGCATTATCCAATACTTATGACGTTATTGCAGTTAAGAAAAACGGCAAGTGGGGAGCATTGTCTGCAAGCAACACTCAATTGATTCCAAATGAATATGCTAATATACTTCTTCCATCAGAACGTAATGCAAAACATTTTTGGGTAATGAAAGCCGACTCGCTATATTACCATCTGAATATTTCGACACATAGTTTGTCTTCTATAGGTTATAAGGTGGCAATTAATTTTGAAAAGGAACTTGCATATGTGGTTCCACAAAATATGAAAGTTGAAGACAATCAGATTAATCGAGCACAAATATATGAGCCAAATACAGACAAGGCAACTATTGACGCAATTAATATGAGCGAACATATTGGTGCTTTCGTAAATATTATCAACGCAAATGACGAAGTGGTGTTCGATTTGCCTGTTTCTACGTTGTATGCAGATTCTGTTAGGAAAGAGATCGAAAAACGTGACAATTGTCATTTATCCGCTACTGAGAAGAAAAATCTCCTACTGTATATAACTCGTGAGAATCGTTCATACGATTTAAAATCAAAACTTAGTGAAGAAGAATGGAATTACTAACCCAATTTAAAATGCATTAATCATGAATATTCGTTATAGTTTCATTATCTGTTTTGCTTCTTTTGTACTATGTGTCAATGCCCAAAAGTCAGAATCAGACTATAGACGTAGTTCTATTTATTCAATATTGGTCAATCATACCGACCAAAAGTTTGCTAGCGAAATTAAAGAAGCATTCCTTCAGATTCCTGTACCTGACAAGTTTAATGATCATAATCTGAGCGTGAAAGTTTTAACGATGGACAAGAAATTGTCTGGTGCTGGGAGCCAGAAGGAAAATCCGGCTATTACGGAGTTCCTACAAAACAATCAGGTCGCAAGTCGACTTGTTGGACGTTGGTTTAATCGCGATTATTTCACAGGTCAGTGTGATATGGAATTGGTAAAGGAGCGTGGTCTCTATAATGCAACTGAATTTGATAAACAACTTGCAACGCGTTCTGCCCGAGGTGTCGCAATGCTTCAAGATGCTGGTGAAGATTTGATCGGAAATACGTTTGTTCTAGTAAATGATATTCGTTATGTTGACAAAAACAAGGGTGCAAAAACAGGAGCCGCAATTCTGAAAATATTTGGTAGCGTTGCCGCAATAGCAACAGGCACCAATATCGATGACTTAACAGACAACCTGGGTAACATGGTTGAGACCATTAAAGGATTTAAAGTCAAGATAAATACCTTTCTTTATAAACTCGAATGGACAGATGAACAGGCAGCATTATTCTATCAAGAGCAATATGCTGTAAAACCAGATGCTACCAAACGTGCAAACTTTGAGGCTGCTCGTGGGACTTACAAGCTTAAATATGTAGGAAAGGTAGAAAGTAGTGGCGGAACCACCTCCTTTTTGGGTATTAAAGAAGACCAGCCTGTTGTCATGGTGCGAAAAGCCTGCCAACGTGCCATAGACGAAAATGTGGTTGACTTACAACGGAACTACGAAGAATTTAGGACGAAATCGCCTCTTCTGTCTGTAGAGCCTCTTACTGCGTATGTAGGAAAGAAGGAAGGAGTTAACGAAAAAAGTCGGTTTGAAGTGCTCGAGGTCGTTGAGATGGAAAATGGTAGCCATAAATACAATCGTGTTGGTGTGATAGAGCCAATAGAGAATCTTATATGGGACAATAGGTATATGGCTGTTGAAGAAGGCGCACCAGGTGCAACCCTCGGGTTTACTACGTTCCGTAAAGTCAGTGGAAAAGATTTTGCCAAAGGAATGCTGATACGAGAATTATCCACAAAATAACAATTCAAAAAAGGACTATGAAAAAAATTATTAGTATGACTTTTCTGCTCCTTGCATTTTTCATGGGAGCAATGGCCAAGAGTGGCGACAAAATGCCTAAGTATGACATCACTGGTGCGGGCTCAGGCACAGAGGGTACCATTCTGGTAAAGGTATATGTATATGCCAAAAGTGTAAAAGACGAAGAGTTGAAACGTGCTGCAGTCCACGGCGTTGTGTTCCGCGGATGTACTGGAAATCAGAGTGGAGCGAGGCAACCAGCAATGGCTCCAATTACGGCTGAAACAGACAACGCAACTTTCTGTGAGGCTTTTTTTGCAGCAGATGGACCTTGTCAAAATTTTGCTTCAATTATTGCAGGATCATACGACAGAGTGAAAACTCAGAAAGGCTATAAATCAGGGGCTATAGTACAAGTAGACAAAGCCTCGCTTCGCAAGGAATTGGAGAAGGCAGGTGTCGTTAGGACACTCTCCTCAGGTTTTTAAAAGGGTTATTGCTAATGATGAAGAAGTTATTATTATCTTTTTTGTTTTTATTTTTGGCCGCAATAGTCAATGCGCAATATCGCGATGTAAGGTTACCCAGTGTGCCTAAACAGCACAGTTATATAGACTATGACATGGTTGACCGCGGTTTCTGGTATGCAGTTGATTTAGAAGGCGCTAGTAGCGTTATGTCTCAAAGTCCTAATATGCAGTATGCCAATTTGTCATTTACAGGTGGCTTCCGCTTTAGTGAGTTTTTACGCCTCGGCGCAGGTGTTGGTGTTCGTTACTATGTTAATAATGCAGATGTTAGGGACACAAGTGACAAATTTGGTATACCTATCTTTGCTAATGTACGCGGCAACCTTCTTCCTGCCTACGAAAGAGAGGGAGTTCCATTCTGGTCACTAAATATAGGAGGAATCACGAATGAGGGATTTTTTGCGAGTCCAACAATTGGCTATAGTTTTGGAGGGCTTCGCAACAACTTCCAGCTTGGAATCTGTTATACAATAACCAGTTTTAGGAATTGCAACAAAAACGATATTGCATACAGCTATTTTGGATTGAAACTAGGTTACGAATTTTAAACAGCATCAATTATGATAAAATTATTATTAACTATTCTTATTTCATTTTCAATAATATGCGTGGGGGCTCAGACTCAGCCTGTTTACAGTCGCAGTTCTATCAGGTGTATGGGAGTGGAACTCGATGGGTCGCAGACACTACGTGTTCAAGGATATGGCCGTAATAGAGCAGATGCAAAAGAACAAGCAATGAAAAATGCTGTCTGGGCTGTTATCTTTGATGGTATCCGTGATGGCGTAGAAGGTTGTAATATGCGTCCTTTAGTAACGGAGGTGAATGCCAAAGAGCGATATGAAGACTATTTTAATTTGTTCTTTGCGGATAAAGGGGCATATTTGGAGTATGTTTCACTACGTGATACAAAGCGACGTTCTGGTGGTAGATCGAAAGATAAGTTGGGTTATTCATATGACTTGACAATTCGGGTGCTTCGACCGCAATTGAAAGCCCGTTTAAAAGCCGATAATGTAATTGACTAAAAATTGTGAGTATGAAATTAAAGATATTTTTTTTAATAGTGATGCTGACGCTTTGTATATTGTCAGCAATGGGACAAGCCAAAAAACCGACCCTAATGGTTGTTCCAAGTGATGCTTGGTGCAAAGAGCATGGCTACGAGCAAACATTTGACAACCAAGGAACACCTGAGCGGATACCTGATTATAAAGCCGCCGTATCTTCTAACAAGCAACTTAATGCTGTCATCTCAAAAATAAATCTGTTGATGGCTGACAGAGGTTTCCCTTTGAAGGATTTGCAGCAGAATGTAAAGAGTATTTCAAACCTCTCGGCAGAAGACCGCCTTATAACTAGCAAGAAAAGCGGTGCCAACATTACGGAAAGTCCACTTGACCGTCTGCGTCGCACTGCTAAGGCGGATATCATCCTGGAAATTGATTGGACGGTGAATACAATTGGCCCTAAGAGCAGTATTACCTACAACTTACGCGCTCTCGATGCCTATTCAAACAAACAGGTGGCTGGTGCAGAGGGAACAGGCAAGGGATCTTTTTCTGCAGAACTGCCAGTATTATTAGAGGAAGCCGTGCAAGACCATATGGACTCTTTTGTGGAGCGCCTTCAAGCACATTTTGATGACTTGCTGACAAATGGCAGGGAAGTGGTTCTTGATATGCGCATATTTGACACTAGTGCTGTGGACTTCGAAAAAGAGTATGGCGATTATGAACTGAACGAGATTATCGACAACTGGTTAGCTGACAATTGTGTGAACCACCGATTCAGCAAGTCGGATGCAACTGACACTATGATTCTCTACGAGCAGGTACGTATTCCACTTTATAAGGCCAATGGTATGGCTCAAGATACTTATGGCTTTGCTCGTGAACTGGCACGTTTTCTAAGTGCTACTCCCTATAATATCCCAGTCAAAACTGTCAATCGCGGTCTGGGCAGATGCCTTTTAATATTAGGTGAAAAATAATCAGAATCAGACATGAATATGAAGAATATTATTTTAGGTCTTGCCCTGATGGCGGCAGTAAATACCTATTCACAGGAATGTTTGTTGCCAATGACGATACAATTCGATAATGACTTTGTTAATGTTCCCTATGCTGCTCGCTCTGTACTTTATCAGTCGCTTAACCGTGTGGCGACAGAAAATGGACTGATAAGTGACTCTCCATTAACACCTTTCGTATTAACTGCTCATTGTGATGTTATTGATAAGAGCAATTTACCTGGGCCCCCTATACAAACTGTCTATAATCTTGGCATTACTTTTTATATGGCCGATTTATATACAAAGAAAAAGTTTGCTACAGCCTATATAACGCTTGAAGGTGTGGGCAACGGAGAGGTGAAAAGTTATATCAATGCTTTTGGGCGAATTAACTCTAAAAATATAGAAATAAAAAGTCTGATAAATGAAGGAAAGGCTAAGATGATGTATTACTATGATACTCAGTATCCTAATATCATCAAGGAAGCCAAACGGTTGGAAGCGACGCAAAACTTCGAAGAAGCGCTTATGCAGGTGTTTTCTATCCCAGTGTGCTCTAAAGGCGGTGATGTTGCATCAAAATATGGACTAGAACTGTACACTAAGAATCTGAATCGACTTAATCTTTATTTGCTTAATCAGGCAAGAGCGCTTTGGGCAGCAGGGCAAAACCAACAAACGGCTTATGAGGTGTGTGCAATGCTTGCACAGATTGATCCAGATGCTGCTTGCTATAATGATGCTCAGAAACTTATGAGAGAAGTAAAAGGCCAAGTGCGTAGCGATATTGATTTTGAAATGCGACAGAAGTACAACGATCAGATTCGTCTTGAAAGTGACCGTATAGCAGCAGCTCGTGCCATAGGAGTTGCATATGGTAAGGGTCAGAAACCCACAACAACAAACCTAATGTGGTTACGATAGTTATTCATTATTTATTTAAAAAAATTATTATGAAAAAAAGTTTGGTGATTGCCGTTATGGCATTGGTAAGTTTGACTGTTTCTGCTCAGGAAGAAGGAACTATGAGATTTGGCATTACCGGTGGGGGAAATTTGAGCTCTGCGAACCTTAAAAGTTCTCATTCCTCATTGTTTGGATTTTATGCGGGTCTAATTGGTGAATACAATCTTTATGAATTTTTGTATGTGAACGCTACTGTTAAGTATTCTGTGAGAGGTGTAAAGGATGTGGATTATTATCCTTTCAAATTAGAGTGGAATCCTGGCTACATTGAAATGCCTATTCACATAGGATACAGGTATGCTTTTTCTGATAAGTTAAAGGGATTTGTAGATGCTGGTCCCTATTTTGCATATGCAGTATCTGGCGACCTTGAAGCAAATGATGGATCTAGTTTAGGGCTTTATACAGATAACGCAGCAAGAATATTGGGAGGGAAATACAAACGATTTGAATTTGGCCTTGGTGGTGTTTTGGGTATTGAATACTCTGGCGTACAACTTAAAGTGGGTTATGACTCTGCATTTACTAAAATAGCCGATGTGAGTGATTCTGCCAAAAATTCGAATTTCTATTTTGGCCTTGCGTATATGTTCTAACTTGATGAGGTTTGAAATGAGTTATTAAACCTGTTGTGAGAATCAAAAATTATTTGGATTAAAAAATAGCATATATCATTGGTGATAGTGCTTTTGCGGTGTTCAATTCGTTAAGTATTATCATCAGTGATATATGCAAATTGGTTACAAGGTTCAGGAATTCTTTACGGAACATAATTATAAAACGTAAGCATCCTTAGAAGTACACGTTGTAACAGTTGTAGATTTGTTGTACCTTTGCAGTCGCAATGTTGTGCACGACTACAACTGCTATTGTATTATGACCAAAGAAGAGTTGCTGCAAGAAATGGCAGCCTGCATGATGGCAGGCTGCCATTTCTCTTGTGTCAGATGCCGGCATACTCCTCGCCGGCGGTGCTGTTCGCCTCAAATGTCGGCATACTCCGTGCTGGCATCGAAGCAGGGACAGTCCTTGCTGACGTTGGGCAGGTCGCGGTGGCCGATGATCTTCGCCTGGGGGTAGTCCATCTTCAGCCCGATGAGCAGCGTGCGCAGCGCCAGTTTCTGTGCCGGTGTGCGGGTGTCGGCATTGCGGCCGGAGGGGGCCTTGCCGCCCTCGTAGCAGATGCC
>DETM01000020.1:20344-27537 GCA_002361655.1 Prevotella sp. UBA3288 | reverse complement strand
GAAATTTAACCGGACAGTAGTGAATGGACTTGTAGATTTATTTGATATCATTCAATGGAGAGAAGCCTATCAGTTTGAGAATTTTGGAAGATTCCGTAGGTTACAACAAGTGAACAAACGCCTTTTGGCTAAATCAAATATTAAAGTTTAACTGCTAATTATATAAATCATGGCACTTTGGAGAATTGTAGTAAAGAACAGCGGCAATGCTGCATGTAAAGACAAAAGACAACGCCTTGAAAAAGGTATGTTCATCGAGACAAGTACGGTTTCACCTATACCTCCAATCGGAGTCTCACGTGAACGACCAATGCTGGCACAGTTGTTTTTGAACAAGTACGGTATAGAAGTGAATGTTCAAAACATGAACAGTGGATATTTCAATTGTGAAAAGATTGGATAATCTACGTAAAACTGGGGTATTGAGAGTTCACTTATAGTGGACTCTTTTTTTAATTTGGGAGCACGGATAGATTAACACTCTTCGTTGATGCTTAGGTCAAAGCCTCTCGACCTTACGGGGTAAGGGGAAGGTGTCTGCATACAAGTCATGTTTTTCGTTTTAGGGAAATAATGTGGCGCAAAGTTAAGGATAAATTCTGAAATCACCAAAGACTTGTATTCATTTTCCGTATTTCTGGTAGGAAAAGCAGGAATCTGATTTATCGCTATTGACATTGATACGGCCAATCAGCATCCGTCGAGTGTGTGCTTCGTGGGGCCGGTCACGGTGCGTAATGGGCAGATAGCCGATGTTAGTCAGTTGTTCTTCTTGTAACTCAAAACAGCCCAGGTGGACATGACGAGTCCGATGGTAGAGAGGGCCAGCACTTGATGGGCCACGTCGCCGAGACCACCACCACGGATGAAGACGGTGCGGATGGCGTCGATGAAATAGTGCATGGGGTTGACATATGTTGTCAGGTAGGCCCAGTGGGGCATGGATCGGGTAGGGGTGAAGAGTCCGCTGAGCAGCATGATACAGACGATGAAGAACCACATGACGAACATGGCCTGCTGCATGGTGTCGCTGTAGTTGGAGATGATGAGTCCGAACGACGAGAAGAATAGCGCCAGCAGCATGGCGAGCACGTAGACGAGCCACAGCGGTCCGGCGGGGGTGAGTCCATAGACGAGCCAGGTTAGTATGAGGCAGACGGTGACCACGAAGAGGGCGATGAGCCAGTAGGGGATGAGTTTGGAGAGGATGAATGCCCACTTCGACACGGGCGTGACGTTAATCTGCTCGATGGTGCCCGACTCCTTTTCGCCCACGATGTTGAGCGTGGGCAGGAATCCCGTCATCAGCATCATCACGATGGCCAGCAGGGCGGGAATCATGTAGAGTTTGTAGTTCTGGCCTTTGTTGTACAATACAAGTGAAGAGTGAAGAGTCACTCTTAACTCTTCACTTAAAATCTGGCTTAGGTAGGCCGAGCCCATCGAGCCCTTGGTGCCATTGACGGCATTGGCAGCAATGAGATATTGACCGTCGCGCATCTCGAGGATGATGTCGGCATGTCCATTCTCAATGTCCTTTATGGCCTCGGCGTAGGTGGCCTTCTGTCCGCCAAAGATGAAGTATTTGCTGGCGGCGATCTGCTGGATGAGCCGTTGCGACTCGACGGTGTGGTCGACGTCGACCACATCAACCACAATGTTTTTCACCTCCATGCTCATCACCCACGGCATGACGCACATGATCATGATGGGAAACATGATAATCAGTTTGGGAAGGAACGGGTTGCGGCGAATCTGCAGGAATTCCTTTTGTATGAGAAACCTTATCATTTACGATTTACGGATTTACGATTTTATTACTCTAGTCTGACATTAAACTTCTTGAGGGCAACGGTGAGCAGTAGGACGGTCATAATGACGAGGATGGCGACTTCCTTGGTCACCTCGCTGATGCCCACACCCATAATCATCAGTTTACGCATGGCATCGATGTAGTAGCGGGGCGGAACCACGGCGGCTATCCACTGCAGAATGGTGGGCATCGACTCTACAGGGAACATCATGCCCGAGAGCATCACCACGGGCATGAGCAGTACCATGGCCGAGAGCAGCAGGGCTACGAGTTGCGTCTGTGCAACATTGGAGATGAGCAAACCCAACGAGAGTGCCAGCAGGATATAGATGATACTCACCACGATAATCCAGAACAGAGAACCGGCAAGCGGCACGCCAAGCACATAGCGGGCCATGAGCAGGATGACGATGAGGATGGCGAAGGCCAGCATCAGGTAGGGCACGGCCTTAGCGATAATCACCATCAGCGGTCTGACGGGCGACACGAGCAACACCTCCATGGTACCCCGCTCCTTCTCACGGACAATCGAGATAGAGGTCATCATGGCGCAGATGAGCATCAACAGCATGCCCATGATGGCCGGTACGAAGTTGTAGGCCGACTTCATCTGCGGGTTGTAGAGGAGTTTGGTGGAAAGAGGTGAGTGGTGAGGAGTGAGAGGTGAGAGAATAGTCTGCTGCGCATAGTTAGTCCACTGCTGAGCCATGTTGGGGTCACTGCCGTCGACTATCAGTTGCAGGCCATTCTTTTTGCTGGCAAAGTCACTGGCGAACACTACGGCCATATCCGCCTTCTGACTGCGGATAAGCCGCTCGGCTTCCTGTGGTGTATGGACGGTGGTGGTGATGGTGAAGTACTCCGATTGCGAGAGCCGCTCCACGGCTTGTCGTGTCTGATGGTCCATCTGCGAAGTGACAACCACCGTGCGCACATCCTTCACGTCGGTGGTGATGGCGAAGCCGAAGAGGAGCATCATCACCACCGGCATGCCGAAGAGAATGAGCATCGTGCGCTTGTCGCGCATGATGTGCTTGGTTTCTTTGATGACAAAACTGACAAACTGTTTCATAATTTAATCGCTTGAGCGGGTGGCCTGTCGTGCCAGATAGGTGAATACGTGGTCTATGTCGGGCTGATGGAATTGCTCTTTCAATTCGTCGGGCGTGCCGATGGCACTGATCTTGCCATCGACCATGATGGAGATGCGGTCGCAGTATTCGGCCTCGTCCATATAGTGGGTAGTGACGAAGACAGTGATGCCCCGTGCGGCAGCGTCGTAGATGAGTTCCCAGAACTGGCGACGCGTGGCAGGATCGACACCGCCTGTCGGTTCGTCGAGGAATACCACGCCGGGTTCGTGGAATATCGAAACGGAGAATGCCAACTTCTGCTTCCACCCTAACGGCAGATTCCTGACCAGCGTGTCTTTATGTTCCGTGAATTGCAAGCGGCGCAGCAACTCTTCACTCTTCACTTTTATCTCTTCACTTTTCATGCCGTAGATGCCGGCAAAGAGTCGGATGTTCTCGCTGACAGTCAAGTCTTCGTAGAGCGAGAACTTCTGCGACATATAGCCGATATGCTTCTTAATCTGCTCATGCTGGGTGCGGATGTCGTAGCCACAGACGGTGCCCGTGCCGCTTGTGGGCTGGTTCAGTCCCGTCAGCATGTGCATGGCGGTGGTCTTGCCGGCCCCATTGGCACCAAGGAAACCGAAGATTTCGCCACGCCTGACGCTGAACGAGATGTCATCCACAGCGTGAAACGTACCGAACGCCTTCACCAAGTGCTCCACCTCAATCACGTTGTCGGCGGACGCCCCCCCTACGGCCCCCGAGGGGGCTTCTATAGTATTCTGGGGAGTGTCTGTTGTGTCCCCCTCGGGGGACGACAGGGGGGCTGGGTTAAACACCTCCCTGAACGTGTCGAGTATCACCGCCGTCGTGTCAATGCCGCGTATCTGTCCGTGGTCGAGAAAGGCTACGCGCTCGCAGCAGCGCACCTCGTCGAGATAAGGCGTGGAGGCTACGATGGTGATGCCTCGCTCCTTCAGCGTCAGGAGCATCTCCCACAACTCCTTGCGGCTCACGGGATCGACACCCGTGGTGGGCTCGTCGAGGAAGAGCACGCTGGGCGAGTGGACCAATGCACAGGAGAGTGCCAACTTCTGTTTCATGCCGCCCGACAGGGCACCGGCTTTACGGCCGCGGAACCGTTCTATCTGCGAGTAGATGGCTTTAATGGAGTCGTAGCCCGCCTCCACGGTAGTGCCAAACAGCGTGGCGAAGAACTTCAGGTTCTCCTCGACAGTCAAATCTTGATAGAGCGAGAACTTGCCCGGCATGTAGCCTACGCGGCAGCGCACCTCGCGCATCTGGCTGACAATATCGAAGCCGTCTACCGATGCCTTGCCCGTCTCCGGCAGCAGCAGCGAACACAGTATGCGGAACATCGTGGTCTTGCCTGCGCCGTCAGGCCCGATGAGCCCGAATACCTCACCCTTCGAGACTGTGAACGACACGTCGTCAAGTGCCTTCACCTGTCCGTAGTTTTTGCTCACATGATTCACTTCTATTGCATTCACCTTGTTCATTTACTATTTGACTATTTACGATTTACTATTTATTTACGATTTCGGTTTTTACTATTTACAACTATACGAAATATCCCAATAATCAAATTGAACAACAGATCGTAAATTGTAAATCGTTAAATCGTAAATTAGAACTTGACCTCCCCGTACATACCTATTTTTATATAACCGTCGTTTCTCACGGCTATCTTCACGGCATACACCAGGTCGGCACGCTCGTCGTCGGTCAGGATGGTCTTGGGCGTGAACTCCGAGCGCGAGGAAATCCATGCTACGGTGCCGTCGTACTCCTTCTTCTGCTGATCGCCATAGTCGGCAAATACCTTCACCTGCTGACCTAACTTGACCGTTTGCAGTTGAGCCGAGGTGACGTAGGCACGAAGATACATGTTCTGCGTGTCGGCCACCTTGAACAGCGGCTTGCCCGTTGCCACAAACTCGCCACGCTCCACATATTTCTCCAAGACGGTGCCCTTGGTGGGTGCAGTGACGTGGCATTTGCGAAGCATGTCGCGCAATTGTTCTATCTGTACATCGGCTGTCGAAAGTTGAGAGTTGAGCGTTGAAAGTTGAGTGTTGAGAGTTGACACTTGCGCATCTAACTGTTTCTGCAACACCTTCACCTGACTGGTGGCGTCGTCGAGCATCTTCGAGGGAGCCGCACCGTCGGCCACCAGTTCGCGGTAGCGCTGCTCGTCCTGCTGGGCCTTTGCCAGTTGTTGGCGCGTGGCGGCTATTTGCCGTTCCATGTCGGGCTTCTGGCTCTGATACACCTGCTTGGTGGCTCCCAACTGCTGAATCTTCAACCACGTCTGCGTGGTGTCTATCAGTCCCACCTCCTGGTCTTGCCCGATGCTGTCGCCCTCGTTGACATTGAATGTCAGCAGGGCACCGCTCTGCTCCGCAAACACGGTGGTTTCCGTAGCCTCAAACGTGCCAGTGGCATCATACGCTTTCTCGTTTCCTCCGCAGGCAGCCATCATCAGTGCCGTGCCTGCCAGTACATATATCTTTTTCATACTATTATTGGTTTGTCGTGAATTTATTGTCGTATATCTCCTTCAGCATTTCTATCTCGTGTATCGACTGCTGCACACGGGCAGCGTTCTCCTGGTTGATTTCGCGCAACAGGTCGTTCACGTCGATGATGCCGTGCGCGAGTTTCGATTCGGCAGCCTTCCTTACAGCCGAGCGCAACGTGATAATCTCCTCGTCGTCGGCCATCAGTTTCCTGTAGCGGGCTATCTCCTCCTGCTGCTGAATCTGCTCTAAGCGGTTGTTGAAGAGAAACACCTCGCGGTTCGACTCCGTCATCTCGCGCTGCAACTGCAGTTTCGCCTTGTCGTTCTTACGCGTATAGAGCGCCCCGATATTCCAAGTGAGACGGGCACCAATCACGCCGTTCAGACTCCATCGGTGGCGCATCATGTCGTCGAACATGTTCAGGCCAGGATAGCCGTAATAGCCCTGGGCAAACACGCCAAGCCGCGGCATCAGTGCCGAATTGAGCCCTTTCTCCTGTGCATCAGCCAATCGCAGTTGCGCATCGAAGAGACGCATTTCAGGACGGTTAGGTGAAGAGTGAAGAGTGAAGAGTGAAGAATCGCCCACGGGTGATATGGCGGCAGCAAATTCTTGCGTCCCTTCGGTAGCAAGCGACCAGAGGTCGAGCGCTTCACTCTTCACTCTGAATTCTTCACTTTTCTGTATTTCCTTCACCTCCATGCCGCAGAATGTCGAGAGCATTGTCGTCAGCATCCGCTTCTGCGATGCAAGACTGGTGGCCTGCTGAACCACGTTCAACCGTTCTGCCCTGACGTTCTGCCAGTCGCTTTCTGCCGCCGTTCCGCCTTTCACCATGGCCTGCAGTTTCCGTTCGTTGCCAGCCAGCAGTTCCTGCAGGTCGCGGTTCAGCAGCATCTGCTCTTCCAGCATGAGCAACGAGAAATATAACTCGTTCACACGGCGGCGCACGGCATACAGATTCACTTCCGTCTGTGCTTCCTGCACCTTGCCTTGGCTCCGTGCCACCTGCTTCTGACTGCTGATGGCGCCACCGTCATAGATGGTCTGCTGCACGTCGATTCCTACGCGGTACTGGTCTTTCTTCAATCCCTTCATGTCGATGCCCATACCCGTCATCATGGTCTTCATCTCGTCGGGCCATGCCGTTACATCGCTCTGATAGGTTGCCTGTGCCTGTGCCGACACCTGCGGCAGCCAGCCCTTCTGGAGGTTGGCCACCGTCAGCGCTGTTGTCTTCTCGATGAGACCATACTGTCGGATCAGCGGATAATTCTTCTCCGCAGCCTGCCAGCACTCCTCCAATGTCTGCCCCTGTGCTGTCAGGCAGCCAATGGCCAAAGCGAAAGTAAGTACTCTTCTTTTCATATTGATATTGTTCTTGATTTCCATGTTGCAAATATACACCATTATCGCGAGACAATGATTACTAACTTGTATGAAAAGATTATGAATTTGTACGATTATCGTTATTCCTCCTTAGTTTTCTCGCAGGAATATACCAATTTTGCAATAGAATCGTACAAAACTACAATTACGCCCAGCCATGTGCAAGCGCTCTTGCAAATGGCCGGGCGTGAGCAGTTTCGCAGACAAGCCTTACTTCAGATTCTTGCTGAAAAAGTCGGCCAGTTTGTCCCAGGGGATGAGGTTCTTGGGCTCGCCCTTACCTACGAGTTCCGTATAGCCGCCATCGTAAAGGTCGCAGTGGGTGGCTCCAGGGATGATGAGCAACTCCTTGTTCTCCGGATTGGGATTGGG
>DETM01000020.1:20089-20234 GCA_002361655.1 Prevotella sp. UBA3288 | reverse complement strand
TAGCGCGAGTGGGCCTTCTCGCCGTGCATCACGAGGACAGCAGAGCGAATCTCGTTGATATAATAGAGGAAACGGCTATTGGCGTATGCCTGTGTGCCGATGACGCGCCAACCGTCGTTCGAGTTGCCGCTGCGCTTGTGGTAGC
>DETM01000020.1:19680-20050 GCA_002361655.1 Prevotella sp. UBA3288 | reverse complement strand
TGCGCTTGTGGTAGCCGCGCGGAGTGATGTAGTAGTCGTAGTAGTCCTTCACAAACTGCGGCGCATCGGCAGGCAGTGGGTTCACCACGCCGCCGGCCATTGCCGTCGGGTCGGTGAGGCGCTGCTTGGCCAGAGCCTCGCGGGCAGCATGGCGCGATTCTTCCTTATCTTCGCTATCAAAATAGCCGTTGCCGCTGACGCGGGTCATATCGTACATGGTGCTGGCTACGGTTGCTTTTATGCGCACGTCGGCGGCAGCAGCATTCAGGGCGATGCCTCCCCAGCCGCAGATGCCGATGATACCGATGCGATTGGCATCCACGTTGTCCTGCTTCGACAGGAAGTCGACAGCCGCCATGAAGTCCTCGGT
>DETM01000020.1:0-19641 GCA_002361655.1 Prevotella sp. UBA3288 | reverse complement strand
TGTTGATGTCGGGCGAGGCCGTGCGCCGGGGCTCACCGCTGCTCTCACCCGTATAGGAGGGATCGAAGGCCAAGGCCACAAAGCCTCTTTCGGCCATCCGCATGGCATAGAGTCCGCTCGACTGCTCCTTCACGGCTCCAAATGGGCCGCTGACGGCAATGGCCGGAAATCTCTCACCTCTCACCTCTTGTCCCTCACCTCTTGGAACATACAGGTCTGCTGCCAGCGTCAGTCCGTACTGTGTCTCAAACGTCACCTTGCGGTGGTCAACTTTGTCACTCAGTGGGAACACCTTGTCCCACTCCTGTGTCAATTCTAACTGCTGCATATTCTCTTCTGTTTTAGTTTGATTGTTTTTCTGATTGCAAGCCGTCAGCATCCCTGCTGTGAGCATTGCTGCAAATAATAGTTTTTTCATCTTCTTTATTTTATATGGTTGCAAAGTTACGACTTTTCCTCGACATGCAAGAAAATATGATGTTAAACTGTCTTTATTGTACGATTCCTGCTATTCTCGTTTGGCATTCTCACCGAAATACGCTAATTTTGCAACGGAATCGTACAATTATATCATTTTATGAGCGACCGCAAGAGCATCAATTACTTCTCTATCGACTCCGTTGACCTGCAAAAGATGGCCGGAGCCGAGAGCCACGTGTTCAATAACGATGACCTCAGCATCATCCTCAACGGTCGGCCATCGGACAAGTCGTTCTTCCGTGAGGGCGAGGTCTATCAGTTGCCCGAACCGCGTCTGCTGCTGTTCATGAGCGGTGAGGCTGACGTGCATCTGGACTTGGAGCAGTATCACTTCGAGCAGGGAACATTGATACTCACTATGCCCGACGTAATCCTTGAGTTTGAGCACATTGGTCAGGATGTAGAGGTATGCGGCATCGCCATGAAAGGATCCGTACAGGTAGCCGAATGTATCATCACCCATGCTTTAGCAAAGGATTTTGAACTGCTGTTGCGCATGATGTATCTGCTTTGGGATGTGGCCTTGCAGTCACCCTTCCGACGCGAAGCCGTGCTGCAGATGGTCAGGGCGATGGTGGCCGATGTGCAATATATCAAGCAAGCCTCCGACAATTTAGCGGATAAGACAGCCACCTCTCGCCATCAGGAGTTGTTCCAACGGTTTAAGACGCTCGTGAGCCGCCATTGCGAACGGGAGCGGAATGTCCCTTATTATGCTGATCTGCTGCATATCACGCCTCACCATCTTTCGGCGGTCATCAGCCGGGCTAGCGGCCATAGCGTCATGTATTGGATCAACCGGGCCGTCGTGCTGCGCGCCAAAGTGCTGTTGCGCACCAGCAGTCTGCTGACCTACGAGATAGCCGAGCGCCTTCACTTCGCCAATCCACCTGCCTTCAACAACTTCTTTAAGCGCGAAACCGGACTCACCCCCAAGGAGTTTAGGGAAAACAAGTGAAGACATAAAAAAAGAAAATGCACCGGCCAATCTTGTGACTGATGCATTCTCTGATGGGTTTGTCGATAGTGTGCCTTTAGAATGGTAGATCGTCGGCAGTGCCTTCGCCTGCTGCAGGCTCCTGAGTGGGAGGGAATGGAGCCGTTGCAGCCTGAGGGGCTGCTGGAGCGCCATCCTGCTGTGGCGGGAACGGGGTGGCAGCGGGGATTGTACCGCCACCTACCTGGCCACGGATGACGTTGTAGGCACGGATCTCGTTGAACCAACGGCCGTTGTACTCATGAGCATCGATGTCGAACTGGACGGTGATCTCCTCGCCGGCCTGAATGCTGAACTGCTTGATGCGGTCTTCGCCAAAAACGCGGAACAGCATCTTGCGGGGGTACTGACCCGGCACCTCTATGACGTATTCCTGACTCATCCATGCGTTACCCGTGCGGGCAGAAACACCACTGTTTGCCGGTAGAATGGCAATTACTTTTCCTGTTATATCCATATTACTTATTTGTTGATTAAATGTTTGTATTTTTGCTAAATCGCTTGCGAAATTACTAAAATAGTTTGAAAACAAGCAATTTTTTCGCAAATATTTTGCTACTGACACACTTTTTTTGTATTTTTGTGGCTCAAAACGAATACATAAACAATAAAGCAATATGAGATTTACTGTATCAAGCACAGCATTGAGCAGTCGGTTGGCTGCTCTGTCGAGAGTTATTAATAGCAAGAACTCACTGCCCATCCTTGGCGACTTTCTGTTCGAGGTGGCCGAAGGGCGTCTGAATCTGACCGCTTCAGACAGTGAGGTGATGATGAAGACCACGCTCGAACTGACGGATAGCGACGGCGACGGACGATTCTGCGTGGGCAACCATGATCTGCTGGAGGCCGTGAAAGGCATCTCTGAGCAACCGATTACTTTTGAAATAGACCAGACTGCCAACTTAGCAACAATCAACTATCAGAATGGCCAGTTCTCACTGCCTATTGATGGAGCCGACGAATATCCCCAACCGCAACAGGTGGGCGAGACTGCTACCACCATTAATATTCCTACACCCCTGTTGGCTGAGAATATCAACCGCTCTATTTTTGCTACTGCTCAAGACGAACTGAGGCCTGTGATGAATGGTATTTATTTCGATCTTACGCCAGACTGTCTCGCTATTGTAGCCAGCGATGGTCATAAACTGGTGCGCAACAAATTGCTGAACATCCGTAGCGACCAGCCTGCTTCCTTTATCTTGCCGAAGAAGCCTGCTTCATTGCTGAAAGGCGTACTGGGCAAGCAGGGCGGCGATGCAGTTATCCGTTTCGACGAGCGCAATGCCGAGATCAACTTCGAGGATGGCATCATCATCTGTCGGCTCATCGAGGGACGCTTCCCCAACTATAATTCCGTGATTCCTCAGAACAACCCCAACCAGTTGACGGTCGACCGTCTCAGCCTGTTGGCTGCATTGCGACGCGTACAGCCTTTCTCCAACGATTCGAGCAACCTCATTCGCTTCCATGTGGAGAATGGTACGCTGGAACTCAATGCCGAGGACTACGACTTCTCGAAGAAAGCCACCGAGCGGATGTCGTGCGACTATAATGGTATGTCCATGAGTATTGGTTTCAAGGGCTCGTCGTTCATAGAGATTCTAAGCAACTTCGAGTGCGACCAGGTTGTCGTCCAGTTGGCCGACCCCAGCCGTGCCGGTCTTGTCCTGCCCTCTGAGCAGCCAAAGGATCAAGACGTGCTGATGCTGATGATGCCAATGCTGATTAATGACTGATCTCATTGAACATTGAACATTGAACATTGTGAATTGTGAATTGAGAATTAATGAAACTGAACTTACAGAAACCACTGGTCGTCTTCGATTTGGAGACGACCGGTCTTGATTTGGTTAAGGACCGAATCATCCAGATATCCTATATTAAGGTATATCCCGACGGACGAGAGGAGCGCGTCAACCATATTGTCAATCCCGAGTGCTACATCAAGCCCGAGATAACCCAACTGACAGGCATCTCCAACGACGACGTAAAAGACAAGCCCACCTTCCGCCAGTTGGCAAAGACATTGAACGAGGCCTTCACCGGCTGCGACTTCGCCGGCTTCAACAGCAACCACTTCGACGTGCCCCTGTTGGCCGAGGAGTTCCTCCGTGCAGGCATCGACTTCGATTTCTCCAAGTGCCGTCTGATTGACGCGCAGACCATCTTCCACAAGATGGAGCGCCGCAACCTGGCTGCCGCCTATAAGTTCTATTGCGGGCGTAAGATGGAGGACGACTTCGAGGCCCATCGTGCCGACCAGGACACCGAGGCCACCTATCGTGTGCTGATGGCCGAACTCGACCACTACACCGAGGAGCGCCAGCGCTCGCTGGGCGAGGATCCCGAGGGACGAACGCTGGAGAACGACGTGCAGTGTCTGGCCGACTTCTCTAAGTTGAACAATAATGTTGACTTTGCCGGACGTATCGTCTGGGGAGAGGCCAAGGATGCCAACGGCAACACCATCGTCGGCCAGGACGGCAAGCCCGTGATGGTCGAATGCTTCAACTTCGGCAAGCACAAAGGCAGAACCGTGGAAGAAGTACTGCGCATCGACCCCGGCTACTATGCTTGGATCATGGGCGGCGACTTCACCTACAACACCAAACAGGTGCTCACCCGTATCCGCCTGCGCTCAATAGGCGGCGTGAAGTGAGGCCGGGATTGGAAAGGTGAAAAAGTAGGAATGTAAAAATGTAGAAATGTAGTAAGGTAAAGCGGTTATGCTGAAGGGAAAGAAAATCGTGCTGGGCATTACGGGGTCGATAGCGGCCTATAAGTCGTGCCTGATTATCCGTGAACTGGTGAAACGCGGTGCCGAGGTGCAGGTGGTCATTACCCCTGCCGGCAAGGAGTTCATTACGCCTATCACGCTGTCGGCACTGACGCAAAAGCCCGTCGTCAGCGACTTCTTCTCGCAGCGTGACGGCACGTGGCACAGTCATGTGGCCCTGGGTCTCTGGGCCGACGCCATGCTGATAGCCCCCTGCACGGCATCCACGCTGGGCAAGATGGCCAACGGCGTGGCCGACAATATGCTCATTACTACCTATCTGTCGATGAAGGCCCCCGTCTTCATCGCCCCCGCCATGGACCTCGACATGTATGCCCATCCCACCACGCAGCAGAATCTGGATCGTTTGCGCTCGTTCGGCAATCACGTCATCGAGCCGGGGAGCGGTTTTCTTGCCAGTGGTCTTGAAGGGAAGGGGCGTATGGAGGAGCCCGAGACCATCGTTGATTGTCTTGATGCCTTCTTCGAACCGAAAGACCTGGAGGGCAGGCGGATTCTTATCACCGCCGGTCCCACCTACGAAAAGATCGATCCCGTGCGTTTTATCGGCAACTACAGCAGCGGCAAGATGGGCTTTGCCCTGGCCGAGGAGTGTGCCCGCCGGGGGGGCGAGGTGACGCTCGTTGCCGGTCCCGTAGCCCTCAAGACCGTCCATCCCTCCATCACGCGCATCGACGTGGAGAGTTGCCGCGAGATGTATGCCGCCGCCGTAGAAGCCTTTCCGAAAGCCGATGCCGCCATCCTCTGTGCGGCCGTTGCCGACTTCCGTCCGGCCGAGGTGGCTCAGCAGAAAATCAAGCGGGTGGGGGAGAACCTCGACATCCGTCTGGTGCCCAATCCCGACATCGCCGCAGAACTTGGCCGTATGAAGCAGGAGCGGCAGGTGATGGTAGGCTTTGCCCTGGAGACCAACGACGAGCAGCAGAACGCCGAGCATAAACTGGAGAAGAAAAACCTCGACTTCATTGTGCTCAACTCGCTGCGCAACCGGGGCACCTGCTTCCAGAGCGACGAGAATCAGATCAGCATCATCTCGCATGAGGGGCGCAAGGACTATGACAAGAAACCCAAGCGCGAGGTGGCACGCGACATCGTGGATGAGTTGCAGGCCCGAATTAACATGCAAGCATAAAAATGAAACAGATACCGCTATTTTTACTTATTGTTCTTTGTGCATTTGTGGGCTCACCGGCCTTAGCACAGGAACTGCAGGCCAAGGTGAACGTCAACCACCAGCAGATACAGAATACCGATGCCTCGGTCTTCGACAACCTGCAGGAGACGCTCGAACGCTTCATCAACGAACAGCAATGGACCGACCTGCAGTATCAGGAGAACGAGCGCATACAGTGTACCTTTAATCTCACGGTCAATAAGTATGATGCCAGCAACAACCGTTTCATGTGTTCTGCACTCATACAGGCCAACCGGCCCGTGTACAACTCGGCCTATACCACCACTTTATATAATAATAGCGACAAGAACTTCGACTTCGACTTCGTGCAGTTCGACCAACTGAACTTCAACGAAGAGGTCATCGACAACCAATTGGTGGCGCTCACCGCCTACTATGCCTTTCTCATCATCGGCCTCGACCTCGACTCGTTTGCACCGATGGGCGGCACCGACGTGCTGCAGCGGTGCTTGAACCTGACCAACAATGCCCAGAACCTCGACTTCATTGGCTGGAAGTCGTTCGAGGACAGCCGCAACCGCTTTGCCATCATCAACGACTACCTCGACGAGTCGATGAAGCCCTTCCGTCAGTTGCAGTACGACTACTACCGTCTGGGCCTCGACGAGATGGCGCAGAACGCAGAGCGCGGCCGTACCAACGTGACCAAGGCATTGGAGACGCATCTGAAGAAGGCCCACGACGACAAGCCCCTCAGTCTGTTACCGCAGATATGGACGGACTACAAGAAAGACGAACTGGCCAATATCTACAAGGGCAAGGGCACGCAGAAGGAGAAAGAGTCGGTCTACGACATCCTCTTCGGCATCAACGCCGCCCAGAATCCTTCGTGGGAGAAGATTAAAAATTGAAAGATTGAAAAAATGAAAAATTAAAAAGGGGGGATGAGGTAGTTATGCTACGGCAACTATACATTAAGAATTTTACGCTGATCGACGAACTCGATATGGCATTCCACGGCGGCTTCTCGGTCATCACCGGCGAGACCGGTGCCGGCAAGAGCATCATTCTCGGAGCCATCGGGCTGCTGTTGGGTCAGCGCGCCGACTCGAAGTCGGTCAAGACGGGTGCCGACAAGTGTGTCATCGAGGCCCACTTCGACCTGTCGCACTATGGCATGGAGGCCTTCTTCGAACAGAACGAGATAGACTGTGACGCTCAGGACACCATCATCCGGCGCGAACTGACGGCGGCCGGCAAGAGCCGTGCTTTTATCAACGACACGCCGGTATCGCTGGCCATGCTCAAAGAACTGGGCGAACGGCTCGTCGACGTGCACTCGCAGCATCAGAACCTGCTGCTCAATAAGCAGGACTTCCAACTGAGCGTTGTCGACATACTGGCCGACGATGCTGAGGCTCTGGCCGACTATCGTGAGGAGTATGAACGCTACCAGCAGGTCTGTCGCGAACTGAAGGCCCTTGAGGACGACATCGAGCGCAACCGGCAGAGTGCCGACTTCCTACAGTTCCAGTGCGATGAACTGACCAGCGCACGGCTCACCGACGGCGAACAGGAGGAACTGGAGCAGCGCAGCGACACCATGACCCATTCGGAGGACATCAAGACTGCCCTCTATACTGCGTCCACCTCACTCTCTGGCGATGAATGTGGGGCGGTAGGCAATCTGAAACGGGCGGCATCGGCCTTGCATGCCATCGAGCGCGTCTTTCCTGATGCCACCGAACTGTCCCAGCGCCTCGACGCGGCCTACATCGAACTGAAGGATGTGGACAGCGAAGTCAGTGCCCGTCTGGACAGCATCGACTTCGACCCGGCAGAACTGGAGACCGTCAACGCTCGCCTCGACCGTATCTACGACCTCGAAAAGAAATACCACGTAGACACGGTGGCACAACTGATAGCCATTCGCGACGTCCTGCAGCATAAACTCGCCGGCATAGAGAACAGCGATGAGGCCCTGGCCGAACTCCGTGCCCGCCGCGATGAACTGTGGCAGACCATGCTGCGGAAGGCAAAGCGGCTGACGCAGATGCGTACCGCTGCCGCACAAACCGTTGAGGTTCAGATGAAACAGCGGCTGGTGCCCCTGGGCATGCCCAATGTGCGCTTCCGTGTCGACATCGAACCCACAGACCCCGGCCGCAACGGTCAGGACAAGGTGGCCTTCCTCTTCAGTGCCAACACGTCGACACCGCTTCAGCCCGTGTCGCAGGTGGCTTCCGGAGGCGAGATAGCCCGTGTCATGCTGGCTCTGAAGGTGATGATCAGCGGAGCCGTTAAGTTGCCCACTATCATCTTCGACGAGATTGACACCGGCGTCAGCGGAAAGATAGCCGAGCAGATGGCACTCCTGATGGCTGAGATGGGACACCACGACCGTCAGGTGATCAGCATCACTCACCTGCCGCAGATTGCTGCACGAGGCACCGCTCACTATAAGGTCTACAAGGAAGAGACACCGCAGGGCACCGTCAGCCGAATGCAGATGCTCTCGCCCGACGAGCGTGTCCGCGAGATTGCCCAGATGCTCAGTGGCAGCGACGTGACCGATGCCGCCATCGAGAACGCCAAGCAACTGCTGAAAAGGTGAATAATTGAAAAGGTGAAAAAGTAAAAGTATGAGTTCAAAGAATAAAGAATAACGAATGAAAAGTAATGCTATAAGCAAGAGCGGATGCGTTGCACTGAAGTCTTGCGTCCTCTTTATTTCTTATTTGCTGTTTAACGTAAGCGTGGCGGCACATCCCTCGTGGGCGAAAAAGGCCTCCAAGTCGGTGTTTGCGCTGAAGACTTTCAAGGCCGACGGTACGCTGCTCGCCAGTGCCAATGGTTTCTTCGTGAGCAGCGATGGCCAGGCCGTCAGTCCCTTTGCACCTTTCAAAGGTGCTCAGCGCGCTGTGGTCATCGATGCCCAGGGCAAGGAGATGGCCGTGGAGTGCATCCTGGGGGCCAACGACACCTATGATGTGGTGAAATTTCGTGTCGCCGACGCTAAGTCGCAGCCGCTGGCCATCGCTTCGAAACGTCAGGAGACCGGCTCCGCCGTGTGGATGTTGCCTTACAGGGCAAAAAGTGTGCCGCAGGGCGTTCTGCGCAAGGCGGAAACCTTCAACGACCACTACGACTACTACACCGTGGCCCTGCAGATGCCCGACGATGCCATCGGTGCACCGCTGATGAACGTCGATGGCGAGGTGATGGGACTGATGCAGCAGCCAGCCTCGGTCAACGACACGCTGAACTATGCTGTCAGCGCGCTGTTTGCCGACAGTCTGGCTATCAACGGATTGAGCATGAACGACCGCACGCTGCGACTCACGGGCATTAAAAAGGCATTGCCTGCCGAAGAGTCGCAGGCGCTGCTCTCACTTTACATGGGCGTGTCGTCGCTCGACTCGGCCGATTACGCTACGCTCGTCGACGACTTTATCAGTCAGTTTCCCAAGAGCCACGACGGCTATCTCTACAAGGCTCAACTCGAAGCCAATGCCCACCACTATGCCGAGGCTGACCGGCTGGTGGAGCAGGCTATGAAGGTGACGCAGAAGGCCGACGAGGTGCACTACAGTTACTCGCGGCTCATCTATCAGAAAGCACTCACCCATCCGGAGATAGCCTACGAGCCGTGGACGCTCGACTTCTCGCTGAAGGAGGCACAGCAGGCACAGGCCGTGAATCCGCAGCCCATCTATCTGCAGCAGCAGGCCTACGTGCTCTATGCGCTGAAACGCTATGCTGACGCCTCGGCCATCTATGAGCAGTTGTTTGCTTCGACGCTACGGTCGCCTGAACTCTTCTACGAGGCTTCGCGCTGTAAGGAGATGGCACGCGACACACTGGGACAGTTGGCACTGCTCGACAGTTGCGTGGCTCAGTTCTCCCGCCCTTATCTGAAGGCGGCGGCTCCCTATCTCTTTGCCCGTTCTCAGGTGCACTCGGCATTGGGGCAGCATCGTGCCGCTGTAGCCGACCTGACTGACTATGAGCAGTTGATGTCGGCCCAGTTGACTGCCCAGTTCTATTATGTACGCTTCCAGTCTGAAGTCAGCGGCCGGCTCTTCCAGCAGGCTCTCAACGATATCCGAAAGGCCATCGAGATGGAGCCTCACAACGACCTCTTCTATGCCGAGAAGGCCTCGCTCGAAGTGCGCGTCGGACTGTACGACGATGCCATCGCCACGGCTACGGAGGGCATCCGTATCGCCCCCGACCATAGCGACGGCTACCTCTTCCTTGGTGTGGCCCAATGTCTGAAGGGACAGAAGGCTGAAGGCATCAAGAATCTGCAGAAGGCAAAGGAACTGGGCGACCCCCAGGCTGACAGCCTCATAGAGAAATACGGCAAACAGTAAATCGTAAATTGTTAAATCGTAAGTTAAACAGTAAATCGTAAATTGTAAATATCCTTCATGTCCTGGCAATATATCATTACCATCTTCGTTGGTGCCATCCTGGGTGGTGCCATTGGTCTGGAGCGTGAGTACCGTTCGAAGGAGGCCGGATTCCGCACCCATTTCCTCGTTGGGCTCGGCAGTGCACTGTTCATGATTCTCTCGGTTCACGGCTTCGACGGCTTTCAGGGCCAGGAGGGCGTCATCATCCAGCGCGACCCGGCCCGAATGGCGGCCCAGGTGGTCTGCGGCATCGGTTTCATCGGTGCCGGCACCATCATCTTCCAGAAGAATGTTGTCAAGGGTCTCACCACCGCAGCCGGCCTCTGGGTCACCTCGGCCATCGGTATGACGGCCGGCGTGGGCATGTACGATGTGGCTGTGGCTGCCACCGTCATGGTGCTGGTCTGCCTGGAGACGATGAACTTCCTGCACCACCATGTGTTCAAGTCGAGGAAGCGTGAGTACGACGTCGACGAGAACGAACAGGACGCTTAGCAACACAAATGACTGGCGAACTGATATCCCTTGGCGTGGCCTTCTCGTGGACGGCGGCTGCCCTTGCTGCCGAACTGGGCACGCGCCATCTGGGCGTGGCCGTCATCAACGTGTGGCGGCTGGGCCTGGCTGTGCTCTTCTCCGCCCTGCTCATGTGGCTCACCCTGGGCGGACCTTATCCCGTCTATGCCGGCGTTGAGACCTGGCTGTGGTTGCTGGCGTCGGGATTTGTGGGCTATTTCTTCGGCGACTGGTGCCTGTTCAACTCCTATCTCACCATCGGTTCGCGCATGGGACAGTTGCTCATGACACTTGCCCCCATGTTCACCGCCCTTGCCGCCTGGATCATGATCGGGCAGACACTCTCGTGGTCAGCCCTCCTGGCGATGGTCGTCACCCTCTCTGGCATCGCCATCAGCGTGCTGGGGCGCGACGAGCAGCACCACGTCGCGGTCAGCCTGCCGTTCAAAGGCATCCTCTACGGCATCGGCGCCGCCGTCGGTCAGGGTGTCGGACTGGTGCTCAGCAAGATTGGTCTCGACTGCTATACCGCCGATGTCGCCCAATTCTCAATTCTCAATTCTCCCATCGGCCTCCAGTCGCTTGCTACCGGAGGGACGCAAAAATTCTCCCTTCCCTTCGCCGCCAATATGATCCGCTGCATAGCGGGACTCTTCTTCTTCACTCTCTGGCTGCTCATGAGCGGTGGGGCGGGGCGCAAGATGCGCGAGAGTCTGCACGACCGCACCGGCATGCTGGCCATGCTGTGTGCCGTCCTCTCCGGTCCTTTCATCGGCGTGGGTTTCTCGCTGATGGCCGTCCAGTACACCGCCGCAGGCATTGCCAGCACCCTGATGGCCCTTACCCCCATCATCATCCTGCTGCCCTCGCGCTGGCTCTTCGGGCAGCCTATCACCATGCGGAATGTCGTCGGTGCCGTCATCTCCGTCGTCGGTGTCTCCCTTTTCTTCCTGTTGTAGTCGAAATAGGGCAGAATATTTTGCCGTTTAAGAGAAAATCTCTATCTTTGCATTATCAATTTCGATAAAAGAAACGCAAAGAATGATGAGACGATTACTTTTATTGCTGGTGCTGTTCGTAGGTATGTCTGTATCTGCCCAGGACAACTATTACATGAAGAAGGCTGAATCGTATATGCGTGATGCGGAATACTATACGAAGAAGGCAGAGGGTTATGACCGTGATGCAGACTATTACAACAGGAAAGCCCAGGACTATCTGCGTGAGGCCGACCATTATTCGCGTAACAAGAAGTACGACAAAGTGAGCACCTACACGAGATGGGCTAACGAGGCCTCGGAGAAGGCCCGCTTGCGTACCAGATGGGCCAACGAGGCACGCGAGAAGGCCCGCCTGCGGATGAAGTGGGCGCAAGAGGCCATGGAGAAGGCGCGGCGATAAAGATGCCCTGAAAGGGCGTTCTAATCTAGTGCAGGGGCTTGCCCCTGTGTGTCTTACAATAATCCGGGCCGTCTAATCCAGCGCATCGAGGAGGATAAAAGCAGCCCAGAAGCGTGGCTGGTTGTATTGGCCTTGGTCGTAGTGGCACAGATAGTGCTGTGCCTCGATGAGGGCTTCGCGTTTGGTCATGTGCTTCTCAATGAGATTGCGGTAGAATGCTCCCATGAGCAGACGGGTGGCCTGGTCGTCGACCTTCCAGAGCGACATGAGGATGCTCTGTGCACCTGCCTTCTTGAAACCACGTTGCAGTCCGAAGACACCATCGCCTTTGATGTCGCCCAGTCCCGTCTCGCAGGCTGACAGCACAACGAGGTTGAGGCTCGTCATGTCGAGATGGGATATCTCGCGGGCTGTCAGTATACCGTCATCGAGGTTGGCGGGTATGGCGCTGTCGTTGAAGGTGGCAGCGGCACCGGCCATGAAGAGGCCTGAGCGGCTCAGCGCATCCTGTTCGCTGCTGTCATCCTTACGGCTGAAGGTGATGGCATCGTCGCTGCTGGCAGTGCCCTTCGGTTGGTAGAATCCGTGGGTGGCTATGTGCAGGATGGTGGCCTTGCCGCCGCTCATGCTTTTCAGTTCGTCCTCGGTGGCCTCTGCCGATGTGTAGGTGGTGGCTGTCAGGCCTGCCGTGCTGAAGATGTCGGCAATGTCGCTGATCTCTTGGCGCGTACCTTCCAGTGGTGGTATGGTTGTCGACAGGGCCCCTCTGCTCATCCGTGGTGCGTCGCGCAGAGCCATCTCGTCTCCCTCTTTCTTCTTGGTGGCAGCCAGCAGTGCCCACGTGTCGTCGTCCAGTTCATACTGTATGCCGCCATACAGGGCAGCACGGTCGTTCTTTGTCAGGGTGTGGCGTGAGGGCTTGTGGTCAATGATCTCGCGAGTGTTCGACAGGCGGAAGATGTTGTATTTCCGGCACATCAGCGTGTCGGAGAAGAGTTCTGGCAGGTATTCTATGGCCACCTGGTGGAGTTTGCCCGATGGAGAGACATAGATGGTTTTTACGTCCTCGAGTGGGTGCACGGTGTTTCCGCCCTTGGTCACAAAAGTGGGCCACACGCTGTTGTAGCGGTCCAGGTAGATGCTGTCACCAACGTGCTGCAACCGCCAGTCGGAGGTGGTGCTCACCACCAGCGGTGCCTCATAGTCGTGGCGTAGCACCAAGGCGTAGTAGTCACCATAGTCGCCCGATGGTGCTATATACTCGATAGCCACCTCGCTGCTGTCCAGGGCGTTGCGCACGTCCAGCCAACTGGCCTCCAACTGTCGAGTGTAGTCATCGAAGGCTCTCGACGACCCTTTCAGGTCTAACCACAGGCCGTGAGCCTCGCTTTCCAGTTCCCTGGCTTCTTCGGCAGGCAGTGCCGTATTGTCTAGTCGCTGCTGGATGTCCATGTAGGTGCGAAACTTCTTCAGGACTGTTCTGTTGCCCGACTGTTCGATGGTCTTTCCTAGCAGTTGCTCCGAGCGCAACAGGTAGCCTTTGGTGAAGAGTGCGATGTCGTAGGCCAGCCGCGCTATGCTGTCGTTGCTGCTCTTCAGCATTTCCCATGCGTCGGCATTCAGTCGGTCTATGTATTTCTGTATCTCGTCGTCGCTGATGTAAGACTCGCGTTGTTTCACCTTCACTTCGTTCCATGTTGCCATGAGGTTCTGGTAGGCTTCGTCGCCACTGCCGTTCGGGTCGAGGCCCAGTTGGTGGTAGGCATCCCAGATGATGTAGTCCAAGTGGTTGTCGGTGATGCCATGATATTCATTGTCGACAGAGCGGTAATCATCGAAGATGTCGCGCCATAGGCGGATTTCTGGCCAGCGGTTTCTGTAGGTCGACTGCCGCTCTTCCATGGTCTTAATACAGTTGCGGCGCACCTGCTTACGCAGACGGTCGGTCTCGACAATCTGTTGGCAGTTCTCCTTGAGTGCTTCACCTTCCAGTTTGTCTTGCCATCTCCTATGGTCGAGTGCGTCGCAGTACATCGCCAGTGCCTCGTAACTCTCCTTGCAAGCCTGCAGTTCGGCCATATTCCTGATCCACTGATACACCTGCTCGAACAGCGGTAGCAGTTCGCTGCGGTCCTTGATGTCGTAGTTCCAGTAGTTGGCCCATACGCTTACTGCCATCAGCATCGTGTACTGGCGATAAGTGAGTTCGAGTGTCGGGTTGTTCTGGCCCTTTATTTCTGAAAGCACCTGCTGCAGTTCATGCCAGGCCCGCGTGGCATCGGCTTTGCGTTGGCCTGAGTCAATGCGATACCAGTTGGGGTCGTTCATCACGTAGAGCAGCACGCCGGCACGCACCAACAGTGGATGGCCCTTCAGCCGGTCCATCATCTGCTGCTCCTGCCACTCATAGTCGGCCAGCGGCAGTTCTCGCCACGCCTGGGCCAGTGCCTCGAGAGGTCTCTGCGTCTGCTGCTTTTCTGCCTGGCCGTCGTCTGTCGTACTGTCGGTGCGCTCTTCTCCGGCTGGCTTGGGGTGGACTTCGTCGGCTATCGCCAGTGCTTCCTGATACTGGTCTGACGACTCGCCGAACTGCTCTTTGATCCGTGCAGTAAACATACCCACGATGCTGTCGGCCATCACCAAATCCTCTGTCTGCTTTCCGGCAGTAATGGCATAGTCGTGCAGCGTCTGCATGAAGGAGCGTGTGCCCAGACTGTCGCTGTGTGCCAGCACCAGCAGTTTCGACTGCAGCAGGTCCTGTTTTATCATCGACACAGCATAGGCGGTGGTATCGGTGCTGGTCAGCCCATAGGAGTGGCTGCCGTGCACACGCTCCAGATAGTCTAGACTGATGTCAATGCGCTGGCGGCACTCGGCCACGGTCTGTGCGGCATGTTGGCGTGAGAGTTCGCGGTTCAGTATCTCCAGTCCGCGGCTGAAGGCCTTGCGTGCATCAACATAGTGGGAAGCCTCGAGAAAGACAAATCCCGAATTGTAGAGTTGGCTGTACTGGTCGCCCTCTGCCATGAAGTCCTGCAGCGGGCGGATGAGACTTGCCGCCTCTTCGGCCTGTCCGTTCATAGCCATCGGCAGAGCCAACTGTAGGGCCGTCTGTATGTAGACCACATCGTGCTCGCTACGCTCCTGGCGCATGGTGCGGAGCATGGCCTGAGCCTCGCCCATCAGTTCTGGATCCATCTTGCCTTCCATGCTCTGCACCATCATCAGTGTGCCCATCACCATCGTGGTGAGTTCCTTCAGTTCGGCAGCCTTGCCCGAACGGATGTTCTTCAGACAGTCGCGCAGCAGATGGCGCGCCTCCTTGGTGTCTTGCTGAGCCAGGGCCACGTTGGATTGCATCACCAGTCCCAGCAGACGTGCTGGGTGGCTTTTGCCACCCAGGGCGTTGCCTATGCGTTCTGCCTCTTTGGCGGCAGCGAGGCCCTCGGGCAGTCGGCCCATAGACAGATGGTCGCGCGAGGTTGCCAGCATCAGAAACGCCATCTCCTGGCTCTCTGCGCCATAGCGGTTGGCGATGGTCTCCTGCCGTAGCCGTTGTACGTGGTCATAGCGTGCACTATTTCCTGTCTGCAGGTACATACCTGCCCAATTGTCCAGATTGCGGTAGGCTTCGTCGGTGAGACTTCTGCCCGCACCTGTATAATAATTGTGTAGCGCCTCGAAACTACGGTCAGCGCCGTCAGGGTCGTTCCAGTAGCCATACAGGTTGATGCGCTGCTGCAGAATCTCTTCCATCATGCGCACCCTCGGACCGTAAGTCGCTGAGCAGATGGCAATGAGTGAGTCGAGCGACGCCACTGCCTCTGCCTTCCTGCCAAGCAGTGCCAGCAGGGTGGTGATGCCCATGCGGGAGCCCATCGACGCTGACGTCTCGCCGCCCAGTGCTGCTATCTCTAGCGCCATAATTTGTCGGCTCAGTGCCAGCGCCTCTTCGAAATGCTGTGGCGAGTCGAGGGTGTTCAGTCTGTCGCTCAGCAGGTCGGCCTCTATTGTCAGCCGCCGGTCAAGGGGGGGTATGTCACAGAAGCGCGGGTCGATGGCGACGGCTTTGTCGGTATTTCCCAGACGGTAGTAGCACGAGGCGAGCCACATGGTGGCATAGCCCCGCCGGTTGCTGGTTGAGTCGAGTTCTGCTTCGTCGAGTCGTTCCACCTCTTCAAACACGGGGATTGCCTCTTGGTATTTTTCTGACGTGTAGAGATCCACGCCTTTGGCGAAGAGCGTGTTGCTCTGCTCGCTCTGCGCTGTGCAGACCAGCGTGGTGACCAGACCAAGCAGTAGGGTAAGGGTTCTGTGCATAGATTCTGTTTTTTTATGTTCGTGATATGCAGGAATGCGCATTATGTTTGTCCGTTGGCAAAGGTACTTCTTTTTTCCGAAATAAACGAAATATCGAGAAACTATTTTTTTGAAAATCGGTGTAAAAAGAAGCAGACAGTTCTGCAGTTTGATGGCCACCCCGCTGCATACGTCCTCGCCGTAGACGGAGTTGTGTTCAGACATGAGAATTTAATGTTGTTTGGAGGCTCCTGGCATTCCGTTTGGAGGCTTCAAACACCTCGTTTGGAGGCTTCAAAGGGTGCGTTTGGAGGCTTCAAAGGGTGCGTTTGGAGGCTTCAAACCAGTAGTCGGCAAGGTCTGTCTTCACCGCCTTCTGCGCCGGTGTGGCCTGCAACTCCAGCAGGGGCGAGATGGCGGCGGGCTGTCCCAGCAGCCGGCGGGCCTCAGCATCTGCTCACGGCTGAGGTAGCCGCAGGCCACCATGGGGGGAGTTGATGCCCCCTCTATGACATATACCCCCTATAAGGGGGTTAATGTCTAAGAGGGAGGGCATCAGAAGGGGGGCTGATAGGGCACTCGTCCCACGCGATATTTAGCAACGCTTAAACAAAATGTAACAAGACATGGACAGTGTAAAAAAAGTGGCAGAAGATTTGGCAGTTTAACAGAATTTCGTTATCTTTGCACAGAACAAATCGTTGATGGCTTATGAAGCACCCTTTATTGTCAATAGTCTGGAATAATAACATAAAAATCGTTTTTATAGAAAATGGCATTTACACCGCTTCAAGTACCGCCCCATGATACCAGAGGAGCGGCAGAAGTATTATCTTGAATAAAAGATGTGGACTGTAAGAATGGAGATTCAAATATAATCAAGGTATGGACGAGCAACAGAATGACTATAAGGTATGACAAGGTTTAATCAGATAAAGCTCTTTGAAGAGAAGAAGGTTCGCGCGGTGTATGACGACGTGGAAGTTGCTGAATAAAAAAGAAAATAACGAAATAAAAGACTGACAATGGCAAACGAAGAAATAGTAAAATGCTGTAAAGAGAAGGAGCAGGTACTGCTCGACAAGTATTTTGGCAACCTCGCGAAAGAGGCTGCATATGAACGGCCCGAAACCATCGGGGAGTACACGAAGGACCTGCCGCTAAGGATAGAGGCGGAGTATCGGGCCTACCTTGAAGAGCGGTGGAAAGAGCATGCTCCGGAAGCGCTAAAAGAGACTCCTTTGATATTTGACGAGCAGAAACTGCGGAAGTTGATGACCGACGATGACCGGGAATTGATAGATGCGGCTCATAAAGATGCGACGGAACAGACGCTGTGGGAACGCATCACCAAGACCAACCACAAGGACGTGACGTACTACAAAGGGCTGCTGGAAGAATACACCCGCGACCTGCTCATGGTGATGCGTGAGGACTTCCTTGAAGAAATTACAGGTCATCACATCAAAAACAAGGCTTTTGAAGATGATTGATGCTAAAAAGTAAAGTCACTTTTTTGTCATTTTATTTTGTCGTTTTGAGCATTTTTCGTAACTTTACCGCCAAAATTACTATTAACCGATATGAAACCTTCTGATTTTATACATCCCGAAGATGCCGCCGCATTGAGACAAATGGAGGGAATCCCCGGCTTTGCGGCATTGGTCAAAAAGATATTGGCCATTGGCATCGAGAACCTGCAGTATGGTGTGAACATGGCTTCTTCCATACGGCTGTCGGAGAAGCAACTGCCTAAGATTTACCGCCATTTGCCGCCTATCTGTCAGCGTATGGGCATCCCTGAGCCGGAGTTTTACTTGCAGATGAATCCAGTGCCTAATGCCTGGACTTCTGGTGACACCCGTATCTACATCACTGTCACTTCGAGCCTGGTGGAGATGATGAGCGACGAGGAACTCGATGCCATCATTGCCCATGAGTGCGGACATATCCTGTGTCGCCATGTGCTCTACCATACTGTTGCGCAGTGGATCAGTAGTGGGCTGGCTAATCTGGGGATCTTGGGAACGCTGGCTACTCCCGTTCAGTATGCGCTGCTCTATTGGTATCGCAAGAGTGAACTGTCTGCCGACCGGGCAGCAAGTATCATCACCTCACCAGAAGTCGTAGCCAGTACGATGGCTCGCTTGTCGGGTGGTCCCAAGAGCCTTACTTCACAGATAGACATGAAGGAGTGGGCAGCGCAGGCTGACGAATATGACAAGATACAAAACAACGGGCTGTGGAACAAAACCCTGCAACTCGCCGTGATAGCCGGCCTCGACCATCCGTTCTCCGCTGTTCGTGTGCGAGAAATTCTGAAATGGGGCGAGAGTGAGCAATATCGGATGATAAAGAATGGCGGAACGATGGACAGTTCTTCTGGTCGCACCTGTCCACGGTGTGGTTGTCCGGTGGATGAAGGCTGGCGTTTCTGCCGTAACTGCGGATGCCAGCTTTGATGTGTCCCTAATTCTCAAATTCTTGATAAAACAGAATTAAAAATTCTCTAATTCTCTAATTCTTGACAAAACAAAAGTAAGCATTCTCTAATTCTTGACAAAAACTTAAAACAACACGAAGATGATATTCAACGAACAAGGATTTATCGACATTGACGAGATGATTGCCCAAGAGCCGTCGTTTCAGAAAATCATGGCTGACGGGGTGGTGACCAGTGACGAGTTGCGTGAGCAGACCAACCGCGTCATCGACCTGCTCCATGAAGTAGAGAACCATTTTAGCGAAGAGGATCAACTGCTGGTAAAGCGCCTCTTTGCAGAGACCAATGTGCTCACAGCCATTTACAATTACTATCAACTTCAAAACATTGGATAATTATGGCAACATATAGTAAAAAGAAACTGTTGGCAGCGCACCCCTCGCAGATTAACGCTATTGCAGAGGCTATCCAGAACGATTTTGTGCGCGACGGCTTTGATGTGAAGGTCGATACCCTGATGAGTGGCGGCAAGGACATCAGCATTACCAAGGGCAACCTCTTTAAAGCAGTATTGGGCATGCGCTCTGCCCTGAAGGTGACGCTCATCCCCCAGACCGACGGTGTGCTCTTCGATGCCAATGTAGGCATCTACGGCCAGCAGGCCATCCCCACCGTCATCTCCATGCTCTTCTTCTGGCCTGTGCTCATCACCCAGATATGGGGTTTGGTGGAGCAGTCCTCTCTCGACGACCGTGCCCTCGCCCTGGCAGAGCAGGCGATAGCCGGAGGCGGGACATCCTCATTCGCTTCATCATCGTCATCAGCCACCGGATCCTCTTTCGCCTCCACATCCTCCACTCCCTATAAGTTCTGCACCAACTGCGGCACCAAGACCGACGGCGCCTCCAAGTTCTGTCCTGAGTGCGGGACGAAGTTGGGATAAATGTCGTTTGGATAGTGTTCGGAGATGGCTCGAAGATGGTTCGAAGGTAATAAAAGAAAAAACAGCATTGACAGATGAAGGACTATATACAGATAGGAATAGACAAGGGACTTATCTCGCTGAATGAGGATAGGTCGCGAATTACATATGTCTATCAGAAGAGCAAAATAATGGCAATATGGACACTACTGTCCGGTTAAATTTCA
>DETM01000060.1 GCA_002361655.1 Prevotella sp. UBA3288 | reverse complement strand
ACCTAAATCAGTACACCTCAAAATGTTGGTACGAGGTTGGTAAGTGGTTGCTACTATGAGGCGGGACAATGCTTTGAATGAGATGAAAGTGACACAAAAAAAGTACAATTGTCTTGCGTGGTTGGGATTTTTTGTGTATTTTTGCCGACAATAACCAGAGAAACAACAAAACGACAGATTTATGACGACGATGCGATTATGTGTGTTATGGGTGGTGGCAGGCCTGTGGTCTGTGGCTGCCGAGGCTTCGATGCCGAAAGAGTTGCCGTTCTTCCAGCAGACGGTGAATGGTGTGGTGGTGGACGTCCGTTTGATGAGTGACGACATCATCCATGTGCGGAAATACCCTGAAGGGCAGCAGCCCGTGGCGAAGAGTTATTCGGTCATCATGCAACCGGAGGATGTCTGGCCGCATACCCACCTGACGGACACAACCGTGACGATAGGGGCTGGCCATATCAGTTGCAGCCTCGACCTGCGCAGCGGTTGCCTGTCGTTCTACGGCCATGGGGGACAGACGCTCTTCAGCGAGACGGGACGGCCCACGCTGGAGGCCTGCCAGCATCGCGTCGATGCCGGCAAATATCAGATTGGTCAGTCGTGGCAGATTGCCCTTGACGAGGACATCTACGGTCTGGGTCAGTTGCGCGACGAGGCCATGACGTGGCAGGGCCGCGACATCGAGATATGGAACCACAACACCTATATCTCCATCCCCTACGTGACCAGCAGCAAGGGCTATGGACTGTACTGGGACAATGCCGGCCGGTCGCGTCTGAAAGAGAGCGGTCAGACACTGACGTTCTCGTCGGAGGTCGGTGCCTGTGTCGACTACTATGTGATCTATAAAGACGGTACGCAGGACGGTGTGATAGCCGGCATCCGCCGACTGACGGGCCAGGCCACGATGTTTCCGCTCTGGACCATGGGCCACTGGCAGTGCCGCGAACGCTATAAGACCAGCGACGAACTGGCCGAGGTGCTCGACAAGTACCGCCAGTTGCAGATACCCCTCGACGGCATTGTGCAGGACTGGCAGTACTGGGGCTGCGACAGCAACTGGAACGCCATGCGCTTTGAGAATCCCTATTATATAAATAAGGTGGGCGACGCCGTATGGGACAAATACCTGCCCGACGACCTGCGCCCCCTGGCAGCCCAATACAAGGCGAAGGGTCTGCAGCCCCGATTGAAGAGTCCGCAGGCAATGGTCGACTATGTTCATGGCAAGAATGCCCACCTGATGATCAGCATCTGGGCCAGTTTCGGTCCGTGGACCCAGCCCTATCGCGAACTGAAGGCCATCGGCGCGCTGCTGCCTTTCGACACGTGGCCGCAGAAGCGTGGCGTGATGCCCTACGATGCCTTCAATCCCCAGGCCCGCGACATCTACTGGCAGTATCTGAGCCACCTCTACCAGATGGGCTTCGACGCTTGGTGGACCGACTCCACCGAGCCCGACCACTTCGAGAAGGCGGGCGACGACGACTATATGACCCACGACGGTTCGTGGCGTTCAGTGAAGAACGCCTTCCCGCTGATGACCAACCGCGGCATCTACGAGCACCAGCGGGCGGCCAACAAGGGTAATGCTCCGGAGTCAGAAAAGCGTTCGGTACAGATGACCCGCAGCGGCTCGTTCGGCATCCAGCACTACGGCACCTTCTCGTGGAGCGGCGACATCAAGGCCTCGTGGGCGGAGATGAAAAACCAGATACCGTCGGGCCTGAACTACACGCTCTGCGGCATCCCCTTCTGGAATACCGACCTGGGCGGCTTCTTCTATTGGGACTACGAGCAGAGCCCGAAGAATGTGGCCGTGCAGGAACTGCAGACCCGCTGGATGCAGTGGGGCACCTTCATGCCGTTGATGCGCAACCACTGTTCGTCGCCGATGGTCAGCGAGATTTATGCCTTCGGCGAGAAAGGCTACTGGGCCTACGACGCGATGGTCGATGCCGTGAAGTTGCGCTACCGCCTGTTGCCTTACATCTATGCGATGGCCGGCGAGGTGGTGCAGCATAGCGGTTCGATGATGCGTCCGCTGGTGATGGACTTCGCCGCTGATGTCACGGCGCGCCGTCTGAACGATGAGTATATGTTCGGCCATGCCCTGCTGGTGAAGCCCGTCACCGACCCCTTCCTCACCCGGAAGGAGGGCAAGCGCGGCGTGATGGCCGTGGCCGAGGTCAAGGGAGCGTCGGCTCCCGTCAGCGTCTATCTGCCCGGCGGCACTACGAAGCCGCTGGTGGGCAAGGGGCGCAAGGCTCAGGGCGTGAAGACCCGGTGGTACGACTTCTACACCAACAAGATTTACGACGGCGGTCAGCGCATAGAGCGTCGGTGCACCATCAACGAGATGCCCGTCTATGTGCGGGCCGGCAGCGTGATGCCTTTCGGTCCTGAGGTGCAGTATAGCAGCGAGAAGGCGTGGGACGACCTGGAGATACGCGTCTACCCCGGTGCCGACGGGCAGTTCACCCTCTACGAGGACGAGGGCGACAACTATAACTACGAGAAGGGCCATTTCAGCGAGATCGGCTTCTACTGGGACGATGCCGCCCGCACCCTGACCATCGGCGGCTGTGCCGGCAGTTTCAAGGGCATGCTGAAGGAGCGTCGGTTCCGCATCGTGCTTGTCAACGCGGGCAAGGGTCCCGGCAACCGGCCGATGGAAGGCGGTCGGGTGGTAGAGTATCGCGGCAAGAAGGTCGACGTGAAGTTCTGAATGAGTTGAGAGTGGCACAGATTTTCCGTCTGACGAGACTGTTATGGAGGTAGGACGTTTTGCACCGTCGCCCACCGGGCGTATGCATCTGGGCAATGTGTTCAGTGCCCTGCTGTCGTGGCTCTCGGTGAAGAGCAAGGGCGGCCGGTGGCTGTTGCGCATCGAGGACATCGACCCCCAGCGTTCGCGGCCCGAGTATGCCGACCTGCTGATGGACGACCTGCGGTGGCTGGGCTTGGAGTGGGACGGCGAACCGGTCTACCAGAGTCAGCGCTGCGAAGTCTACGAGCAGTATTTCCGTCAGTTGCACCAGCAGGGCTTGACCTATCCCTGCTATTGCAGCCGTGCCGACCTGTTGGCCACCCAGGCTCCCCATGAGAGCGACGGCCGTGTGGTCTATGCCGGCACCTGCCGGCATAGACCGGTGCAGCCAGGGAAGCCGGCTGCCACGCGGCTTATCGTGCCCGATTGTGACATCACCTTCGTTGACGGCCACTACGGACAGCAGACCGTCAACCTGGCCAGCCATGTGGGCGACTTCATCATTCGCCGTAAGGATGGTGCGTGGGCCTATCAGTTGGCCGTTGTCGTCGACGATGCGCTGATGGGCATCACCGAGGTAGTGCGAGGCCGCGACCTGCTGCTCTCTTCTCCTCAGCAAATCTACGTAGGCCGGCTGCTGGGCTTCACGCCGCCCCGCTACATCCATTTCCCCCTGCTCTGCAACAGCGCCGGCCAGCGGCTGTCAAAGCGTGACCAGAGTCTCGACATGGAGAGCCTGCGCCAACGCTATACCTCTGAAGAACTGATTGGCCGTCTGGCCCGTCTGGCCGGTCTGCAGCCCGACGCCGCCCCCGTCACGCCGCAGCACCTCGTAGCCCGCTTCTCGTGGGACTGCGTGCCTTGCGGCGACATCATCGCCGGTGCTGATAGTTATGAAACGAGTTAGTACTCTTCCAGCAGTTTCTTCAGTTCCTCCTGGCGTTTCTTTTTCTTCGAGGTGCGCCATTTCTTAGGAATCAGATATTTGAAGAGTCCCAGCAAGTTGCCGTTGGGGTTGGCCGTCATGAGTTGTGCGTCAGTCTTGTTGATCTTCAATTGGCTGTTCAGTTCTTCCAGCGGGTTCTTGCCGGGTGTGCCGAACACCATCACCTCGTCCAGTTGCTGGTAGTTGGGATAGAGCGCCACATAGTCGCCGATGTCGTTCACGTTGGCCAGATAACTGGTATAGTTGAGGTGCGAGAAAACCAGTGTCTTGCAGTCGTTGGGCAGTACGAAGCGTCCCAGCGAGTCAGTGACAATAGTAAACCCCTTTCCCGTGATCGACACGTTAGGAATGCCCTGTCCAGTGTCGCCGTCCACGACGATACGTACCTTCTGTTTCTGTGCCGCAGCAGCCATTGTGCCGATGGCGAAAGTGAAAACGGCTATGAGTCTGATGATGTTCATGCTGCAAAGATACGAGTTTTCTGCTAGTCTTTCATCATCTTTTAGTCCACTTTATCCTCCACTAACTTTAATTAACGTGCGAGGTGAAGCATCTGTGATATGATTTGAGACGACAGACGAGCGACGGTATACATATTTTTATTATCTTTGCAGCGACAATAGTAAAATAGCAGATTAGTTATATAGAAGTGACAAAAGAAAAACGAGACCATGATGATGAAGACACTGACAACTGCCATCCTGCTGCTGGCATCGCTACTGACGCCTGCCCAGACAGGCCATCTCCCCAAGATATATGACGCCGTCTCGCCCAATGGCCGTCTGTCGGTCCGTCAGACGCAGGGACGGTTTGTGGTGAGTTACAAGACGAAGCCCGTGCTCGAGTTTACTGTCGACGGTGCCGCTTCCATCCCACCCGAGAGCCGGCACCTCACGGCCGACTATACCATGTTGGCAGGCAAGCGCAGCCATTGCACCAACGAGGCCAACGAGTATCAGTGCGGTTCGCTGACGCTGCGGGTCTATAACGACGGCATCGCTCTGCGGACGGCATCGTGTGCCGACACCGTTGCCTACCGCATAGCAGAAGGCACCCGGCGGTGGATGCAGCAGTGGACCGACTCCTACGAGGGTTTCTATCCGTTGGAGACATCGTTCCAGTCGGTGCCCGTACCCAGTTATAGCGGTATCTTCAAGTCGGCAGACGGCTGGAACCGGCGGTGGGGCTATCCGGCGCTGCTGGAACCGACAGATAGCGTGTTTGCCCTGATCAGCGAAGCCGGCATCACCCGCGGCCATAGTGCCTCGTGCCTCTATAATGACGGTGAGACCTACCGTGTAGTGCCCGACCAGGGCGACAACCAGGGCGTGTCACCTTGGCGGGTGGTCATCATCGGACGGCTCGCTGATGTGGTGCAGTCCACCTTGGTGACCGATGTCAGTGACCCTTGCCGACTGGGCGACACCAGTTGGATTCATCCAGGGGTTGTGTCGTGGATTTACTGGGCCTATAACCACGGCTCCAACGACTACAACATCATCTGCCGATATGTCGACATGGCCGTTGCCCTCCGCTTGCCCTATGTGCTCATCGATGCCGAGTGGGACGAGATGAAGGATGGCAGGAGCATCGAAGATGCCGTGGCCTATGCCCTGTCGAAAGGTGTGAAGCCGCTCGTCTGGTACAACTCGTCGGTAGGATGGGTCGACGGAGCACCGACACCCAAGTACCGCTTGAACAAGGCCGAGGACCGTGAGCGGGAGTTTGCATGGTTGGAGACGCTGGGCGTGGCCGGCGTGAAGATCGACTTCTTCTCTGGCGACAACCAGCGCAACATGGACTACTGCCAGGACCTGTTGGAGAGTGCCGCCCGCCATCATCTGCTGGTCAATTTCCATGGTGCCACCGTGCCCCGTGGCTGGCAGCGCACCTATCCCCACCTGATGACCACCGAGGCCGTCTATGGTGCAGAATGGTATAATAATGTAGCAACCTTTACTCAGCAGGCCGCCCGTCATAATGCCACGTTGCCCTTTACTCGCAATGTCGTAGGGCCGATGGACTACACGCCCTGCACCTTCAGCGACTCACAGCATCCGCATATCACCACCCATGCCCACGAACTGGCACTGACGGTGCTCTTCGAGAGTGGCTTGCAGCATCTGGCCGACCGTCCGGAGAGTTATCTGTCGCAGCCGGCTGAGGTGCAGCAGTTCCTGGGTATGCTGCCTACGGTCTGGGATGAGACCCGCCTGCTGGACGGCTATCCCGGCGAGCGTGTCGTCATGGCCCGTCGCAGCGGTGCCACCTGGTATGTGGCAGGCATCAATGGTCGTGATGAGGCGCAGACGCTATCCCTGCCGCTCGGCTTCATCGAAAGCGGTGAAGCCCTGCTCTTTGCCGACGGCACATCGGGCGTTGCACCCTGGCAGATCAGCCGTCCGTCGTCGTTGCCCCGCACCATTGTCTGCCAGCCCCGTGGCGGTTTCGTGCTGGTGGTCCGTCAATGACTGATGGTGAGGCGCGTCGGTTTCTTCTTGTTCAGTTTCAGGCGATAAGTCTTGTGTTGTCCGTCGTCAAATGCATGAACGGTCACGCTGTTGCGGCTCCGCGTCAGACTCCGTAGGGTGATGGTGGCCGGATCGCCGTCGGCTTGTGTGGCTTCCACGTCGTTGCCTTCGATGAAGAACCGGAGCGTGTTGCCGCAGGAGCGGTTGTGCTGCAGACGGAAAGTGGCGTTGGCACGGCTGTCGCGAATGGTTGTAGGCACCGTGAAGACGGGTGCCCCCATGTCGGTTGCGACATCTCGCAAGGTGCAGATAGAGTCGCCGGCGAAGTTGCTCAGTAGCAGATAAGCCGTCTCGTCGGGGTCGAAGGCGATGAGGCCGTGCCAGCCGTCGGGTGTGGTCAGCGTAAGGAGCCGCTTGGAGAGAACGGCCGTGGTCTGGGCGTCGACATTCGAATAGTAGACGGCGGCACGGCTGTCGACCGTCTCGCCGGCTTTCACCGGTCGTGGCTTCTCATAATAAGATGTATAGAGGCGTGCCGTGAGCACCGACGTGTTGTTGGCCCGTTCGCCGAAGGCCATCAGTTTGTGGCCCGAGGTGATGATGCCCACCTGCTGGTCGATGTTCACCCACGGTCCGTTCATCACGGTCGTCGCGGCGCCATCCAGTTGCCGTGCACCGTCTGTAGTATGGAATGTACGTACTTTCTTAGTAAATTCATCGACACTGACGGCCATCAGTCCACCCTTCTCTTTATTGATAGTACAGTCCGTGTTGGCACGAACATGGTCCATGTAGACGATGGCATTGCCCGGTGTGGAAAAGATGACGAAGCGGTTGTTGAGCGTTGCGTCGTTGGTCTGCAGTTCGCCGTTCATCACGAAACTGCAGCCCCGCAGGTCGTAGTGGCCGCTGACCACCGGCGTGGCGTTGGTCTTGTGGCCTTCCACCTCGTACCATCCGATGAAGTTGCCGGTGTTGTTGGCCCGGAAGGGTACGATGAGGTTCGACGTCGACGGCTGTCCGCTGACGTTGGGCGAGAAATAGCCCGTATAACTCTTCAGACCTTCGCTCCATGAGAAGCACGTGAAACGATGTTCGTTGAGTGCACGGACGACATTCTGCGAGGTGAACACCCTGGCAGCGCTATACTGGTGGCGGAAGTCATGCCATGAGGTCGGGGTGAGGTCGGCGGTGGGCAGCAGTTCGTGCATCAGCCAGGTCATCATGACCCGGTGGGCCTGGACACCCATCCGGCGGGCACCTACATCGGGGCGCAGTAGCCACGAGCCGTCGGCGGTGGTCTGCTGTCGGGCCTTGATCATCCGGTAGGCGCGGTTCTCCAGCATCAGAGCATGAGGGTCACGCAGAAAACAAGCCTGTGTGGTGTAGGAAGTAATCTGGTCGTAGAGGAAGAGGCTCCAGTCGTTGCCGTTGGGCATGGCCAGTTCGCTATCGCTGAGTGCCAGCCAGTAGAGCACTTGGTCCATCACCCGCTGGTTGTTGTGCATCAGGGCGTTGCTCTTCCATTTCTCCGTGCCGTGGAGTTCGCGCTGGAAGAGGCGGAGGGCCAGTGCCGACTCGCCCAGTTCCTGCACGACGGCATTCTGGTAGGAGGTGTGGAAGTAGTTGTGGTTCTGCAGTGTGAAATCGTCGTAGAGGTTGGCACCTCGGTAGAGGTCTTTCACCCGGGTTCCGTCGTAGTCGGGGTCGATGACGGTCTCGTCGGCGGCATCGTCTTTCTGCGAATAGCCATTGATGGCGAAGGCCCGGAGTCGCTGGAACCACTGCGGTGCCAGCGGGTCGTCGGGGAAGAGGCCCAGCGTGACAGCCAGCACGTTGGTCTCCCATCCGTTCTCTTCCGACTTGGTGTCGCCGCGGTAGCCGGTGGGGATGGTGCGGTGGAGTTCGTAGTTGCACTCTGCCTTCAGCAGTTGGTAGATGTAGTTGCGCTGTGCGTCGCTGAGCCGCTCCCACTGGAAGAAGGCGCTGTAGGCCACCGACATAGCCCAGAGCGAACTCTCCCACGCCTTGTCGCTGGTCGAGGTGCTGCCCCAGTAGCGGTTGCCGGCACAGGGTTTCAGCCGGTTGGCCTTGTGAGTGGAGTAGGCAAAGACGAGGCTTTTCTTTGCCATCTCGCGCAGGTCGTCCCAGGTGACGCCCTTCGGCAGGGTGACCTCTCCCTGTCCGTATTTCACCAGAAAGGCGCAAATCATCGACAGGTCGGCATTGGGGCGTACGCCCTTCTCGTCGTTGTGCATGGTGTGCTCGCCCTTGAAGCATCCGCAGGCCTCGCCCAGACTGTTGGGCTCGACGCACTCCTGAAAGTCGGCTTTGACATAGGTAGTGAAGTCGGCCAGCATCTGCAGAAGGTCGGCCTTCATTTGGGGCTCAGCGATAAAATCGCTGAGAACAGTGTTCTGACTACGGGCTTCGGAGAGGGGCATGAGGCCATTTTGGCTTTCGGCAGCGGAAAGAGGCAGGAGGGCGATGATCAGAATCAGAAGGAGGGCGAGACGTTTCATGGGCGGAAGGTAGGTTAAAAGGTGACCGTGCGGCTGCCGTCGGCATTCTCTTCGATAGTGACGCGGACGGCATCGTCAGGCAACAGTTCCTCGATGAGTTCGGGCCATTCGATGAAGCAGAGACTACCGCTGTAGAAATAGTCCTCGTAGCCCATGTCGTAGACCTCCTCTAATTTCTTGATGCGGTAGAAGTCGAAATGGTAGATAGGTCCATTGACCATTGGCCATTGACCATTGTCCGTAGGACATTGAGCATTGGCCGTAGAACATTGGTCAATAGTGTACTCGTTGACGATGGCGAAGGTGGGCGAGGTGATGACATCTGTGACGCCGAGTGCCTCGCAGATGGCTTTGACAAAGGTCGTCTTGCCGGCTCCCATCTTGCCATAGAAGGCGAACACCCGGTGTTCACCAATCTGGCGGATAAACTGGCATGCGGCCTCGCTGATGCTATCTATTGTCTGAATCTTGATTTCCATATCCTTATTATATATCTATATTGTATATCCATATTTTATACCCTCTTTATCTATATTACCCCCTCCCTTGGGGAGGGGTTGGGGGCTCTTGGGTTTGGGTTCTTGGAGTTGGGTTCTTGGAGTAGGGTTCTTGGAGTAGGCGGGTTTTCTACCTCTTCTTTCCCGTCATAGTGATGAGGGGGATGAGCATCTCTTCCATCGAGATGCCGCCATGCTGGAAAGTATCTTTATAGTAACTCACATAATAGTTATAATTGTTGGGGTAGGCAAAGAAGGTGTCGCCCGTAGCAAAGACATAACTGGTTGAGAGGTTGGGCGAAGGCAGTTGCGCCTCGGCGGGATTCTTGATGACAAAGAGGTCCTTGGAGTCGTAACTGAGGTTCTTTCCCAGTTTGTAGCGTAGGTTGGTATTGGTATTGCGGTCGCCGATGATCTTGGCGGGCTTGGTACAGCGGATGCTGCCGTGGTCGGTGGTAACGATGATACGGTAGTCGGTCTGAGCCAGTTGTCGGAAGAAGTCGGCGATGACCGAATGGCGGAACCAGGAGAGGGTGATAGAGCGGTAGGCCGACTCGTTGTTGGCCAGTTCGCGCACCATGCGGCTCTCGGTACGGGCATGACTGAGCATATCGATGAAGTTGAATACCACCACGTTGAGGTCGTTTTTCTGCAGACTGTTCATTTGCTGCATCAGTCGCTCTGCCTCGGCGGAATTGTTGATCTTTGTATAGGAGAACGTGTTGTGGCGGCGGTAGCGGTCCAGTTGTGTCTGGATGAGCGGTGCCTCGTTGAGGTTCTTGCCTTCCTCCTCGTCCTCGTCGACCCAGAGGTCGGGAAACATTTCCGCTATCTTGTTGGGCATCAGTCCCGAGAAGATGGCGTTGCGGGCATATTGAGTGGCAGTGGGGAGAATGGAGCAGTAGAGGTCTTCGTCGATGTTGAACTGGTCGCCGATTTCCTGTGCCAGCATGCGCCACTGGTCGTAGCGGAAGTTGTCCATCACGACCAGGAACACCTTCTCCTTCCGGTCGAGCAGGGGGAAGATGCGCTCCTTGAAGATGCGGTTCGACATCAGCGGTGCCGGTGCCCCTTTGACCCAGTCCAGGTAGTTCTTCTTGATGAACTTTGCGAAGCCCAGGTTGGCCTCTTCTTTCTGCATGGCCAGCATCTCGGTCATCTGCGAGTCGGTGCTGGATAGTTGCAGTTCCCAGTGCACCAGTTGCTTGTAGACGGCGGCCCAGTCCTGCCAGGAGCGACAGTCCATGATCTGGAGAGCAATCTGCTGGAACTGCTGCTGGTAGCGGCTCTGGGTGACCTCGGTCTCTATCTCTCGGCGGTGGATGTTCTTCTTCAGCGTCAGCAGGATCTGGTTGGGATTGACGGGCTTGATCAGATAGTCGGCAATCTTCTGCCCGATAGCCTGCTCCATGATGTTTTCCTCTTCGCTCTTGGTCACCATGACCACCGGCGTGGCCGGTGCTATCTGCTTGATGCGCTGCAGTGTGTCCAGTCCGCTGAGGCCTGGCATCTGCTCGTCGAGCAGCACGAGGTCGAACGGCTGTTCGCTGCACAGGTCGATGGCATCGGTGCCGTTAGAGGCTGTGGTTACCTCGTAGCCTTTTTTCTCAAGGAAGATGATGTGGGCTTTCAGCAGTTCCACTTCATCGTCTACCCAAAGGAGTTTTCCGTTTGTCATATCTCATTATCTGATTTTACCAGAAGTCGGGGTCGAAGTCGTCGAAGGTGGTCGGTGTGACTGGGGTTTCCGGGGTTTCCGGAATCTCTGGATTTTCCGGGTCTTCCGGAATATCCGGATTATCTGGGTCTTCCGGGTTGATGTATGGTGGGATGTTCAGCAGTTCCTCGTTGCTGATCTTCAGTGGCAGGAAGGTGTGCTCGTAGAAGGCGTCGTAGTCCTGATAACTGAAGCGCGTGCCGATGAGTGTCAGGTTATGCTCGCTGATGACGAGGCTCCGGCACGGGCGCAGCACCTTGCTCATCTGTTCCGAGGCATAAAGTTGGCGGGCATACTGCAGGGCCTCGTCGAAGTTGAGGAAGCCACGGATGAGCATACGGTTGAAACCTTGCTCTCGCTCTATCTCCAAGTCGAAGTTGCGTACCAGGAAGTTGGAGAAGTTGAAGCGGGCCATCTCGTAGAGCAACTGGTTTTCGCCCGACGGTCCGTTGTCGCCCTGTTGGATGTTTAGCGAATCGGGCTGATAGACCAGCAGGAAGAGGAACGGTGTCTCGCGGTCGGCCGACAGGGTATCGGCACTCACTGAGTCTTGCTCAAGCGACAGGTCGCGGCGGGTCCATACGTCGTCCAGGTCGAAGGTGCCGCCATAGAGGGTACGGCCCTCTTGCACTCCTTTGAGTATCATACCGGCCATCTCGGTCACCTCGCTCTGCGGATATTTCTCGATGACCGTTTTCAGTTCGCTGATGCAGCCCTTGGCATCGCCTTGGTTCAATAGGCTCAGGCCGTTGATGAACAGGAATTTCGGACGGTTCTCGCCCAAGGGGAAGCGCTCGGCAGAAAGTTGGGCATTGGTCTTGATCTCTGCATGGCGGTTGTCTTTGAAAGCCGTATAGGTGGCGGCATAGAGCGAGTCTTCGATGTGTTCGCCGAAGCGGGCGTTCTCCTCGAAGTAGGGGTCGCTGAGCAGAATGGTCAGTTCGCTTTCTGGGTAGTCGCTCTTCAACTGTGCCAGACAGTTTTCGGCCATCTGGTGCTCGCCCATCCTTGAATAGAGCAGGAAGAGGTGGTACCAAGCCTGGTCTGTCTGTTCGTAGGTGGGGTAGTGGCCGGTCAGCCGGGTGAGTTGTTTCTCGGCCAGGGGGAAGTTTTCGAGTTTGTCCTTGAAGATGACGCCCGAGTGGAACAGACCATCCATGATAATCTGGTCGCTGGCGGCCTTCTGCTCTTCGGTGAAGGGTATCTGTGCCAGATAGTACTCGCGGTTGTGCGGGTCGTTGGCCAGGGTGTCTTCGGGGGCGGCGTCAGCAGAGAGGCTGTCGGCAGGGGCCTCGGGAGTATCTGGAGTTTCTAGAGTTTCTGGATTATCTGGATTGTCTGGATTGTCCAGATTGTCCAGAGTGTCCAGAGTGGCTATAACGGTTTTGTTCGAACGGCGCCAGTGGTCTGCATTCTCACGCTTGCCCCATTGCTTCTGGAAAGTCTGCTTGCCTTGGTTGACGGCCATCTGGTTGTAGAAATACCACTGGCCGTTGTTCGTGGCGCTTGCCGTTGTCGTCGGCCGGTTGCGCTGGTTAGTGTTGCCTTGTGCCCCCCTACTCTGCAGGGTCCGTTCCACCTCGGCCTCCAGGGCCTTGTCGCGCTCCTCCTTTTCTTTCTTCTTCAGTTCTTCTATGACGCGGTCGATGGCGGCCAGGCGGTCTTTCTCCGACATGTTGGCCAGTTCCTGCAAGGAGTCTTGCAGATGGACGGCATCGGTATATGGCACCAGTTCGTCGAGCACCTTCGAACGGATAGACAGTTCCTCGTAGTCGGGGCGCTCTCTGTCCAACAGACCGATGGCTTCGCCATAGCAGCGCTGGGCATCGTTGTATTTCTCTTTCTCCCAGTAGAGACCACCCAGCCGGAGCAGCAGTACGCCCTTCTCGATGCCACTGCGGGTAGCCTTCTCATTGCCTTTCTCGTAGGCGGCGATGGCTTGGGCGGTGTCACGCTGCATCAGGTAGATATTGCCGATGGCATAGTACACCTGGTCGAGATAGTCCTTGTTGTTGTCTGATGCCGCCATACGCTTCAGTTTCGAGATCATCTTCTTGCCATTGCCCTTAGCCATCACCTCGGTCTGGGCGATACGGGCATTGAACTCCAGTTCGTAGGGCGGGTTCTGGCGGATGGTTCTCTGGTAGGCTTTGTAGGCTTCCTGACGGCGACCCAGCGCACTTTGCAACTGCCCCATAAGGAACCATTCGCGGGCTTTCTGTGTCCGGCGGTGCTCATGCTTGATGGTCTTTCTCAGATAGGGGATGGCCTTCTCGTATTCGCCATTCCTGACATAGTAGTCGGCCAGGGTTCCGTCCCAGTCGTTCTGGGCTCGGTAGTGGATGGAGTCGCGGCGCTGGTTGCGTATGATGTCCTCGGCATCGTAGAGCCAGTCCAGTTCTACATAGCAGCGAGCCAGCCAGGCACGGGCTACGGCATTCTGTAGGGGTTGGGTCTGATAGAGGCGCGACATATAACTGAAGGTGGCGGCGGCCTCCTCGAACTCGCCTTTCTGAAATTGTGCCTTGCCCATCAGCAGCCATGCTTTCCAGAGGAAAGGGTTGTATTCGCGACGGGCCAGCCATTCCTTGTCCTTGACTGTCTTGCGGCGGCTCTTCCGCCATTCGGGCTTGGCCTTGATGCTATGCATTTTGATGGTCTTCTCCATCTTCTCCACCGTGCGGTCGAAGTTGCCTTGGCCCAGCGAGCGGCTCTGTTTGTTGCCAACGGTATAGAGTGGCAGTATCTCGGTGTAGTTGTCCTTGTTGCCTTTTTCTTTCTCCAAGGAACCGTCGACATAGGCCTGCGAGCCGTTGAAGTAGGTGTTATATCTGGCGGTAAACGACTGCCAGGCGCGGCTGACACCTGTGTTTTTGTGTGTAGAACAAGCGGTCACCAGCATACTGGTGGCCACTATATATAATATGTATATAGTTCTACGCATAAATTGTCCCTACCTTATAGTAACTCCTAACTTGCTGATTTATTGTCTTCGCGTCGTTTTTTCTCTTCCATCAGGCAGGCTATCTTGCAGTCGCCCGAGGTCTTGCTGCTGCACGATGCGCAGTCGTGACCCTCGACCACGGGCTCGTCGGTACCGCCCTTGGTGAGCATCGAAACCACGGCGGCTATGATGCCCAGCACAATGAGCGAGCCGATACAGATCAGTGCGAACGTCATGACTACTTATTCGTTGATAGTGAAGCCGGCCTTGCCCAGGTCGCTCCAGAAGTGGGGATACGACTTGGTCACCACCTGCGGGTTGTTGATGCAGAGGGGCATTGTTATCGCCAGGGGGGCGAAAGCCAAGGCCATACGGTGGTCTTCGTAGGTGTCAATAGCGGGGAGGACCGTCGGACCGTCGGGTAGGATGCGATGACCGTCCCATGACAGTTCGCTGTCGTTGCGATCCGTGAGTGTGAATCCGAGTTTGCCCAGTTCGGCCTTCAGAGCCTCGATGCGGTCGGTCTCCTTGATCTTCAGCGTCTGTAGGCCGGTGAAATGGAACGGTATGCCCAGGGCACAGCAGGTACAGACGAAGGTCTGGGCCAGGTCGGGCATGTAGTTGAAGTCGTATTCCAGTCGGGCCACACGATTGCTGCTCTTTCGCAGCGTCACCGTGGTGGGCGTGCCGGGCTTCTTGGAGGCAAACGAGGTCTTCACCCCCAGCAGGCTGAACAGATAGCGCACACCGCTGTCGCCCTGTTTCGAACCGTCCATCAGACCTTCCAACAGCACTTCGGCCTCGGGGTCGTTGCTCAGTGCCACCATTTCGTACCAGTAACTGGCAGCACTCCAGTCGTTTTCAATATAATAGGTACGCGCAAGGTAGGGTTTTGGCTCCACCGTGATGGTGTCGACCGATGTCCATTCGGCATCGGCACCAAACTCGCGCATCGTCCAAAGGGTCAGGTCGATGTAGGGTCTTGAGATGATGTCGCCCGTCAGCCGGAGAGTCAGCCCCTTGTGGAGCACAGGACCGATGAGCAGTAGTGCGGAGATGTATTGTGAACTGACATTGCCGGCAATCTCCAGCACGCCACCTTGCAGACGCCGGCCTTTGATGAGCAGTGGGGGAAATCCTTCCTCGTCTTGATACCGGATGTCGGCTCCCAGATGGCGCAGCGCATCCACCAACACCTTGATGGGGCGGTGCTTCATGCGCTCTGTTCCTGTCAGCACGTGCTCGCCGTGCTCGGTGGCAGCGAGAAAGGCCGTCATAAACCTCATGGCGGTGCCGGCGGCTTTGATATTGATAGTCTCCGGCATCTTCTCCAGAGCCTGCAGGATGACATCGGTATCGTCGCAGTCGCTCAGGTTCTCGGGCTGGATACTATTGGCGGTCAAGGCGTGAATGATGAGTGCGCGGTTGGATATACTTTTCGAAGCCGGCAACTTGACTGTTGCCTGCAAACGCTTCGGGCTTTTAATGCTGATTGTTGTCATATCAGGGGTCAAAGGTACTAAATAAATGAGATAATACCAAAAAAGTTGCCGAAAAATTTGGCGGTTTCAGAAAATCATCGTACCTTTGCACCCGCTTACAAGCAAAAGGATCGGGATTTAGCGCAGTTGGTAGCGCACACGTCTGGGGGGCGCGAGGTCGCTGGTTCGAGTCCAGTAATCCCGACCAGAAGAAAATCCAAACCGCTGATTATCAGTAGTTTGGATTTCTTTTATGCTCTAAATTGGCGTGTTTTTGGCGTGCTATTTATTGTTTTGGCGTTCCTTGACTCCTGATTTTGCAGTTTGCAATCTCAGAGTTTGCAGATAGAGACTTTAGTATTTGGGGATTCTATATTCTCTGAGATTGAGCCAGACCATTAAGCCTATTGAACAAACAAAGAACAAAAACACTAATAATGGAAACCACAGTCTCTCCCATAACACATCCCATAGGCATCTGTTGAATGCAGCATATATGGCATAGCCTACACTGGTAATTGCCATTATAATCATTGCCCAGAAGTTCCACCAAGAAAGATAGATACCCTTGTTGTTAAGCACCTTCTTTAATTCCTCAGTCTTCTTGTCATATGTTCCAGTGAGTGATTTCATCGA
>DETM01000006.1:2320-6021 GCA_002361655.1 Prevotella sp. UBA3288 | reverse complement strand
GGGCCATCGGCACCGGCAAGACCGCTACCGCCGAGCAGGCTGAGGAGATACACGCCTACATCCGCTCCATCATCGCCGAGAAGTACGGTCAGGCCGTGGCCGACGACACCACCATCCTCTATGGCGGTTCGTGCAAGGCCAGCAACGCCCCCGAACTGTTCGCCAAGCCCGACATCGACGGTGGCCTCATCGGCGGTGCCTCGCTGAAGTGCGCCGACTTCAAGGGCATCATTGATGCTTTTAAAAAGTGAAAAGTTGAAAAGTTGAAAAAGTAAAAACGGTGAGAAGGGTAAAGAAGTAAAATCTGACGAGCGTATGGAATCAAGACAATATCGACATCTTGTAAAAAGGGTATGCATGGTTTTACCTCTTTACCTTCTTACTCTTTTACCACTGTCGGCGCAGACGTTTACACAGCGCATACAGCAGACCAAACAGGGCGAGGGCACCGTCACCATCCACCAGGATCCCGCCATCGACGAACTGGTCAACGGACCGCAACCGTCGCAGCAACAGACTACCCCACGGCCCGCAACGCCCAAGAAAGAGGACAAGCCCAACAGCGGCGATGCCCCCAAAGGCAACAGCACTCACAAGAGTGATACCCCCAAGAGTGACACCACCGAGACCGGCAAGCCCGTACAGACCGTCGACACTACGACGGTAGCCGTTCCACAAGGACGGCCCTTCAAGACCACAGGCTACAGAGTGCAGGTGTTCGCTGGCGGAAACACACGACAAGACAGACAGAAGGCTGAACAGACCGGACGCTCACTGGAACTGCTGTTCCCCGGCGATGCCGTCTACGTGCACTTCTACTCACCACGATGGATATGCCGCATGGGCAACTACCGCACCATCGAGGAGGCCCGTGCCAAACTGACGGAAGTCAGACAACTGGGCTACACGTCGGCCACCATCGTCAAAGGAAAAATCATCGCTACTGAGTAATGACCCAAGAACCAGAATACAGAGAAGGCCTCGAACAACTGGCCGTACACTATAAAAACATCATCACACTGCTCGGCGAAGACCCGCAGCGCGAGGGACTGCAGAAGACACCGATGCGGGTGGCCAAAGCCATGCAGGTGCTCACCAGGGGCTACGGGATGGATGCCCACAAGGTGCTCACCGATGCCCTCTTCAAAGAAGACTACAACCACATGGTCATCGTCAAGGACATCGACTTCTTCTCCCTCTGCGAGCACCACATGCTGCCTTTCTACGGCAAGGTGCATGTGGCCTACATCCCCAACGGCTACATCACAGGCCTGTCGAAGATAGCCCGTGTGGTCGACATCTTCAGCCACCGGCTGCAAGTACAGGAACGCATGACCATGCAGATACGCCAGTGCATCGACGAGACACTCCACCCGCTGGGCGTGATGGTCGTGGTCGAGGCACGCCATATGTGTATGCAGATGCGGGGGGTGGAGAAACAGAACAGCGTCACCACCACCAGCGAGTTCAGCGGTGCCTTCAACCAAGCCAAGACCCGCGAGGAGTTTATGAACCTTATCAACAGAAATTCTTAATAACAGTTTTTTACCCATGGCACAGAATCAACGCGGCGACTATCGCAAGCACGAGACCCTATTCGGAGAGTTCAGACACAGTTGTCTGGGCCGACTTATCATCACCTGCGGCATATTGGGCATTCTGGCCCTCATTGCCTGGATCACAAATCCCTCGGAGCAGACTATGCGTCAGGAGATGGACGACAACATCCGCCAGTGGATTCAAGAGAACGACAGCCTCAACAACGACTGGATTGACGATGCCGTACTGAACACGGGCTTCATCTTCACCGCCGCCGACTCTGTCAATACGCCGGAACAGGAGAAATTGCTGGAGCAGTTCGACAAGCACAACCGTCTGGAATACTTCAACCACGACCTGTTCTCGACCATGCATATCTACAATAGTTTCCATATCGAGGGCAAGCGCTGCGGCATTGGCTTCTTCGGCATCGTCATCCCGACAGTCAACTTCAACGACTTCCTGCTTCGCGAAGGTCCCATGCGCAAAGACTACAACCAGCCTATCATCCGCAACACCGGCGAAGAGGAGTACTTCGGCGAAAACCCCGACCTGGGCGGCGTCTTCCGCTATAATGGGGAGTGAAGAGTGAAAAGTGAAAAGTGAAAAGTGAAGAATTTGCTGCCGCCGGTGTTATGAAGTGCGGAGAGTTGAAGGGGCTGACAATGGCCGTTTGCGACGTGGCCCGGCAGGCCGGAGCATTCATCCGCAGCGAGCGGCTGCAGTTCCATGCCGACCGTATCGAACGGAAACATGCCCACGACTACGTGTCGTATGTCGACAAACAGTCGGAGCAACTTATCGTCAGTGCCATGCGCCAACTGCTGCCCGAGGCCGGCTTCATCACCGAAGAGGGCACTGCCACCTATACCGACGAGCAGTATTGCTGGGTGGTCGACCCGCTCGACGGCACCACTAACTTCATCCACCACTTCCCGCCCTATGCCGTCAGCATCGCCTTGAAGCAGGGTGCCAGGATTCTGCTCGGCGTGGTCTACGAAGTCTGTGCCGACGAGTGCTTCTATGCCTGGCTCGGCGGGGGAAGTTACAGCAACGGACAGCCACTGATGGTCAGCAGCGCCCCGCTGGCCGATGCCCTGGTCTGCTTCCAACTGCCTTACAACAGCGATGCTTACAGCCCCGTGGCCCAGAGTCTCATCCGCCGCTTCTATGGCCGGGTGGCCAGCGTCCGCATGCTCGGCTCAGCCGCCATCGCCCTCTGCTATGTGGCGGCAGGCCGCCTCGATGCCTATGCCGAGAAGTACATCGGACAGTGGGACTACATGGCCGGCGCGCTCGTCGTCAGCGAAGCCGGCGGCCATTGTACCGACTACGCTGGCAGCACTGCCTTCACCGAGGGCAACAGTATCGTGGCCACCAACGGCCTCATCCACCAGGACATCCTGCAAGGCATCCAAAACATTTAAGATAAGAAACGAATTCGAATAATCAAAATAAAAAATCCCGAAACGCTTTGGCGTTTCGGGATTTTAATTTGATGATATCCTGTTGTGGGATGATATTATTCAGCCTTTGCCTCTTCAGCAGCAGGAGCCTCGGCGGGAGCCTCTTCAGCCTTTGCCTCTTCGGCAGCAGGTGCCTCAGCGGCAGCCTCGGCCTTGGGAGCAGACTTGCGAGAACGGCGGGTAGCCTTCTTCTTGGTCTCCGTCTTTGCCATCTCGGGATCGAAGTCGACGAGTTCGATGAAGCAAATCTGAGCAGCGTCACCCTGACGGGTTCCCAACTTGATGATGCGGGTATAGCCACCGGGACGGTCGCCCACCTTCTCAGCAACGGCAGAGAAGAGTTCCTTGATGGCCTCTTTGCTCTGCAGGTAACTGAACACGACGCGGCGTGAATTGGTCGAGTCCTCCTTGGCCTTGGTGATCAGGGGCTCAACATACTTCTTGAGGGCCTTTGCCTTGGCCACGGTCGTAGTGATTCTTTTGTGCATGATCAGCGAGATGGCCATGTTGGCAAGCATGGAAGCGCGATGCGATGCAGTACGACCGAGATGGTTGAATTTCTTGTTATGTCTCATTTTTCTTTTTTACTTGTTGTTGGGCAATTCGCAAATTGTAAATTGTCAATTATCAAATCGTAAATTACAATCACTCCTTGTCCAGTTTATACTTACTAATGTCGGTTCCAAACGACAGATT
>DETM01000006.1:1981-2222 GCA_002361655.1 Prevotella sp. UBA3288 | reverse complement strand
GGTCGGTCTTGTTGTACTGCACGAGATCACCAAGAGTCTCTACGTCGGCAGCCTTCAGACAGTTGAGGGCACGAACAGAGAGGTTCATATCGACGAGTTTCGTCTTGAGCAACTGACGCATGTGCAGCACTTCCTCATCAAACTCCTGGTTACCCTCGGCTTCGGTGTTCTCGAGGGTGATCTTCTCATCGGAGAAGAGCATGAAGTGATAGATGAGGATCTTGGCAGCCTCCTTCAGGGC
>DETM01000006.1:1310-1877 GCA_002361655.1 Prevotella sp. UBA3288 | reverse complement strand
TCTTCTGCTCGACACGATAGGGCTCGACGGCGAACTTGACATTACGGATGGGGGTGTAGATAGAGTCGATGGGGATGACGTTCACATCGGTGCAGAACTCACGGTTCTCGTCAGAGGGCACGTAGCCGCGGCCTTTGTTAATGGTCAGATCTATCTGCATAGTAGCCTTTGAGTCGAGATGACAAATCACCAAATCGGGATTTAACACTTCAAATCCAGTCAGATACTTGCCGATGTCACCGGCCTTGAACTCGGTAGAATTCTCAACGGTGATGCTGACTTTCTCGTTCTCGAATTCTTCTACTACTTGCTTGAACCTGACTTGCTTCAGATTCAAGATAATGTTGGTTACATCTTCCTTTACACCAGGAACGGATGAGAACTCATGCTCCACACCGGCAATGCGGATGGTGTTGATAGCATAGCCCTCAAGCGATGAAAGGAGAATGCGGCGCAGGGCATTGCCGATGGTCACACCGAAGCCCGGCTCCAACGGACGAAATTCGAACTTGCCGAACTTGTCGTTAGCGTCCAACATTACCACTTTATCGGGTTTTTGAAATGCTA
>DETM01000006.1:788-1222 GCA_002361655.1 Prevotella sp. UBA3288 | reverse complement strand
CTCAACGATTAACTGCTCCTTAATGCTCTCGGGAATGTCGGCACGCTCCGGACGATGAAGGAACTTACCAGCCTTCTGCTGTTCGTCCCACTCAATCCAGGCATACTTGCTGTGGTTGAAACCAGCCAGGGCATCGGCAATGACTTCGAGAGACTTCGACTTCTCACGGACACCGATAACCATACCGGGCTTCACCGAGAATGAGGGAATGTTGACAACCTTGCCATCGACAACGATATGACGATGACCCACCAACTGACGGGCAGCGGCACGGGTAGGAGCAAGGCCCAGACGGAACACTACATTGTCGAGACGGCTCTCAAGCAACTGGAGCAACACCTCACCGGTAATGCCCTCAGCCTTGGCGGCTTTCTCGAACAAGATGCGAAACTGGCGCTCAAGCACTCCGTAGGTGTACTTGGCTTTCTGCTTCT
>DETM01000006.1:0-678 GCA_002361655.1 Prevotella sp. UBA3288 | reverse complement strand
AGTTTCTCCTAGACAAAACTTTGTCGGCGCCGAAGATGGGTTCACCAAAACGGCGTGCAATTTTAGATTTCGGTCCAATATACTTTGCCATAACAAATAATTAAAGTTGAAAGAATTGAAAAATCAAAAAGTGAAAAGGCTCACGCCGACTATACTCAATAAATAGTCCAATCTCTCAACGGTTGTTTTAACTTTTAAAACTTCTTAATCTTAAACTTATACACGACGACGCTTCGGAGGACGGCATCCATTGTGCGGCAGCGGAGTGACATCGATAATCTCCATCACTTCGATACCGGCTCCGTGGATAGCACGGATGGCACTCTCACGACCGTTACCGGGACCCTTCACATAGGCCTTCACCTTACGAAGACCCAGGTCGAAAGCAACCTTGGCGCAATCTTCGGCTGCCATCTGGGCAGCATAAGGGGTGTTCTTCTTTGAACCGCGGAAACCCATCTTACCAGCCGACGACCAGGAAATCACCTGACCCTCGTCGTTTGCTAGCGACACAATAATATTATTGAAAGAACTGTGAACATGAAGTTGACCGATAGCGGTAACCTTCACGTTTCTCTTCTTTGATACGACTGTTTTCTTTGCCATAATCCTTAAACTTTAAACTTTAAACTTTAAACTTTAAACTTTACTTTGTGGCCTTCTTCTTGTTTGCAACAG
>DETM01000050.1:5567-22553 GCA_002361655.1 Prevotella sp. UBA3288 | reverse complement strand
TCTCGTCATACTTGGCTATCTGGTCTTCGATGAGCACGTCGGCGCGATAGCGCTTCTTCGAGTCACGGTTGTCGATCAGGGGGTCGTTGAAAGCATCCACGTGGCCGCTGGCCTTCCAGATGGTGGGGTGCATGAAGATGGCCGAGTCGATGCCCACGATGTTGTCGTGGAGCAGCACCATCGATTTCCACCAGTATTCCTTGATGTTGTTCTTCAGTTCCACGCCGTTCTGTCCATAGTCGTAGACAGCGGCCAGTCCATCGTAGATGTCGCTTGAGGGGAATACGAACCCATATTCTTTACAATGTGATACAATTTTCTTAAATACGTCTTCTTGTGCCATAATATTTTTATTATTTTTATTGATTCTTGTTTTCTGCCATTATTGGCTGCAAAGGTACAACATTTTGCGGTTTCCACCACCTCTTTTAATATCTAATCTGCCATCCTTTAACTCCCTTTAACTCCTTTTGCGCCTTTTCCTACAAAAAAAATTATAACTTTGCACCCACAAACCCACAACTATGAATAGGAACGAGCAATTTGTCATCACCGTGAATCGCGAACTGGGCAGCGGCGGGCGAACCGTGGGGCAGCAACTGGCCGAACGGCTGGGAGTGCCTTTCTACGACAAGGCCGTCATCAAGGCCCTGCAGGAGAAATTCTCACTGAACACTGAGGAGATAGAGCGTCTGAAAGCCAAGAAGAGCAACTGGTGGACCGACTTCCAGCAGATGCTGGTGCCGACGTTTGAGACCATCCGCGTCACGCCCAACTACAACCTGCCCGGCTTTCTGCCCGACTCGATGCTGACCGAGGATATGTACCACACCGAGACGCAGATTCTGGAAGGCATCGCCAAAGAAGGGTCGTGCGTCATTGCAGGCCGCAGCGCCTTCCACATCTTCCGCGACCATCCCAACCACCTGAACATCCTCATCACGGCTTCGATGGACTACCGCCTGGACCGCCTGATGAAGAAGCAGGACATCAGCCGCAAGGAGGCACAGACCATCATCGACGAGGTGGACAAGGGGCGCGAGCAGTATATCCACCGCTTCACTGGCACGTCGCGCTACGATGCCCACAACTACCAACTGGTCATCGCCATGGATGGCCACACCACGGAGCAGGTGCTCAACCTGATTCTCAACTATATCTACGACAGCAGCAAATAAGTCTCTGCAGCATATAACCCTCCATACAGAATAAGCCCAATGGACGACGAAATAAGAAACGACGAGCATATCGAGGAACAAGAAACAGGACTGGAGCCCCAGGATTCTCTGGAGCCCCAGAAGCCTCAGAAGGCCCAAGACCCCGATGACCCAACTACCGAGGCCCACTCCGACTATAAACCTGTAAACCGTTTCGATGCCTCGGCGGTGCACCACCTGAGCGGCATGTACCAGAACTGGTTCCTCGACTATGCCTCATACGTCATTCTCGAGCGTGCCGTACCGCACATTGAGGACGGTCTGAAGCCCGTACAACGCCGCATCCTTCACTCAATGAAGCGCATGGACGACGGACGCTACAACAAGGTGGCCAACATCGTGGGTCACACCATGCAGTTCCACCCCCACGGCGATGCCTCTATCGGCGACGCCTTGGTGCAACTGGGACAGAAAGACCTGCTGGTCGATACGCAGGGCAACTGGGGCAACATCCTCACCGGCGACCGCGCCGCCGCACCGCGATATATCGAGGCGCGACTTTCGAAATTCGCCCTCGACACAGTCTTCAACCCCAAAACCACGGAGTGGCAACTCTCCTACGACGGCCGCAACAAGGAGCCTATCACCCTGCCCGTGAAGTTCCCACTCCTGCTGGCACAGGGAGCAGAAGGCATCGCCGTTGGTCTGTCGTCGAAAATCCTGCCTCACAACTTCAACGACATCTGCGATGCCGCCATAAAATACCTGCACGGCGAGGAGTTCCACCTCTACCCTGACTTCCAGACCGGCGGCAGCATCGACGTGTCGAAATATAATGACGGCCAGCGTGGCGGTGTACTGAAAGTACGTGCCAAAATCGAGAAACTCGACCAGAAGACACTGGTCATACGCGACCTGCCGTTCTCGAAAACCGTCAGCACCGTCTGCGAAAGCATCACCAAAGCCATCGAGAAAGGCAAGATTAAAGCGCGCAATGTGACCGACCTCACATCGGCACAGGTGGAGATACAGATCCATCTCGCACCCGGCGTATCGTCCGACAAGACACTCGACGCCCTTTATGCCTTCACCGACTGCGAAATCAACATCTCGCCCAACTGCTGCGTCATCAAGGACGAGAAGCCACAGTTCCTTACCGTCAGCGACGTGCTCATACACAGCACCGAACGCACCAAGGATCTCATCCGTCAGGAACTAGAGATACGCAAGGACGAACTGCTGGAACAACTGCACTTCTGCTCGCTGGAGAAGATCTTCATCGAGGAGCGCATCTATAAGGATAAAAAGTTCGAAGAGGCCCCCAATGTAGATAAGGTGTGCGAGCATATCGACAACCGGCTGACGCCCTTCTACCCCCAGATGGTACGCGAGGTGACCAAGGACGACATCCTGCGGCTGCTGGAGATCAAGATGCAGCGCATCCTGAAATTCAACAAGGAGAAAGCCGACGAACTGATGGCCCGCATCCAGGCAGAGATCGAACAGATCGACCGCGACCTGAACAACCTCGTGGAAGTGACTGCCGACTGGTTCCAGTTCCTCAAGGACAAATACGGCAAGGATCATCCGCGGCTGACCGAGATTCGCAATTTCGACACCATCGAGGCCACCAAGGTGGTCGAGGCCAACCAGAAACTGTACATCAACCGTCAGGAGGGCTTCATCGGCACCGGACTGAAGAAGGACGAGTTTGTGTGCAACTGCTCCGACATCGACGATGTCATCATCTTCTACAAGGACGGAAAGTTCAAGGTGGTACGTGTGGCCGAGAAACTTTTCGTTGGCAAGAACGTGATGCATCTGGGCGTGTTCAAGAAGAACGACAAGCGTACTATATATAATATGGTGTATCGCGACGGCCGACAAGGCCCCTGCTATATGAAGCGCTTCAATGTCACCGGCATCACCCGCGACCGTGAGGTAGACACCACGATGGGCACACCCGGCACCAAGGTGCTCTACTTCACCGCCAATCCCAATGGCGAGGCAGAGGTCATCAAGGTGACGCTCGACCCATCCATCCAGGCTGCCCATCCACGGATGAGCCTCTTCCTCGAACGGTCGTTTGCCAATATCGACATCAAGGGCCGCTCGGCCAAAGGCAACCTGCTCACGAAGTTCCCCGTCCACCGCATCACGCTCAAGAGCCAAGGCCACTCTACGCTGGGCGGCCGTAAGGTATGGTTCGACCCTGACATCAACCGTCTGAACTACGATGAGCACGGACGGCTGTTGGGCGAGTTCTTCGACGACGAACAGATTCTGGTCATTCTGAAGAACGGCGACTTCTACCTAACCAACTTCGACGTCAACAACCACTACGAGGAGAATATCATTCGCATCGAGAAGTTCCAGCCGGACAAGGTGTGGACAGCAGTGCTCTTCGACGCCGACAACCAGGGATACCCCTATATGAAGCGCTTCCTGATGGAGGCCAACAAGCGCAAGCAGAACTTCCTCGGCGAGAACGCACAGTCCATGCTGGTGCTCCTGACTGATGTCGTCTACCCGCTTATACGTGTCACTTATGGCGGTGCCGACGAGTATCGCGGTTCCGAGGATATCGATGCCGAACAGTTCATCGCCGTCAAGGGCTTCAAGGCCAAGGGCAAGCGTATCAGCACCTGGCAGATAGAGAGCATCGTCGAACTGGAGCCAGTCCGTTTCCCGGAAGAGCCGGACAATCCAGACAATCCAGACAATCCGGACAATCCGGACAATCCGGGCAATCCGGAATCTCCGGAATCTCCGGAATCTCCGGAAAATCTCGACCCCGACGCCGGCAAGAGTCAACAACAGATCATCGACGAGATGACCGGACAACTCAGACTGTTCGACGATGTGTAAGCCGAGGGGCATCAGACAACGGCTGATGGCCGTAGCGTGCTGGCTACTGACAGCCGGTGTCCTACCGCTATCTGCACAAGAGAGCACCCGCTCACAAGAGAGCGCCCGCTCACAAGAGAGCCCCCTCTCACAAGAGAGCACGCTACCGCTTTCTGCGCAAGGGGATGCCCTCACCGCCATGCGCTCCTACCAGCACTACCAACTCGGCGTCGGACCGACGCATATCCTCGACACCTATCTGTCGCAGGAGAAATTCAGCGGCACGGGCATCACCTTCATGAGTTCCAACATGGCGGGCAAGGCCGACAGCCGGTGGACCACCCTGTGGCAGCACATGGTCAACCTGTCCACCAATAAAGATCGCTCCAAGGACGGCACCGAACTGGAAGGGGCCTACCACCTGTCCTTCGGACGCTATTATGGCTGGCATCTCTATGGCGACCGCTGGACACTGCAGGCCGGCGGACTGGCCGACATCGGACTGGGATTCATATACAACACCCGCAACGGCAACAATCCCGCTCAGGCCCGACTGGGACTACAACTCTGTCCTTCGGCCATCACGATGTACCACCTGCGGCGATTCACCTTACGCTATGCCATCGACCTGCCACTGCTGGGCGTGGTATTCTCACCCAACTACGGTCAGTCGTACTACGAGATATTCTCTAAAGGCAACTACGACCACAACGCGGTGCCTACGACCTTTGTCTCAGCACCCTCGTTCCGCCAGCAACTGACCGCAATATGGCATTGCTCAGACAGACTGTCGCTGTCATTAGGCTATCTGGGCGACTACGACCAACTGAAAGTCAACAACCTGAAGCGCCATGTGCTCTCTCACCGTATCATGATTGGCGTGGTCGTGGGACTAAATGACAAATGACGAATGATAAATGATAGTGATGACAAATGACGAATGATAAATGATAGTGGGATGATTCACAACAACGTACCGGCTGTTAAGACAATTATTTATACGCTATTATATGGTATTCTCGCTATTTCCTGTGTTGATACACAGGAGATGGACAATACGCCGCAGGGCAATTTCGAGGCCTTGTGGAAAATCATCGACGAGCATTACTGCTTCTTCGACTACAAGCACGACACATACGGTCTCGACTGGGACCAGGTGCACCAGAAATACAGGGCACAGGTCAACGACAACATGACCAATAAACAACTCTTCGAGGTGCTCACCAACATGCTCGGCGAACTGCGCGACGGCCATGTCAACCTGACGGCCGCCCACGACTACGGACGCTACTGGTCGTGGTACGAAGACTATCCCGCCAACTTCAGCGACACGCTGTTACGCCGCTATCTCGGCACCGACTACATGATTGCGTCGGGCATCTCCTACCGCATCCTCGACGACAACATCGGCTATCTGCGCTACGACAGTTTCAACGACGCCATCGGCGAGGGCAATCTCGACGAGGTGTTCATGCACATGATGCTCTGCCGGGGCATCATCCTCGACATTCGTAGCAATGGCGGGGGCATGCTCACCAATGCCGAGAAACTGGCGGCCCGCTTCTGTCAGCAGCGCACGCTGGTGGGTTATCACCGGCATAAGACAGGTCCCGGCCATAGCGACTTCTCAGCCATGGAGCCCCTCTATCTGGAACCGTCGGCCAACATCCGCTGGAACAAACCCGTCGTTCTGCTCACCAACCGCCATGTATATAGTGCCGCCAACGAGTTTGCGGTCTACATGCGGGCCTTTCCACTGGTGACCATCGTCGGCGACCATACCGGTGGCGGTGCCGGCATGCCGTTCAACAGCAGCCTGCCCAATGGATGGAATGTGCGCTTCTCGGCCGTCCCGATGTATGATGCCCAGGCACAGTCAGCCGAATTCGGCATCGACCCGGACTATAACGTCCAACAGACCGATACCGATTTTGCCCGTGGCGACGACACCATCATCGAGTTCGCCCGCCATCTCTTGTCAGAATAAACCTACCGCTTAATTCTCGTCCAGTTGCTCATACACGGAGTTCTTGCTCTTGTACTCCGGCACAATGTCCTTCATCTTCTTGACCGTGGCCATGTCATCATAGCGCATGGAGATGGCCACCAGGTCGTCCACCTCACGACACACCTCTTCATAGTCGTACTCACGGACTTGGGCGATACGAATCTTCTCGTGGAACGACGGTTTGGTATTCTCCTGTTCGTTGAGCACCTCTTCATAGAGTTTCTCGCCGGCTCGCAGACCGGTGAACTTGATCTCCACACCCTTGGCTCCAGACAACTGTATCATACGCTTGGCCAGGTCGGCTATGCGCACCGGCTTGCCCATATCGAACACAAAAATCTCGCCGCCGTTACCCTTCGTACCGGCCTCGAGCACCAACTTACAGGCCTCCGGTATCAGCATGAAGAATCGGATGATGTCCGGATGGGTCACCGTCACAGGGCCGCCCTTCTTAATCTGCTCCTGGAACAACGGGATGACGCTGCCATTAGAACCCAGCACATTGCCGAAGCGGGTGGTGACAAACTGCGTACCCTCGCTGATTTCGCCTTTCTCTTTCTTCTGCTTCAGGGCCCGGTCCAGCGACTGCACATAAATCTCACAGATACGCTTCGAACAGCCCATCACGTTCGTCGGGTTCACAGCCTTGTCGGTAGAGACCATCACAAACTTCTTCACGCCGTACTTCACGCTCATATCAGCGATAATCTTCGTACCGAGAATATTGTTGAGCACAGCCTCACTCGGATTGTTCTCCATCATCGGCACATGCTTATAGGCCGCCGCATGAAACACATAGTCGGGCTTGAACTCCTTGAAAATATGCTCCATACGCTTCTCGTGACAGATGGTCGTCACCACCGTCTCGGCCGGCACGTCGGGATATTGCCGGGCCATCATCAGACGAATGTCGTGCTCTGGTGTCTCGGCCTGGTCGATGAGCATCATGGCGGCAGGCTTGTAAACGGCCACCTGACGTACCATCTCCGAACCTATCGAACCGGCAGAACCGGTAATCAGTATACGCTTGCCCGTCAACTCACGGCCCACAGCGTCCATGTCGACCTTGATCTCTTCACGAGGCAACAGGTCTTCTACCGACACCTCCCTCAACTGCAGCCCGGAGAAGTCATCCGACAGACCGTCCCACTCCTGGGCCAGGCTGGCCATAAAGATGCGGCAGCCGGCATTGATGATGATATCCTGCAGCCGCTGGTCATTACGGAAATCCTCGGTACGCAACGGCGACACCAGCACGGCCTCGATGCCTTCGTTACGGATGATGCCCGCTATATCGTCGTCTACGCTGTACACCGGCTCGCCCATCAACAGATTGTGGCGGTAGCGATTGTCGTGCGAGATAAAACCTTTCAGCAAAAATCGCGTGGGCTTCTGCGAACGGATGTTCTTGGCCAGACCGACACCGCCGGTCATCGCACCATAGATGAGCACACGCCTGGCCTTCTTGTCGGAAGCGGTCACGTCAAACAGAGCCTTCACCAACACTCGCAGACCCCACATCAGCACCGTGGCCACCACATAGATAGCAATGGTCTGACGGACGGTCAGATAGGCAAAAGTCGTCTTCGGCAGATCATCCATCACGTAGTGCGCTCCGATGGCCAGCACGAGTGCCGTGACCGTGGCATAGGCCACTTTCTGCAAGTCGACGAACGACGAAAAGCGCAGGATGCCCGAATAGGTACGGAAGAGCCGGAAGCATAATACGGTCAGCACCAGATACACCAGCAGCGTCCGAGTCAGCGGCACAAAATCGACCAATGTCTGGTATCCTCTGTGGAACAGATAGTAGACAAAGATGCCGGAGAAGAACACTATCAATGTATCAAGAATTAGCATACACCAATATGGCAATGCCGCCCGCTTGAAATACCAATTCAGTAATTTATCAAATGGATTCATATGCTTCTGCCTTTTATATACTAATGTACTGACTTTATCCTAAATTTCGGGGCAAAGATAAACATAAATTTTGAATTATAAACTTTTTTCATCGAATATTTTGAATTACGGAGTAATTTTTGTACTTTTGCACCACTCTTTTCGCAAGACTACAAGTAAAATTTGGACTATAAGAATGATTGTCTGTATAGCAGAGAAACCCAGCGTGGCAAAAGACATTGCACGAATCATCGGAGCCAACAGCAGCCACGACGGATACATGGAAGGAAACGGATATCAGGTGACATGGACTTTCGGTCATCTGTGCGAACTGAAGATGCCCGAGGACTACACGCCGATGTGGAAGGCGTGGAGCCTGTCGTCGCTGCCCATGATCCCGCCTAAGTTCGGCATCCGCCTGAAGGAGGACGAGGGCATCAAGAAGCAGTTTGCCACTATCGAGCGCCTCATGCAGCAGGCCGACGGCATCATCAACTGCGGCGACGCCGGTCAGGAAGGTGAACTCATCCAGCGCTGGGTGATGCAGAAGGCGCAGGCCAAATGTCCCGTTCGGCGACTGTGGATATCGTCGATGACCGACGAAGCCATCCGCGAGGGATTCCAGAACCTGAAAGACCAGAGCGAATATCAGACGCTCTACATGGCCGGTCTGAGCCGCGCCGTCGGCGACTGGCTACTGGGTATCAACTGCACCCGTCTCTACACCATCAAGTATGGCCAGAACCGCCAGGTGCTCAGCATCGGTCGTGTACAGACTCCCACCCTCGCCCTCATCGTCAACCGCCAGAAAGAGATAGACAACTTCAAGCCCGAGCCCTACTGGGTGCTGGCCACCGTCTATCGCGACACCACCTTCACGGCTACAAAGGGAAAGTTCACCTCGAAGGAAGAGGGCGAACAGGCCTTTGCCACCATCGAGGGGCAGCCGTTTACTGTGACAAAGGTGGAGAAGAAGAATGGCAAGGAGACACCGCCCTCGCTCTACGACCTCACCTCGCTGCAGGTGGACTGCAACAAGAAGTTCGGGTTCTCGGCCGAGATGACGCTGAACATCATCCAGCAACTCTACGAACAGAAACTGACCACCTATCCGCGTGTCGACACCACTTTCCTGCCCGACGATGTCTACCCGAAATGTCCGCAGACCATGAACGGCCTCTTCCAGACGAAGTTTGCCGGTGTGGCACCCTATGCCGAACTCATCCGCCCTCTGGGCGGCAAGCCGCTGCTGAAGTCGAAGAAGGTGTTCGACTCGGCGAAGGTCACCGACCACCACGCCATCATCCCCACCGGCATCGTGCCCCAGAACCTCACCGACGCACAGCGCCATGTCTACGACCTGGTGGCCCGCCGCTTCATCGCCGCCTTCTATCCCGACTGTAAGTTTGCGCAGACCACGGTGCTCGGTGTAGTGAAAGCCTCCCCCGACCCCTCCGAAGGAGGGGAGGTGGCTGGCGCGAAAGAGACACCCCTCCCTTTGGAGGGACAGGGGATAGAGTTCAAGGTCACCGGCAAGGAGATTCTCGACCCGGGGTGGCACGTGGTTTTTGCTAAAGACAACGATGACGAAAGTAGCGTGTCCCCCTCGGGGGACGAAAGGGGGGCCGAGGGGGCCGAGGGGGCCGAGGGGACCGATACTACAAAACTTCCCCACTTCGTCAAGGGCGAGAGCGGCGATCACAAACCGACGCTGACGGAGAAATGGACCACACCACCACCTTATTACACTGAGGCCTCACTGCTCCGCGCCATGGAGACGGCTGGCAAACTGGTGGACGATGAGGAACTGCGCCGCGCCATGAAGGAGAACGGCATCGGCCGACCCTCTACCCGTGCCGCCATCATTGAGACGCTCTTTAAGCGCCACTATATCCGTAAGGAGCGTAAGCGACTGGTGGCCACGCCGACGGGCATCGAACTCATCGACCTCATCCGCGAGGAACTGCTGAAGAGTGCCGAACTGACCGGCATCTGGGAGAAGAAACTGCGCGACATCGAGGCGAAGAAGTACGACCCCCTGCAGTTTATCAACGAACTGAAACAGCAGGTGACAGAGATTGTACGCGAGGTCATCAGCGACCAGAGCAACCGACGTGTGACCGTGGAGCCGGAGCCTGCCCCAAAGAAAGGCACCGGCAAGGGAACCAATAATGGCACCGACAAGGGAACCAATAACAAAACCAAAAAACAATAACTATGACGAAATCGAAGACACTACAGACAGGGTCAACGCTGCAGCAAGGCAGGTACACCATCCAGCGCGTGCTGGGACAAGGCGGGTTTGGCATCACTTACGAAGGCATACAGTCGGGACTGAACCGGCGCGTGGCCATCAAGGAATTTTTCATGTCCGACTATTGCGACCGTGACCCGCTGAACAGCCAAGTGACAGACATAGGCACTGTAGGCACACTGAGCATGATAGCCCAGTTCAGGGACAAATTCGTGAAAGAGGCCCAACTCATCGCCTCTATGGGCAATGCCCCCCATGTGGTGCGCATCCACGACATCTTCCAGGAGAACGGCACGGCCTACTATGTCATGGACTTCATCGAGGGCGGTTCGCTGGAACAACTCGTCAAGAAGAATGGTCCCCTCAACGAGAAACGTGCCCTGCTGCTGGCCACACAGACGGCCGAGGCGCTCTCGGCACTCCATCAGAAGCAGACCATGCACTTGGATGTCAAGCCTGCCAACATCCTGCTCCGCAAAGACCAGAACGGCAACGACGATGTCGTACTGATTGACTTTGGCGTGTCAAAGCACTATGACGGCCAAGGCCGGCAGACCACGACCACCCCCGTGGGGTTCAGCAAGGGCTTTGCTCCCATCGAGCAATACCGCGACGGCGGCGTGGGACAGTTCTCGCCAGCCTCCGATGTCTATTCACTGGGTGCCACGCTCTATTACCTGCTCACCGCTACCGTTCCTCCCGAGGCTAGCGACCTGCTGGAAGAGCCTATCCAACAGCCAAAGAACATCTCCGACTTGACATGGAAAGTCATCTCGCGGGCCATGTGCTCAACGCGGAAGAACCGCTACCAGCAGATGAGCGACATGATAGCCGACATGAAGGCTGCTACCACCCCGTCGCAACAGCCGCAAACACCAACGCCGCCACCCGCTCCGCAGAAGCCTACCCCTCAGAAGCCCACCCCTCAGAAGCCTTCATCGCAAAACGGCACGGGGAATGCTGACCCCGCTGCCACCCGGCTGAGCAATGAGTCGAAGACAAAGGTTCCCCCTACACCGCCGGTGAAGAAAAAGGGTAAAGGTTGCTTGAAGAAGATAGGCATCACCCTTGGCGTTATACTCTTCCTCTTTCTGCTTACCGTAGGCTTCGTCGTCTTCAACCAAGAATATATGCATCAAAGTTATGTTAAGATTGACGAAGCCACCTATGACCTGAACAGATGGGATCATACGGCGATTCTCACCAGCGGAAATAGCCGGATTATCGGTACTTACAACATCCCGTCCACGGTATATTACAGTGGAGACAGGTTCACGGTAACAGAAATTGAAAGTATGGCATCCGATGATTATCCTATGGAAACTCTCCTCATACCGGGAAGTGTAAAAACGATAGGTTATGATGCCTTTTCCGGATGCGAAAATCTCACCACCGTCACCATGGAAGAAGGTGTGGAGGTTATCGAATCTTCTGTTTTCGAAAACTGTAAACAATTGACATGGGTGGTTCTTCCAACCACCATCAAAGAAATTGGTTATGCTGCATTCAGAGGCTGCAACCTGACATCAGTTGTCTGCCAGTCATCCGTGCCGCCTTACGCTGACTCCGGTGCTTTTGGCGACCCTTCAGAAATAATACTCTATGTACCCCAATCGGCCATCAGTGCCTACAGCAATGTCAGCCCGTGGGGACAGTTCGGACAGATTCTGCCACTTCAGTAAGACTGTCAACAAGAAAAATAGGTGCGCCACGCCTACAATAATTACGCCATCGATGCGTTATAATATGGTATGCGCAAGGTATTCACCATATTATATATAGGTGTCGTCAGCCTCCTCTTCATGGGATGCGGGGCTGATACGGCCATGAGGAAGGGCGACAAGTTCTTTGCTCTGGGCGAATACTACGATGCTGCCGCACAATACAAGAAGGCATACGCTCAGACCAGGGCCAAGGACAAGCCGCTGCGCGGACAGCGGGCCCTGAAGATGGCCGACTGCTACCGCCGCATCAACTATACACAGAAGGCCATCGCCGCCTATAACAACGCCGTGCGCTACCGGCAGGCCGACACCACGGCCCTGCTCCACCTGGGCCGGCTGCAACTGAAGAACGCACAGTATAAGGATGCCGAGAAGACCTTCCTGCTGCTCATCGACAGTCTGGGTACCACCGAGGCCGGCCTCTCGCCGCAGACCTCTCAGTCGTCACCGCTCATCAGGGCAGGACTGCAGAGTGCACGCATGGCACCGAAGTGGAAGGCAGAAGCCGAGTATTCGGGCTATACCATCAAGAAGCAGGAACTGTTCAACTCGCGCCGCGCCGAATATTCGCCGGCACTCTTCGGCGACGACTACAACCAACTCTACTTCGCCTCCACCCGCAACCAGGCCACCGGCGACGAGGTGAGCGGCATCACCGGCACGAAGAATGCCGACATCTTCTTCTCGCAGAAAGACGACAAGGGAAAATGGAGCAAGCCGGAAATCGTCGACAGCGAACTGAACACCGAACACGACGAAGGGGCTCCGGCCTTCACCCCCGACTTCAAGACGATGTACCTCACCGTCTGCAAGACCGACCCGCAATATCCGCGCTATGCCCAGATAGCCACCTCGAACCGCAGCGATGCTTCGTGGGGCAAGGCCACACCGGTGGAGATCACCAAAGACACACTGTCCACTTTTGCCCACCCCGCCGTGTCGCCCGACGGCATGTGGCTCTACTTCGTCAGCGACATGCCCGGCGGACTGGGTGGCTACGACATCTGGCGCATACAACTCACCACCCACGGTCTGGTAGGACTGGAGAATGTGGGCGAGCCCGTCAACACTGCCGGCAACGAGATGTTTCCCACCTTCCGGCCCAATGGCGATCTCTACTTCTCCAGCGACGGCCATCCCGGCATGGGCGGACTCGACATCTTCATCGCCAAGCCCACCCCCGACACCTCATACACCATAGAGCATCCCGGCTCCCCACTCAACTCCCAGGGCGACGACTTCGGCATGACCTTCGAGGGACTGCACAACCGCGGCTACTTCTGCTCCAACCGCGGCGATGCCCGCGGCTGGGATCATATCTACTCGTTCGAGAAGCATGAGGTGATACAGACCGTCAAGGGATGGGTCTACGAGAAAGACGGCTACGAACTGCCCGAAGGCCTCGTCTATATGGTGGGCAACGACGGCACAAACAAGAAGATCAGCGTCAAGGGCGACGGTTCGTTCACCGAACTCATACAGCCCGGCGTCGACTATGTGTTCCTCGGCACCTGCAAGGGATTCCTCAACCACAAGGAGGAACTGCGCGTCGAACCGGTGCTCGAGTCAGAGGAGTATGTGCTGCAGTTCCCCCTGGCCAGCATCACCGCCCCCGTGCTCATCGACAATATCTTCTACGACTTCGACAAGGCCACCCTGCGCCCTGAGTCGACCGAGGCCCTCGACAAACTGATTGCACTGCTCAACGAGAACCCCAACGTGACCATCGAACTGTCGGCCCATACCGACTACCGCGGTTCGGCGGCCTACAACGAACGGCTCTCGCAGCGACGGGCCGAGAGTGTGGTGAACTACTTGATAGAACACGGCATCGCCAAAGACCGGCTGACACCCGTCGGCTATGGCAAGATGAAGCCCAAAACCATCAAGCGTAAGTTGACGGAGACCTACGACTGGCTGAAAGAGGGCGACGTGCTGACCGAGGAGTTCATCAAAGCCCTCGACGACGAAGAGAAGCAGGAGGTGTGCAACCAACTGAACCGCCGCACCGAGTTCAAGGTGCTGCGCACCACCTACGGTCTGGACCTCACGCCAGCATCCGCTCAAAGCGACGGGCAAGAGCAAGAACAGCCAGACAAGTAGTCACACCCATCGAGATGAGCAGGGGCAGCACATGCACCTCGGTCAGTAGGCTGTGCACCATATAGTACAGGCCGATGACCACCGGCTGCCATCCCTTGCACACCACAAACAGCACCAGTCCTAACAACAGACACGAGGCCGTCCACCAGTGTGACTGCCGTATGGCGCGGTCGGGCAACCGGCTGATGACCTGTTGCGTAAATCCGTTGTCGGCCACCTCGTGCCGACGCGCCTCATCAAAAAACTGTTCCAGCAGTTCGTCGTCTATTCCCGTCTGTTCCAGCAGTGGGTTATCTTTTTCCGTCATATCCGTTTTGTTTTAAGTAGACAGTCAGTTTCTCTTTGCCCCGGCGGAGGTGCGACTTCACCGTGTTCACCGGCATCGACAGCATCTGGGCTATCTCGTCCATCTGGTAACCATCGACCATCTGCAGGGTGATGCACGCCCGCTCCTCGTCTTTCAGGATGGCCAGGGCACGGTGAATGTCGGCGGCGGTCCCCTCAACGCTCCCTGACGAGACTGCTATCGTGTCAAGCGTATGGCCAACAGCAGTCCCCTCGGGGGCAGAAGGGGGGGCCAGGGCGGCTCGCCTTTTATAATCATAGAACACGCGATACGCAATCCGGAAGAGCCATGTCTTGAACGACGACATACAGCGAAACTGCGTGATGTGCTCATAGGCCTTCAGAAAGGTGTCCTGCGCAAGGTCGTCGCTCAGCGCCTCGTTGCCATGGGTCAGGCCGAGCAGAAATTTGCGCACAGGCGACTGGTATCTGCGCACCAACTGGTCGAAGGCCCGTCGGTTGCGAAATACCGCCACCTGTGTCACGAGAGAGATATCGCTGAGCGACTCCATGCGCCGTTATTCGTGTTGGGGTTCGTCGTATTGGGGTTCGTCGTGTTGGGACTCGCCGGACTCGTCTTTACGGAACAGCCGGTCGTGCAGTTCCTGCTGCTTCTGCCGTTCACGGGCATTGTGGGCGATGACCAGATTGCCGCAGCCTATCAGCAGGATCAGTGCACCGATGGCCAGTCCGAGTTTGCCCAGTGGCACCCAGAGCAGGAAGCCCAGGCCGGCACCCAGGAACATCTGTTTGATGGCCTTGTTCCACAGGTCGTCCACCTTCGGATGGGGCGTGCCCATCACGTCGAACGGTATCTGCTTGCCTCGCCGCATCGCCATCTCCATCATCCGCATCTTGTCTTTACGGTTCTTGTAGACAAAATAGAGGATGAGGGCGATGATGGCCACCGGAGCCAAAAGGAAGATGATGAAACAGACGCAGACGACCATCAACACGCCCATCACGTCATCGCTGTCAATACTCATGCCGCTGAGCATCGACGAGCCACTATGGTCAAAAGCGTCGTCCCAGTCCCGGTCCCAGTCCCGGTCCCAAGGGTCAGCCGTTGTTGCCGTCGCCGAGTCGACGCGGAGCGAGTCGGTCGATGTTGTGTCGGAGAACGCCTCCACTTCGTCGGCAGCCGTGGTTGCCACCGTATCTGCCGTTGCTGTTGCTGTTGCTGCCTTTGTTGTCGGTGCAGCCTTAGTGGCCATCGGTGCGCCCTGGGCTGCTGTCAGCCCGCACACCAGGGCAAAAACAAATAATAACTTTTTCATATTCATTCTCTATTTTTCTTTCTCTGTTTTCTATTCTCTTTGTCTCTTTGACGCAACTTTCATCCGAAAAGTTGCACAAAGATAAGAAAAAATTCATATCTTTGCAAGCGATTATGCAATTACCTGCTGAATTTATCCGACAGACGGAGGCCATCATGGCCCCGGAGCACTTCCGGCGCTACCTGAAATCGTTCGACGAGGAGCCCCCCGTCAGCATCCGCCTCAACCCCGCCAAGATGGACGGCGCACGGTGGACGGTGGACGGTGGCGAGCCGGTGCCCTGGTGCCGCCATGCCTACTATCTGGACCGTCGGCCCAACTTCACCTTCGACCCGCTCTTCCATGCCGGCTGCTACTATGTGCAAGAGGCTGCCTCGATGTTTCTCGACGAGGTCATCAGACAGCAAACTGTAAATAGTAAATCGTCAAATTGTAAATCCCTTGATCTCTGCGCAGCCCCCGGCGGCAAGAGCACTCTGCTACGCTCGGCCCTGCCGCCCGGCAGTGTGCTCTACAGCAACGAACCGGTACGTCAGCGGGCTGCCGTCCTGCTGGAGAACGTGCAGAAATGGGGCTACCGCAACCACCACGTCACCAACCTCTACCCCCGCGACTACCGTAAGGCCGGAATACGGTTCAACCTTATCCTCTGCGACGTGCCCTGCTCCGGCGAAGGGATGTTCCGCAAAGACCCGGCCACCATCGGCGAGTGGAGTCCGCAGAATGTGCTGCGCTGCCAGCAGTTGCAGCGCGACATCGTCAGCGATGCCTGGCCCTGCCTCGACGACGACGGCCTATTGATATACAGTACCTGTACGCTTAATACACGGGAGAACGAAGAGAACATCCGGTGGCTGCTCGCCGAGTTCGATGCCGAGGTGGTGCCCCTCGCCGTCAAGCCCGAGTGGCACATCACCGGCTCGCTGCTCCCCGGCTTCGCCGAACCGGTCTACCGCTTCATACCGGGCATCAGCCGGGGCGAAGGGCTCTTCATGTGTGTGCTTCGCAAACGGGGTGGCAGCCGCACCCTATCGAAAGGTGACAAGACGCAGCCGGTAGCCACGCTCTCGCCGCTCGACTTGCATGTCGACGGTCCACATGTCGACCTCACTTATCAGCAGGCCATCGCCTATCTGCGACGCGAAGCCCTTATCCTGTCGCCCGACACCCCACGCGGCCTCGTCGAGGTCTGCTTCATGGGGCATCCTCTTGGAGCAGTAAAAAACATCGGGTCGCGTGCCAACAATCTCTACCCTAAGGAGTGGCGCATCAAGTCGACCTACATACCCGCCACCTACGAACCACCTATTCAATGCTGAGGAACTGCTCAATGAAATGTAAGATATTCGTTTGATTAGTGTGATTCGTG
>DETM01000050.1:359-5433 GCA_002361655.1 Prevotella sp. UBA3288 | reverse complement strand
CGGTGCGTTTGGAGGCTTCAAACGGGTGGAATGGAGGCTTCTTTGCTTTGCTTTCTTTTCTTCTTTCTTTTTTCTTTATTCTTTATTCTTAATACAGATGATACAGATAATACAGATATATTTAAAACTTTTATCGCGCGTACCGCGCGCACGCGGTACGCGATGGGGTTTAAGAAAACATCTGTATCATCTGTATCTGTATTGTCGGAGGCTGCTGCCAAAGCCATACCACGCTGAGTTTCTGCTATGGGGCTTATGGGCCTGCTGGGACTTTCCTTTCTGTCTCTTCTGCTCGTCGTCTGCCATTGCCGTCAATTGTTTTTGTTTGACAGTGCAAAGATACATAAAAAATGGGAAACGGCCAAAGAATTTCAGGAGAAAAAATGAACTTTCTTCCACTTTTTTTCCGAAATGTGCGGTGGTCTCGGAATTTTTTCGTATCTTTGCAGTCGAAAGTAAGAAATACAAGAAGAGATAATTTCAACTCATCCACAAACCGACACAATGCCCCTGCAACCACTGACATACACCCGCGACGCTGCTACCGGCCCTACACTGACGGGCGGGAGGACTGAGGGTGCCGCCGGCTGGGCGGCGGGAGCGGCTTGGCTCTTACCCCCCCCCCATTAACAATCTTTACATCCTGCACTACGCCTCGTGCGCAGCGGCGGTTTGACATACGGTCTCGCCGTGCCTCCGGGCATGGCGGGACCGCTGTGCTTTCGGGCATTCACCAACTACGACAATTCAAATTATAAACAATTTTAAACTAAACATTTTATGCTTATGAAACAAAAACTATTTTCTATTCTCGCCCTGCTGCTCGTGGCAGTATCGGGCGCAGTGGCACAGACCACCGTCACCGAGCCGGCCGCAGCCATCTTCGCCATCAACACCGACGGCACCACTCAGGACTTCGGCAGCGTGGAGGTCGATGCCATGGCTCAGAAGACCTTCACCATTACAAACAGCGGCAACAAGCCCTTGTTTGTAACTATCAGCAATCCTTGGGACTTCACCGCTGAAATGACGCACAATGCGGCAGACAAAAATGTCTATTTCACGGATGCGCTGGGCTGGGGTGATATCCATGTCTACTATTGGAACGATGGTCCCGAGTGGCCCGGAGTGGCTATGACCGAACTCTACACGAACGAGTATGGCCAGAAGGTTTACTATTGTGAACTGCCTGACGACGTTGAAGGTGTCATTTTCAATGGAAATGGCAACCAGACTGGAGATATTTTCGAACCGTTAGGTAAGGCCTATTACACTGAGTATGATAACACCGTAGGAACTTGGTCTTACAACAACTGTGTTCCTGCTGGCAAGTCAAGTGTGTTGACAGTGACCATGAACACCGCTACTCTCGGCTCGAAGAGCGGCAACATCAACCTCTCGTTCGATGCCAAGAATGCCACGAGTTTCACCATTCCCTGCACGGGCAAGACCGTCACGTACTATAACGTGACCCTGGCCGAGGGCACTGAGGATGCTGACAACTGGACCATCTCGCCCGCCGAGGCTACCGAGGGCGACCAAGTCACCATCACCTACAACGGCTCGAAGCGGGTGAAGAGCGTCACGGCTACGAAAGTTCCTTTTACAGGAGTCAAAACCTTTAGTGAGTTGAAAACCGCACTGAGATCCGGAAAGAATGTCAAACTCATGAACGACATTGTTTGCACTGCAGAGATTGAAATTAACAGCAAAGTGGCATTGACCATCGACGGCAACGGAAAGGAGCTCAGTACCACTTCAGCAATCAGGGCTTTCACGGTTAAGTCCCCTGCAACCGTTGCCTTTAAGAATCTCATCCTCACAGGGTTTGTCAGTGGTGCCGGCCCTGCCATCAATAATTCCGGTACAATAGTGCTTGACGAATGTACGATAGTCAACTGCCACGTAAGCAGCAGCGGCCAAGGTGGCGGTGCGATAGAGAACAAAGGTAAACTGTATGCCATCAAAACCGCATTCAGCGGCAACTATTCCGGTGAAATAGGCGGAGCCATCAATAACTACACGGGCAGTCTCTACATGAGCCTCTGTACGTTCATCAATAATTATACGACCAAGAGCAACGCATACTGGGGCGGTGCGATTGGTATCAATATGGGAAGCGAGGTACGCCTGATAAACTGCTATTTCTCCGAGAACAAGTATTTGGGCACGAATCCCGGGCCCAGCGACATCGGTGTATATAATAAACCCACAAACTATACCATTGCCGGCTGCACAGGGGTGAACATTGCGTCTAGAGTTGCTGGTGATATTACCACTAATGCCAGCGGAACCGCAACGCTTGACTACTCTGACCTGAGCAACATCTCATTCACATATAATGCAGAATAAGACGTAAATACTAACAAGCAGGGCGAGAAGAGGAAAAGGACCATTTGAGGCTTCGCCCGAAGATCATCCTCCGCTCGAAAGAGCCTGTAAGCGAGCGTCACGCTCTTTACTCGCTCAACGTGTTCTTTGACATACTGAGACAAAACGGAAATTTTTCACGGTTCACGGTTCACGGTTCTTTGCATAGCAAAGCGGCATAGCCGAGCGCACGGTGCCTCGGACTCTGCTCGCTTGCTACCGAAGGGACGCAAGAATGGTGAATTTTCTGAGGGGAAAATTTGGTTTTCTGCTCGCTAAATCGTATCTCTGAGGCTTTGCCTCGAAGATACTCACGCTCGAGAAAACTCAAATAAAATTTGGTTTTCTGCTCGCTAAATCGTATCTTTGCACCGTAAAAGCCGCGATTAAGCGAGAGAAGAGCCGAAAAAAATTCGAGCTATTCCGAGCGTGAGCGGCTTCGAACGAAGTTCAAACGTAAAACGATACGATTATGGAAGCAATTATCGACAGAACACCTGGAAGGGTTACCGTCAGCATGAGCACCCGACGCTGGAACAGAATGCTTCAGTTGGAAGAGACCTACAAGTTGGCTCGCATCATCAAACGCAGTATGAAACAGGTAGAGGCGGAGCCCAGCATGACTCCAGAGGAAGCCATTGAGCACTTGCGTGCACTATGAGAGTCAAGACATCTGAGGACTTCCGCATAGCCTATAAGCGGCTAAAGAAACGTCACAAGTCGCTACAGCAAGACTTCGAACGCCTGCTGGAGTCGCTACTACTGAATCCCATGCAGGGCGTAGAGTTTGATGGCGGTGCACGAAAGGTACGGCTGGCCATTACTTCGAAGGGGCGCGGCAAGAGCAGTGGGGCGCGAGTCATCATTCGTGTGCGCATCGTTGCCGACGAACTTCAACTGCTTTACATTTACGACAAGGCCGACTACGAAAATGTCAGCGACGTATTCCTGTGCGACATCATGAAACGTATGGAATAAGCGCACCCACACACCCAGAAGAAAAATTTCCGCCGAGACATCCACAACAGGATGCCCCGGCTTTTGCTTTTCACTCCCCTCCACATGAGTAATCACTCCCCTCCATATAGGGAGGGGCAGGGGGAGGGTCTTCTTCCGTTTTGTCTCACGTATGTATATATAATATAAGGTAAAGACAATATCAAACAATTTTAAACAATAACGAATATGAGAAAATTTAAAAGACTAACAATGACGCTCGCACTGCTACTCACGGCAGTCGGCGGAGCGTGGGCGCAGGACACGTACAACGTGACCTTCAAGGTCAACGACAAGACCGTGACCAAGGAGAACGTCACGCTGCCACACACGTTCAAATGTGATATTTTTACTGAAGAAGGCGAACTCGACCATATTATAAAGGAACTCTATGGATTGAGTAAAGGCTGTTGTACAAATGAGGCTCCAACCTCCTCTGGCAGTGAGAAGGTAACTTGTGGTATAGAAGATGACAGCCAATTCATCACCATCAGCGCCCCCTTCGAAGGTACTGCTACGGTTAATGGTATTTATGATGGTGAGAACTACCAAGGCTTTTACTACTCCCTCGAAATAACCTGTGCCGTTCACGAGCCCACCGAGTGGTCGCTGACCCCCGACGAGACCGGCAAGACGTGGACGCTCGCCAAGATGCCCGCCAGCAACATCGAGTTGCAGGTGGAGTACTACGCCGAGAGCAACCTCTTCCTCAGCAAGGACGCACTGGCCGACAAGACTAACATCGCCGTGACCGCTGGCGAATTAGGCGTACAGTTCGGCAACGACGGCAAGTCTGCCAACACCATCACCGAGGGCACCCCGATGACCGTCAAGTACAACGGCACGAAGAAAGTCATCGGCGTGACGGTGGAGAAGAAGGCGGCTGTAGACCCGGCAAAAGCCTATATGAAGTGGGATGCCGACCAGAAGAAGCTGGTGGCAACGGAGATTCCGACAGAGGTTACCACGGTGGAGAATGCTGACGCTGGTGTCGAATGGTCAGCAGGCACCTATGTGGTGGAGGGACAAGTCACTATCAATGGAAGTATTACATTAAATGGTAAAGTCGACCTGATTATCAAGGACGGCGCCACGTTGACTGCCAAACAGATTATTGGTAAGACTAACTATCTCAGCATTTATGGCCAAGCCCAGATGACTGGCGAATTGGTTGTTGATAACTCTGGTGATGATGCCACTACGAGCATAAAAACATTGGAAGTTCACAGCGCCAAGGTAACAGCGACTTCTTCTAAAAAAGATCGTGGCGGTTTCTATTACACAGGAACAATTAACGTCTATGGCGGGTCGGTTGATGCCACAGGTGCGAATGGTTATGGAATATCGCTGAGGCCAGATGGCTCTGTGAACATCTACGGAGGCGAGGTCAAGGCCGTAGGTAAGGGAAATGGTAATTATGGCTATGGAATTACGGCTAGTTCTTCAGCAACCGTCACCGTCAATGGCGGCAAGTTGTGGGCTGAGAATGCTGATAAAAAAGCTATAAATACCTCCTTAATCACCCTCAAGAAGGGCGATGGCTTCACCGGTAAGATTGAGTACAGCTCGGACAAATCTACCTGGAGTGAAACAGTAGATGCTGACGCAAAATACGTAAGAGCAGGCTATTAAATATATAAAAGGTATAAACAACATAAAGATATGAACAATATGAGAAATAAGATATTAATGACGCTCGCGCTGCTAC
>DETM01000050.1:0-227 GCA_002361655.1 Prevotella sp. UBA3288 | reverse complement strand
CTTCACCATGCCCGCCTACGACGTGGAGATTGCTCCCATCTACGCTCCTGTGGCTCAGTGGGCCAAAGTCGAGAATGTGGATCAGTTGCCGACAGCCATTGAGGGCATCTTCGCCGAGAGCACTGATGCTATCGTCAAGGCCGGTACCGTAGCCAAGATTGGCGAGACCGAGAACCCGCAGGGCACCGTGATGTACGCCGTAACCAGCACCAACCAGGCTACGGCCC
>DETM01000028.1:58913-59348 GCA_002361655.1 Prevotella sp. UBA3288 | reverse complement strand
ACTCGCGCAGCGCCTCAATATCAATGCTATTTTTCCCGAATTTCTGTTCCATTGTCATCGAATTTGTTGGCAAAGGTAGCGATTTTTACCAAGAAATCGTTTCTTTTTGTTATAACACAGCCTTGTTTTAGACAAAATTTGCTTAAATCACGCGCGAAATGATGAACAAATGATTGGCTCAGTCGGACGATGGTGATTGTAATACAGTAAATACAGTAAATACAGTAATATTCTAAAAAATGTATCGCGCGTACCGCGCGCACGCGGTACGCGCGAAGGAAGTTTATATATCTTACTGTATTTACTGTATTACTGTATTTCCTTTTTTCTTTATTCTATAGAATAAAGAAAAAATAATAAAGAAAAAAAGGAAAAAGAAAGAAGAAAAGAAAGCAAAGCAAAGAAGCCTTCAAACGCACCGTTTGAAGCCTCCAA
>DETM01000028.1:47637-58789 GCA_002361655.1 Prevotella sp. UBA3288 | reverse complement strand
CACACGGTGCCAGAAGCCTCCAAACTAATTCATCGTGCGGGCTGCCATTTCTGTGTGTGGCTTTTATTGTAGACTGAATCTGACAGGCACAGCGTAATTCACTCTGACGGCAGCGCCGTTTTGCCTGCCGGGAAACCAGCGGGGCATTGCACGGATGACGCGGACGGCCTCTTTGTCGAGCGAGGGGTCGACACTTTTCACAACTCGTACATCGGTGATGGAGCCGTCGCGCTCAACAACGAACTTGCAGACGACACGTCCCTGAATACCATTCTCCACAGCCACGGCAGGATACTTGACATTCGACGAGAGATACTGTGTCAATGCAGCATCGCCCCCCGGGAATGAAGGCATCTGCTCTACCACATCGTGAACTATTTCATTCTCATCAAGGACAGCCGGTGTTTGTTGCTCAGCGATCTTGATGACGTGGTCCGTCTCATCAACATCATCTTTGTGGTCATGGGATACCGGGACGTCAACAGGTTTTGTCATTTCCTTTTTCTGAGGCACATCTTCTTTTATGAGTTCCCTTGTCGGCTGTGGCGACTCGGGCTCTTCCTCAATGGCAACGGGGGCGGCTGGTTCAGCAGGCATCTCGGCAGGGCTGACTGTCTGTGGCGGTTCGGTCTGCCCGCTATATTCGGCGTGTTCCGTTGCGTGTCCCGTTGAGCCGGTGGGCTTCAGGAAGTTGATGTAGACCACGATGGCAGCGATGGCCCCCAATATGGCCAGACCGCCCGCTACAGCGGCGATGATCCATGGCAGTTTGGAGCGGCGTGGCTCCCCCTGTGCCACATAGTTGTAGGTCGGTTGCTGGCTCAAGACAGTAGCCAGTCCCTCAGACTGTTCTGCGGGTTGCTCTAGGGGTTGCTCTTCATGTTTCCATAGTGGTAAGCCGAAGTAGCGTTCCATGAATCGCCACACCTCGTCGACAGACTGTGGGCGGCGTTTGCGGTTGGGCTCCATGAGCCAGCGTATCATGCGCTGGGTCTCGGGGCTGACATTCTCGGGGAAGTCAAAGCCTTCGCCGTCCTGAATGTCGGATACCGACGGCGGTGTCTTCATGGTCAGCAGATTGTACATCGTAGCCCCTAAGGCGTAGAGGTCGGTCCATGGGCCCATGCGACTGGTGTTCGACTCTATCTGCTCTGTAGGTGCAAAGCCTGGCGTATAGCAGAGTCCGGTCGACGTGGACAGCGAGCGTCCGTCGCTGTCGTGAAACTGCTTGCTGGCACCGAAGTCGATGAGCACGGCCTTGCCTTCGCCGTCGGTCATGATGTTGCCCGGCTTCAGGTCCAGATGCCAGATGTTCTCAGCGTGTACGGCTTCAAGAGCCGCGAGTACCTGTTGGGTATAGTCTATCACCTCCTGCTCGCTGAAGGGCCGACCCGCTTTCTTCATGCAGGCCGAGAGCGAATCGCCTTTCAGGAAGTCCATAACGTAGTAGGCTGTCTCGTTCTCCTCGAACAGGTCGTAGACCCGCACCACATGGGGATTGTCCAGTTTGCGCAGCCGGAGGGCCTCTTTCTTGAATTTCTCTTTCTGTGAGACGAATTCCGGCGTATTCTCAGCGTTGCTCACGCTGACCGTCTTGCTGTCATCATCACGTTCGTTAACGCCTTTGAGATAGAACTCTTTCATGGCGAAGGTCTCTTCGAACTGGGTCTCATAAATCTCATAGGTATTGCCGAAACCGCCTGATGCCAACTGACGCTTGATGCGGTATTTCCCGTTTTGCAGAGTGGTCCCAACGGGCAGTAGATTGTTATTCTCCATAATTGTAACTGTTTGGTTGCAAAGATAAGAAAATTATCGAAATACTCCAAAGTTTTCCACAGAAAAAAAACAGGAAGATATGCGTACCAAGAAAAAGAGTGCAACTCCTCACGGAGTCACACTCTCGGTGAATATTCATAAAAAATACGCTTCTTCTCTCTAGAAGAAGTTATAGCGGAAGTCGTCGACCTTGATGGTGCGAAGTAGATCCTGATTGGCAATGCTCATCACCTGGCGGATGGCCTGCTGACGGAGCATATCCTCCTGAGCCTTAGCATCGTAGTGAGCGCCCTCGCGGGTCTGACGGTCTGTCACTTGGAACACATAGGCAGCCTGCTGACCCTTGACGGGAGCCTTGCTGAACTGCCCTTTCTCGACACCGGCTACGGCACCGCTCAGAGCGGGCTCGGAGGTGCCGAGACTACGGATAGAGGCGGGAGCGTTGAAGGTAATCATCTTGACGGTGTCGATCTGGGCACCGGCAGCCTTGGCAGCGTCGATGCTGGTGACGCCGTTGAACTTCTGTGCCAACTGTTCGAACTTCTTGTCGCGCACCACCATCTGCTTCAGTTCCTCGGTCTTGCTGCTGATGTCGGCATAGCCCTCGGGGTTGATCTTCTCCAACCCAACGACGAGCAAGTAGTTGTCGTTCTCGCAACGCATGACCTCGGACAGTTCACCCTCCTGGGCAGTACCGAAGATCCAGCGTATGGCCTCGCTGGTGCGATGCAGGCCGGCGATGTTGTGGTCGGCGGGTGTCAGTTCGCGGTCGAGCACAGTGTAGCCATACTCGGCAGCCTTTTCCTTCAGTCCGGCCACGTTGCCGCTCTCGCTGACGAACTGGCTGAAGCGGTTGTAGGCCTCGGTGTGGGTATCGCTGGAGAAGTTGATGGTACGTTTGACGACGGCGACATCGTACTTGGTGACCATGGCCCGGCGGTTGGTGACCTGAATGATGACGTTGCCCTGTGTGAGTTTGAGATTCTTCATCTCACCCTGTCCGAGGGAGAAAAGGGTTGTAAAGAACTGGCGGTTGTCCAGGTCCATGTTCTGGAAGTTCTGATAGTTGGCGCTGGTCACCCAGTTCTTGGCACCCGTCTGACGGTAGTTCTTGGCGATGCTGTCGAACACGGCACCGGCCTTGAGTGCCTGGTAGATACTGTCGGCGGTCTTCTCAGAGACAGCGGGGTCGGCCCCCATCACGGCGATGGAGCGGTACTCGACAGAGTCGGGAGCCTGGACTTTGCTGAGCAGTTTGACCACGTTGAAGGTGTTGTCGCCGGCATTCTCGTAGGGCTGCAGGGTCTGTCCGACGGCCATGGAGTCGATGCGCGAAGCGACATCGGCATTGAGGGCGGCACGGGTGACGGGGAGTCCGAGATAGGCTGTCTGCGACTGTGCGGCACGTACGACGTCGGCTGCGGGCAGGCTGTCCTGTCGGAACGAGGCATAAGCCTCGTTCATGGTCTCCATCAACTTGTCGCGGTCGGCCTGTGAAGGCAGCACCTGGAAGGTGACATACTGTATGTCGCGCGTCTCCTGATAGGTCTTGTAGGCACTCTTGTTCTCGTCGTACTTAGCCTTGATGTCGGCATCGGTCACCTCGATGTCGTTGTCGTTGATGGCCGAGTAAGGCAGTGATGCCAGCAGGATGTTGCTCTCTACGTTAGCATTGTTGAAGGCTGCCTGTGCCGACACGGGGTTGGAGGCAACGCAGCCAGCGAGCAGTGCCTGGTACTTGTCGAGGAGCAACTGCTGACGAAGCATGCGCTCGGCCACGGGCCAACAATACTCGAGCAGTTCCGACTGCTCGATGGCCTGCTGACGAGCCTCGGCCGTCTCGGCCTGCTGTGCGGCCTGCTTGAGGTAGTCGCGTACGCTGTTGACCTGGGTATAGTCGAAGAGACCGGTCTGCTGGTTGATGAACTGGTTGATGACGGGCACCTGACGGAGCGAGGGGTGGGTACCGTCGGTGAGTACCTGCTTGAACTCCTCGTCGGTGACCGTCAGTCCCAACTCGGCGGCCTCTTTCTCGATGGCTTTGTTGCGGATGTAGTTGTTCCAGAGATAGTCGCGCAGACTGCTGAGGGCGTCTTCGTTGAGGTCGCCCTGACCCTGGAGTTTGAGAATCTGCTGATACTCCTCGACCTGCTTGTTGAAGTCCTGGATGTCCACTTTCTCGCCGTCGACGATACCTGCCGTGCGACTGTCCATCATTTTTTTCTTACCTAATGTTTCGAATGCCGTCTCGGCGATGAAGCCGAGCAGTGCGATTGCCAGAATGGTGATGAGGACGGGGCCCCAACTTCTGATTTTTCCAATTGCTGCCATTTCTTTTTTGTTGTTTTTTATTTATTGTTTTTTCTGTTTTTTCAAATTCAGCCGACAAAGTTACTAAGTTTTCTTGAATTAAGAGAATTTTTTAAGAAAAATTGGTGCTTTCGCCGACTTTTAGTCGTACCAGTTCTATTTTCGTTGCCGTATTCTTGACGATTTTGAATGAAAAGTTGCCAATGGCAACCACCTCGTTGAGTTTCGGGAAACTCTGATAGGCATGGAGGATGAGACCGCCGACGGTCATGTAGTCGTCGCTCTCGGGCAGTTGCAGGCCGAAGAGTTCGTTGACCTTTTCTATCTCCAGCCGGGCAGAGAGCAGATACTCGCCATTGTCAAGTTGCTTGGCCACATAGTTGCTGGAGTCGTGCTCGTCCTCGATGTCGCCGAAGATCTCCTCGACGATATCTTCGAGTGCCACCAGTCCGCTGGTGCCGCCGAACTCGTCGACAACGACGCCAAGCGACTTCTTCTGTGCCAGGAAGGTCTGCATCATCTTGCTGGCGGCCATGGTCTCGGGTACGAAGGTCATGGTGCGCAGGCTCTTGGTCCAGTCTTTAGGGCTGCGGAACATCTCAGAGGAGTGTATATAGCCTATGATATGGTCGATGTCCTCGTGGTAGACCACGATTTTGGAGTGGCCGCTCTCGATGAATTTCTGCTTGAGCGCCTCAATGTCGCAAGAATCTTCGACGGCATCGATCTCCGTCCGGGGCACCATACAGTCGCGCACCTTGGTCTCAGAAAATTCCAGGGCGTTCTGGAAGATGCGCACCTCCTCCTGTATATCCTCATCACTGCGGGCATTGTCGATGGTAGTCTGCACCAGGTAGTCGAGGTCGACCTTGGTGAAGCCTTTCTCCTCCTGTTCCTTGCTCATCTTGACGCCCATAATCCAAAGCAGGCCCTTGGACAGCAGGGTGGCAAAACGCGACACGGGATAGAGCACCACATAGCAGATGAAAGCCGGTATGGCGAAGAAGGTGAGCATGCCGTTTGCGTTGCTCTTGAAAATGGTCTTGGGGAGGAACTCGCCGGTGAAGAGCACTACGAGCGTAGAGAGCAGCGTGTCGAGGGTGACGCGTGTGGCCGCACTCTGGACAATGCCGTCGAAGACATAGTTGTCAAAGATTTCAGCAAAGAGGATGCCGTAGATGACCAGGGCGATATTGTTGCCCACAAGCATGGTCGAGACGAAGTTGTTGGGGTGGCGGTAGAACAGGGCGATGGCCCGCTGCGACAGTCCGTTTTTCTCACGGGCCACCTCGGCCAGCAGCCTGTTGCTTGACACGAAGGCGATCTCCATGCCTGAGAAGAAGGCAGAGAACACCATAGTAATGATGAGACCGATGATTACTGATGTCATGGCTGATTCGGTTTGGGGATTGTGGCAGTATCGGCCGGTTCCGGGTCGTCGAAGTCGGAGGCCAGGAACGAGCCCTGCGAGTTGGTGACGGTGTAGCGCGTCATCTGTTCATTGCTGCGGAAATAGGTGCCTTCCATCGTACGTTCCGGTGTGACGAGGCGTGAGAAGACCGTTGAATAGAACTCGTGGGTGATGCCATTCCAATAGAGTTCTTCGCTGGTATAGACCAGTCCGTCGATATTGCGCAGGGTGACACGCCCGCGCAGTTTCCACAGGCGCTGCTGGTCGTAGTACCACGCTGTGTCGGCCTGTATGTAGCCCTGTACGTGGAATTGCTCGTCGAACTGTTCGAAGAAGATGCCCTTCATGAACTCCCATCGTGACGGCTGCCGGGTGGTGTTGACTTCCCATCGCTCGGTGACGATGCGGTACTTGATGACGCCGGAATCGGAGATGAGCGTGTTGACCCCGTAGGAGGTCATCATCGGCACGGAGTCTTCTGGGCGGATGGCACCGGCGATATGCTCCTGTGGCTGGTTGCACGCGGCAAGCAGCAGCAAGCAGGAAGACAGCCAACCAAAACCGAGTAAAAACCGAAGCATCTCAACTTTCAATTCTCAATTCTCAACTCCCTATTCATCAGTCGACTTTCCACTTGGCAAACCAGCGTTCGTTGAAAGTCAGTCCGATATTGATACGGAACATATTCTCCTTGATGAGTCCTGTGGCCGATGTATTGACCCACTGGGCACTGATGTTGAGCACGGGGCGCAAGTTGCCTCGCGTGTTCCAGCCGTTCTGCAGGGGTATGCCGAAACCGGCACTGACACTGATCTCCTTAGGACCGTCCTGACCGTTAATTTTATAATATGGTGTGGCATAGCCGGCACCCATCCTATAGTGGATGCGCTCCAAGAGACTGCGGCTCATGCTGTTAGGCACATAGTCGACACCGAGGTTCACCTTATAGCGGTCTTTCATCAGGCCGCTACGCAGATGGTAGTCGCCATTCTCGTAGACAGGCATATCCAGCCCACCCCACTGCTGCAGGGTACCGTCAAGGGCAACGGTCAACTGGTCTTTGTGGCTAAAGGCGGCACCCAGGCCGTAGGTCATGGGCAGCGAGAGGCCGTTACTGATGACGAAACGGGCGGTGTCGGGAGTGGTGGTCAGCGAGTTGATGTTGATAATCGTACATTCGGGGTCGGCATTGATTTTATGCCCTAAGCCGACAGTGGCACCGAGGGTCAGCATATCGGTCTTGTTCAGGGGCTGCTGCCACTGCAGGCCGAAGTCGAGATGATAGGTCTTCACACTGGCCTCATAGGACTTGACCAGCGAGTTGATGTCAGTGCCGGCACTGCTCACGATGTCGCGGTCGTAGCCTCCCCAAACGTAGGCGGCATTGAAACCCACGGACAGGGGCTTGATGATACGCCAGCCGGCACCGATGAACACCTTGTGCAGGCCGCCGTCGCCCTCGTAAGTCTCCTCGATGGTGCCGCGATTGTCGGCCAGGCGAGTGGTAGAACTGTAGGAATAGCCCACATTGGTCATCGGCAGCACACCGAAACTCATGCCTACGTTGCGCATCAGCCTGAAACAGCCGACGGCATACTCGAAGTCGGCATTGCGGGCATTGACACTGGCGTTGCCCTCCTTGAAGTTGGTAATCTGACCCGACAGACCGACGTCGAAGATCATGGTCAGCGAGTCGATGGCTGAATAGGAAGCGGGATTAAGGGTATTGACAGCATTGCCACGGCGAAGGGCAAGACCCACACCGTTCATGCCGCGGCTGAAACCCTGCGACTGGTCGGACAGCACGCCATAGCCATACTGGCTGTAAGGCGAATTGGTGCCGCTCTGAGCGTAGGCGGCGACACAGCACACCGCTGCCATCATATTACATAAAAACCTTCTGTTCATACTCTGCTTTTTCTTTCAGGGTGCAAAATTATTAAAAAAAATCGAACTAAACGCACCGAAAGTGGAAAATATAGCGTAATTTTGCATCGTGAAACAATTCGAAAACATTTTTAGGACTATTTTTGCCGTCTTTCTCGTCCTTTTGACGGGTTCGTCAGCAGCGGAAGCCGACGACACGCCGACGGACAGCATCGAGATGGGCCTGATCACCTGTTCGCCCCACAACGAGATTTACAGCCTCTATGGCCATACGGCCATCAGATGCCACAACTTGAGTACCGGGGCCGACTACATATATAATTATGGCGTCTTCAATTTCAAGGCGCCACACTTCGTCACCCGCTTCGTCTTCGGACTGACCGACTACCAACTGGAATGTATCCCCGCCCGCTATTTCTGGCCCTACTACTATGAATGGGGCAGTCAGGTATCGGAGCAGGTGCTCAACCTGACCAACGACGAGAAGCGCCGACTGCTGGATGCGCTGCGTGAGAACAGCAAGGCCGAGAACAAGACCTACCGCTACAACTACTTCTTCGACAACTGCTCGACACGGCCGCGCAACATCATCGAGGCCAACCTGGACGGAACGGTGGAGTATGCACCGCTGGACGGCGAAGCACCCTCGTTCCGCCACATGATTCACGAGCGCAACAGCCGCCACCCCTGGGCTGCCTTCGGCAACGACATCCTGCTGGGCATCAAAGCCGACAGGAAAGCCACCCAGCGCGAACAGCAGTTCCTGCCCGACAACCTGCGCCGCGACTTCAACCGCGCCATGATAGTGCGCGACAACCAGCGCGTGCCGCTGGTCAAGGAAGAACGAGTCATAGTGCCGGGGCGCGTACAGGTGGTTGAAGAAGAATTTCCACTGACACCCATGCAGTGCGCCATGTTCCTGTTGGCCGTCTCACTGGCCGTGTTTATCTACGAGCATTGCCGGCACTCGACGCTGCGCTATTTCGACGCCCTGCTCATGCTGGCCACCGGACTGGCTGGCATCGTGCTATTCGTCATGATCTTCTCGCAGCACCCCACCACCAGCATCAATCTGCAGATACTGGTGCTCAACCCCCTGTCGCTGCTGTTTATCCCCACAGTCGTCCGACGGCGGAAGACACGCTGGTTCACCGTCAGTATGGCGTGCGTCGTACTGTTCTTCATCGGTGCCTTCTGGCAGGACTATGCCGAGGGCATGGAAATTTTGGCATTATGTTTGCTGTTAAGATATTGGAGACACATCCATGACAAATAAGACCATCTACCTCACCCTGCTGGCCATACTGGGATTCCAGGCAGACACGTTGGCCGACTCGGCACAGCCCACCGCTGCGCCACGACTCGTTGTCAGCATCAGCATCGACCAACTGCGCAGCGACTACCTGCAGGCCTTCGCCCCACTCTACCGTGAGGACGGCTTCAAACGGCTGTTCAACGAAGGGCGGGTCTACACCCATGCCTCCTACCCCTTCACGCCCATCGACCGCTCGTCGGCCATCGCCTCTATCGTGACCGGCACTACACCTTATTATAATAATATAGTAGGCCAGCGATGGATGAACCGCAAGACGCTACGCCCTATCGGCAGCGTTGACGACCGGAAACAGACCGGTCTGAACACCGGCGACGGCGGTTCGGCTGCCAACCTGAGCACATCGACCATCGGCGACGAACTGAAAATGGCCACGGCCGGCAAAGCCATCGTCTATGCCATCGCCCCCTGGCGCGACGCTGCCATACTGTCGGCAGGACATGCTGCCGACGGCGCCCTATGGATTGATGATGCCAGCGGACACTGGTGCTCCACCGACTACTACGTCACCAGCCTGCCGTCGTGGGTGCAGGCCTACAACCGGCTGCAGGCCCCAAGCCAGAAGGTGCAGACCACCGTCTGGGAACCATCCACACTGCTGACCGGCAACTTCAGTTACTTCATGCAGATGGGCGAGCAGCAGCCCTTTAAGCACACCTTCGCCGGTGAAAGGCGCTTCGTGGAATACAAGGCCAGCGCCATGGTCAATGCCGACATGACCGACATGGCCAAACAGTGTGCTGCCAGCACGGGGATGGGCAACGACAAGGTGACTGACCTGCTGAGCATCACCTATTACGCCGGCAACTACGACCACCGCACGGTGACAGAATGTCAGATGGAGATGCAGGATACCTATGTCAGGCTAGACAACGAGATAGCACGCCTCGTCAGCCATTTTGAAAAGGCACTGGGCCGCGAACAGGTGCTCTTCGTGCTGACCAGCACCGGCTATAGCGACGAGGAAACCAGCGACTACCAGAAATACCGCATCCCCACCGGCACCTTCTACATGGACCGCACGGCCAACCTGATGAATATCTACTTCGGCGCTTTCTGGGGCCAAGGCATCTATGTGGAAGCGACCTTCGGCAACCAGATGTACCTGAACCACCAACTGCTGGAGTCGAAAAAGATCAGCGTCACCGATGCCACCCAACGGGCACAGGAGTTCCTGGCTATGATGTCGGGAGTAAGAAATGTATACACCAGCCTGCAACTGCTGACCACGCAGAACGAGAACTTGCTGAAGGTGCGCAACGGATTCAGTGCCGAGCACTGCGGCGACATCGTCATCGAAGCAGCACCGGGATGGCGCATCCATAACGAGAACACACAGGAAAACCTGCTGTCGAGGGCATCGTTCACTCAGTTCCCCATCATCTTCTGGGGTACAGGCACCACTGCCGAACACATACAGACCCCCGTCACCGCAGACCAGATAGCACCAACCATCGCACGGTGCATACGCATCAGGGCACCCAATGCGTGCTCGTCGAAGCCACTATTCTGAACATCGTTAGCAAATAATGGCAGATTTTTGCTTTTAATTGGCAAAAAATCAGTAACTTTGCACCCCAAATTATCATTCGCAAACAATTAATTATTTAAATATAAAGATGAATTTCAATACAATCCTGAAGGCTCTGTTCGGCGACAAGTCTTCGAAAGATATGAAGAAAATACAGCCGTTCGTAGAGCAGATAAAGGCTGTCTCGCCCCAAGTGGAGGTACTGGACAATGACGCCCTCCGAGCACGCACACAGGAAATCAGACAGCAAGTGCAGGCTGCCGCAAAAGCCCAGAAAGAGGAGGTAGAACGCCTGAAGGCCACCATCGAGGACACCCCCATCGACGAACGTGCCGACATCTTCGCCAAGATAGACAAGATAGAGAAAGAGGCCCTCGAGGAATACGAGAAGGCCCTCGACCAGGTGATGCCCGAGGTCTATGCCATCGTCAAGGAGACGGCACGCCGCTTCGCACAGAACGAGGAGACCATCGTCACGGCCAACGACTTCGACCGCGAACTGGCCGGCGACCCGCGCAAGGACTTTATCACCATCGATGGCGACAAGGCCATCTACCACAACCACTGGACAGCCGGCGGCAACGACTTGAAATGGGAGATGGTGCACTACGACGTGCAACTCTTCGGCGGCGTGGTGCTCCATCAGGGCAAGATTGCCGAGATGGCCACCGGCGAGGGTAAGACCCTCGTGGCTACACTGCCCGTCTTCCTTAACGCGCTGACCGGCAACGGCGTGCACGTGGTGACCGTCAACGACTACCTGGCCAAGCGCGACTCTGAGTGGATGGGACCGCTCTATATGTTCCACGGACTCTCCGTCGACTGTATCGACAAGCACCAGCCCAACTCCGCAGCACGCCGCAAGGCCTACCAGGCCGACATCACCTTCGGCACGAACAAC
>DETM01000028.1:46781-47589 GCA_002361655.1 Prevotella sp. UBA3288 | reverse complement strand
AACAACGAGTTCGGCTTCGACTATCTGCGCGACAACATGGCAGTGTCGCCGGCCGACCTGGTGCAGCGCGCCCACAACTATGCCATCGTCGACGAGGTAGACTCCGTGCTGATCGACGACGCCCGTACACCGCTCATCATCAGCGGTCCCGTGCCCAAGGGCGATGTACAGATGTTCGAAGAGTATCAGCCACTGGTGGAAAAACTCTTCGGTGTGCAGCGACAACTGGCCACACAGTTCCTGGCAGAGGCCAAGCAGAAAATAGCCGAGGGAGAGAAACTCATAGGCGAGGGAAAGAAGAAAGAGGGACAGGAGATGACGGACGAAGGCTTCCTCTCGCTATACCGCTCGCACAAGTGCCTGCCCAAGAACAAGCCGCTCATCAAGTTTCTCTCAGAGGAAGGCATCAAGGCCGGTATGCTCAAGACGGAAGAGATCTATATGGAGAACAACAACCGCAGGATGCATGAGGTCACGGAGCCTCTCTACTTCGTGGTCGATGAGAAACTGAACTCGTGCGACCTAACGGACAAGGGCACCGCCTGGCTGGCCAAGCAGGTGAACGACCCGGAACTGTTCGTGCTGCCCGACATCACCACCCAACTGTCGGCCTTGGAAGCCGAAGAGGGACTGACCGACGAGCAGCGCCTGAACAAGAAGGACGAACTGATGAACCACTACGCCATACAGAGCGAACGCGTGCACACCCTGCAGCAACTGCTCAAGGCATACACCATGTTCAACAAGGACGACGAATACGTGGTCATCGACGGTGAGGTGAAAATTGTGGACGAGCAGACAGGACGTA
>DETM01000028.1:46261-46683 GCA_002361655.1 Prevotella sp. UBA3288 | reverse complement strand
GAGGCCAAGGAGCACGTGAAGGTGGAAGCCGCCACACAGACCTTTGCCACCATCACCTTGCAGAACTATTTCCGCATGTACCACAAACTGGCAGGCATGACAGGTACGGCCATCACCGAAGCCGGCGAGTTCTGGGACATCTATAAACTCGACGTGGTGGAGATACCCACCAACAAACCCATCGCCCGCATCGATATGGACGACCGCGTCTATAAGACAGCCCGCGACAAGTACCGCGCCGTCATCGAAGAGGTGGTGAAGATGCGCAAGTCGGGCCGCCCCACACTGATCGGTACCACATCGGTGGAAATCTCCGAACTGCTGTCGCGAATGCTCGACATGTATGTAGACCCTGAGACCGGCAACCACGAAGGCATACCCCACCAGGTGCTGAACGCCAAACTGCACCAGAAGGAGGCCGA
>DETM01000028.1:31760-46147 GCA_002361655.1 Prevotella sp. UBA3288 | reverse complement strand
AACATGGCCGGCCGTGGTACCGACATCAAACTGTCGCCCGAGGTGAAGGCCGCCGGCGGACTGGCCATCATCGGCACCGAACGTCACGAGAGCCGGCGCGTAGACCGCCAGTTGCGCGGACGTGCAGGCCGTCAGGGCGATCCGGGCTCCAGCGTATTCTACGTCTCGCTGGAAGACAAACTGATGCGACTCTTCGCCAGCGAGCGCATCGCATCGGTCATGGACAAACTGGGATTCAAGGAGGGTGAGATGATTGAGCACCCCATGATCTCGAAGAGCATCGAGCGTGCACAGAAGAAGGTGGAAGAGAACAACTTCGGCATCCGTAAGCGCCTGCTGGAATACGATGACGTGATGAACAAACAGCGTACCGTGATCTACGAGAAACGCCGCCATGCCCTGATGGGCGAACGTATCGGCATGGATATCGCCAACATCATCTGGGACCGCGTGTCGACCATCATCGAGCGCAACGACTACCAGGGCTGCAAGGAGGAGTTCCTACATCTGTTTGCCATGGACGTGCCTTTCACCGAAGAACAGTTCCATAACGAAAAGCCGGACCAACTGGCAGAGAATGCTTTCCAGGCTGCACTGGCCAACTTCAACCGCAAGACGGAGCATATACGCGAAGTGGCATGGCCCGTCATCAAGCGCGTCTATGAAGAACAAGGACAGATGTACGAGCGCATCATCGTTCCTATTACCGACGGCCGACGCGTGTACAACATTGCCTGCAACCTGCAGGAGGCCTACGACACGGAGTGTAAGTCAGTGGTCAAAGAGTTCGAGAAGCAGATGATGCTGCACATCATCGACGAGTCGTGGAAGGAGAACCTGCGCGAACTCGACGAATTGCGTCACTCCGTGCAGAACGCCAGTTACGAGCAGAAAGACCCGCTGCTCATCTTCAAACTGGAGAGTGCCAAGGTCTGGGACAACATGATCAACGAGATGAACAACCGCACGATGGCTGTGCTCAACCGCGGCTCTATTCCGGAGATGCAACAGGAAGTGCGCGAAGCCGCTCCCGAACAGCATACCGACCGCCGCCAATACACAGAGAACAAACAGAACCTGCAAGAGGAGCAGATGGTGGACAGAAGGCAGCAGGCCGCTGCCCAGCGCGACACCCGGGCCCCGCAGCCACGCACACCGTTCGTCAAGGACCCACAGCCCGGGCGCAACGACCCCTGCCCCTGCGGCAGCGGCAAGAAATTCAAGAACTGCCACGGTAGAGGACTGCCTTTATAAGTTTAGAGTTGAGAGTTGAGAGTTTAGAGTTGAGAGTTGAGTATTAAGAATGGCGTATGATTAAGATAGAGAATCTCAAGAAACAATTTGGTGAAACCGTTGCCTGCAATATCCCGTCGTTCACCATCAACGACGGCGACATTCTGGGCCTGGTGGGTAACAACGGCGCCGGCAAGACCACACTCTTCCGAATGATGCTCGATCTGCTCAAGCCAGACGAGGGACATGTGGAACTGGACGGCATCGACCCCGCCCTGTCGGAAGACTGGAAGCAACAGGTCGGTGCTTATGTCGACGACAGTTTCCTCATCGACTACCTGACGCCCGAGGAGTATTTCGCCTTCATCAGCAAAATCAGCAACATACCACAGCAGACCATCGAAGAACGGCTGGCCCGCTACGAGAGCCTGTCGGCGGGCGAAGTGTTCGGACAGAAAAAACTCATCCGCAACCTCTCGGCAGGCAACAAGCAGAAGGTGGGCATCATCTCGGCACTCATACGACAGCCGCGCATCGTCATCCTCGACGAGCCGTTCAACTTCCTCGACCCCACAAGCCAGAACGTACTGAAGCACCTCGTCACCGACTATGCACAGCACACCAACAGCACAATCATCATCAGCAGCCACAACCTGCAACACACCATCGACATCTCCTCGCGCATCGCGCTCATGGAGAAAGGTGAAATTATACGAGACCTGAGCAATCAGGATTCGGCTGCCAAAGAGGAACTGATTACGTATTTTGGAGAGTAAAAAAAGCCCTGAAATAGTTTTTTTTCAAAAAAGTCACTAAAAAATTTCCTTATCTGACTGAAAATGAGTAATTTTGCAGTCCGAAACAAAAAGTAACACATAAAACAATAAGGAGAAAGCAAATATGACCAAGGCTGAAATAGTCAAGACAATAGCCATGCAAACCGGTGTCAACCCTAAAGACGTGTCTGTCGTAGTTGAGTCTTTCATGGAGGAAATCCGCACCAGCCTAGCCAACAACAAGGAGAATGTCTACCTGCGCGGCTTCGGCAGTTTCATCGTCAAGCACCGGGCTAAGAAGACGGCTCGCAACATCTCAAAGAACACGACACTGGTGATTGCCGCACACGACCTGCCCGCATTCAAGCCCTGCAAGAGTTTCATCGAGCGTATGTCGCAGGAATAAGAAGAGACAGATTCTAACAATAAGTTAAACAATAAATAATCATTTCATTCAATTATGCCAAACGGAAAGAAAAAGAAGGGCCACAAGATGGCTACCCACAAGCGTAAGAAGAGACTGCGCAAGAATCGCCATAAGAGCAAGTAAGCCCTTTGCGAGAGAAAAATGAAAGGAGTGTGCCTGTGCATAGCGATATGCAAGGTGCACCCCTTTCTATCTTTAACAACCAACAGCCAAGAAAGAATACAACATGACAAGCGAAGTTATTATTGATGTCCAGCCCAAAGAGATATCCATCGCGCTACTTGAAGACAAGAGCCTGGTAGAATATCAGAACGAACCGCGCGAGAGCACGTTCGCAGTGGGCAACATCTACGTGGGCAAAGTGCGCAAACTTATGCCCGGACTCAACGCCTGCTTCGTCGATGTGGGATCGGAGAAAGATGCCTTCCTACACTATCTTGACCTTGGACTTCAATTCAGTTCTTACGAGAAATACTTAAAACAGGTTGCCAGCGACCGAAAGAAACTCTACCCCATCCAGAAAGCCACCAGCCAGCCCATACTGCCCAAGGACGGCAGCATACAGAACATGCTCAAGGTGGGACAGGAAATCATGGTTCAGGTGGTCAAAGAACCTATCAATACCAAAGGGCCGCGCCTGACCTGCGAACTCAGTTTCGCCGGACGATACATGGTTCTCATACCCTTTGGCGACAAAGTTTCGGTCAGCAGCAAAATCAAACGCGGAGAAGAGCGCAGCCGGCTCAAACAACTGGTGCAGAGCATGAAGCCCAAAAACTTCGGCGTCATCGTACGAACAGTTGCCGAAGGGAAACGCGCTGCCGAACTCGACCAGGAGTTGAAAGTTCTGCTCAAACGATGGGACGACGCCATCGGAAAAGTGCAGAAGACCACCGAGCGGCCGCAGTTGGTCTACGAGGAGCAGACACGTGCCGTGGCCCTGTTGCGCGACCTCTTCAACCCCACCTACGACGGCATCTACGTCAACGACGCCGAGATTCACCGACAGATACACGACTATCTCTCACTGATTGCACCCGACAAGGCCGAGATCGTGAAACTCTACACCGGCACCGTGCCCATCTTCGACAATTTCAACGTCACCAAACAGATAAAGTCGGGCTTCGGACGTACCGTCAACTACAAACGGGGGGCATACCTCATCATCGAGCATACTGAAGCCATGCATGTGGTAGACGTCAACAGCGGCACACGCATCAAGAAAGAAAACGGACAGGAAGCCAATGCCCTCGAAACCAACCTGGGCGCTGCCGACGAACTGGCACGCCAGTTGCGACTGCGGGACATGGGCGGTATCATCGTCGTCGACTTCATCGACATGAACCTGGCCGAAGATCGCCAACTGCTCTACGAGCGGATGTGCGAAAACATGAAGAAAGACCGCGCCCGTCACAACATCCTGCCACTCAGCAAGTTCGGGCTGATGCAAATCACCCGCCAGCGTGTGCGCCCGGCTATGGACGTCGCTGTCGAAGAGACATGCCCCACCTGCCACGGCTCCGGAAAGATAAAGTCGAGCATCCTGTTTACAGATCAACTGGAGAGCAAAATTGACGTTCTTGTCAACAAGATCGGCATCAAGCGATTCTCACTGCACGTCCATCCTTATGTCGCTGCCTACATCAACAAAGGCGTTTTCTCACTGAAGCGCCGCTGGCAGATGAAATACGGATTCAGCATACGCATCATACCCAACCAGAAGTTGGCATTCCTGCAATACGAATTCTACGACGACAACCGTCAGTTCATCGACATGCAGGAAGAAAACGAAGTCAGCAAGTAAGGGGCTAAAGACCCAAAAAACGGCAGACGTATGATTATCACACTATTCGAAATCCTGTTTTGGGCTTGCCTGCTACTGGTGATATACACCTATGTGGGCTATGGTGTGATACTCTACGTCATGCTGAAAATCAAGCATGCCTTAGGCCACCGGGAGCCCAACCCCATATTGCCACTCGACGAACAACTGCTGCCCGAGGTGACGCTGATGATATGTGCCTACAACGAGGCAGAGGTCGTAGAAGAGAAGATGCGCAACATCCGTGCACTCAACTACCCGAAGAACAAACTATGTGTGATGTGGGTCACCGATGGCAGCAACGACCGGTCGAACGAACTGCTCAGTGCCTATCCCGAGGTCAGACTGGTCTTCTCACCAGAACGGCGAGGCAAGGCCTCTGCCATGCAGCATGGACTGCAGGAGAACCAAGCCGAATACGTGGTCTTCACCGACGCCAACACGATGCTCAACGCCGATGCCATCCGCGAAATAGTGCGACAGTTCATGAAAGACAACGTCAGTTGTGTCTCCGGTGAGAAACGCGTGGCAGCCCGACACAGCGGACAGGCCGCTGCCGAAGGCGAAGGGGCCTATTGGAAATACGAGAGCACACTCAAACGGTGGGACAGCGAACTATACTCTGCCATGGGAGCGGCTGGCGAACTCTTTGCTGTCCGCATGAGCCATTACCGGCCGGCTCCCGCCAACGCCCTGCTCGACGACTTCATGATCTCGATGCTCATGGTGAAAGACGGCCACCGCATCGCCTACACCAAGGATGCCTATGCCACCGAATACGGATCGGCCAACATGCACGAGGAGTCGAAGCGCAAACGGCGTATAGCAGCCGGAGGCCTGCAGAGCATCTGGTGGCTGCGCTCGCTGATGAACCCCTTCGCCTACCCTATCGTGGCATTCCAGTTTGTATCCCACCGCGTGCTGCGCTGGAGCATCACTCCTCTTGCGCTGCTGGCACTCGTTCCGCTCAACGCCCTGCTCGTAGTCTTCGACGGAGCCCTCGTCTATGCCGTGTTTGCACTCCTGCAGACCATCTTCTATCTGTCGGCACTGCTGGGAGCCATACTCAACAGCCTAGGAAAGGAGAACAAATGGCTCAACATCCCCACTTATTTCCTCTTTATGAATATGAACGTATTCATCGGACTGCCCTATTTATTAACACATCAGTCGAGCGGGAAATGGGAAAAAGCCAGGCGGGGATGATAGACATATATCATTTTTTTCCACAAAGTTAAAAATTTTTCCGGAAAAGTCATTGGATATTGAAAAATAATTATTACTTTTGCAACTGATTGGAACTTCACGAGTTATGGATCAGGACGAAAAGGAATATCTGTTTCAGAAACTTGCCGATGTAAATCATCGACTCAACGAGGCTAACGCCCAGTTGGAGCAAGCACAGAAAAAACTGAAGGAATACGAGGAAAAGGCGGCCAAGGCAGAAAAGGCCAGCCAGATGAAGTCGTTGTTCCTGGCTAACATGTCACATGAGATCCGCACGCCACTCAACGCCATCGAGGGCTTCTCGCGTGTCATGGTCGAGACGGATTCGCAGGAAGAACGGCTGAACTACATGGAGATTATCGAGAGTAACAACAACCGACTGCTGAGTCTGGTCAACGAGATCCTCGACCTGTCAAGGGTCGAATCGGGAGAAATAGTCATCAAGAAGAGCCCGACAGACCTCAACCACCTGATGAACAGCATCAAGCAGTTGTTCAAATTCCGCTGTCCGGAGACCATCTCACTCGTCTGGGAGAAACCCGACCTGCCTGTCATGATGAACACCGACGAAAACCGGCTGACACAGGTTTTCTCCAACCTCATCTCCAATGCGCTCAAGCACACCCAGAAAGGCAGCATCAGTTATGGCTATAAACTGATAAACGACAGTCAGGAGATTGAATTCTATGTGGCCGACACCGGCTCAGGCATCGACCCCAACTTCATAGAACATATCTTCGACACCTACGCATCGCAGGATGCGGAGCAACAGCGGGGCTTCGGACTCGGACTGGCCCTCTGCCGCATCATCGTCGAGAAGATGGGCGGCACCATCAGCGTCAAGTCGCAACTAGGCAAAGGCTCCACCTTCACCTTCTGCCTGCCGTTCAGCGGCACCATCGGCGGCAAGGCTGTCAACAGCCAGAGTGCCGCTCAGAACCTGCGGACCCTGCGCGTCGACACCATACCCGATGCCATGACTATGAAGACCATTCTGGTGGCTGAAGACGAGGAGAGCAATTTCGAGTTGGTACGTATCGTACTGCAGAAACGCTACAACCTGGTCAGAGCGCACAATGGCATCGAAGCCGTGATGATGAACGAGGAAGAGAAGCCCGACCTGATTCTGATGGACATCCGCATGCCGGGCATGAGCGGACTCGACGCTACCCGCATCATCAAGGAAGTGAACCCCGATACACCGGTCATCGCACTGAGTGCCTTCGCCTTCGACGAGAACATACGCGAGGCAAAGAATGCCGGCTGCGACGAGTTCCTGCCTAAGCCCTTCAAGGTGGAAGATCTCATCGAGGCTATCAAGCGATATATCGGAGAATAAGGCCTAACGCACCTATGGGAAAATTAGCAGTATTCAAATACATATCATTCATGATCTTGGTCCTCAGCACGCTGTTGGCCATCTTCACACTCTTCGGACTCTTCGGAGGCTCAGTCAACCCTGCTACCGGCACCGCCATGGCCATGCTCGTCTATGTGCTGCCATTCCTGCTCATCGGCAATGCCGTCATGCTGCCCTATTGGCTCATACGACGCAAATGGCTGTTCCTCTGCATACCGGCCCTGCCCCTGCTAATGAGCATACCCTATGTCGGCACCATCTACCAGACCGGACTGTTAAGCAGCCCGTCCGGCAACCCGGGACTCATGATTGCTACTTACAATGTGGAGGCCTTCGGACGCGAGATCTCCGGCTTCAAGGCTGAAGACATCCTGGCCGAAATGAAAAAACAGGGAGTCGACATCTTCTGTATTCAGGAATACAACGAGAACAGCGGCAACAAGGTCAACTCCGAGTTCTACAAGACCTATTTCCCCTATATGGCCATGGGGCGCAACGACATGGTCGTCTACAGCCGCTATCCGCTGGGCACACCGCAGATTATCGATTTTGGAAACACCAACAACAGTGGTATGTGGGTCGACGTGAATGTCAACGGCAGGAAGATGCGCATCTTCAACGTACACCTAGAGACGACGGGGTTCAACCGCACCCTGCGCCACATCGCCAAGCAAGAGGCAAAAGGCAACGGTGTCGAGGATAATGCCATCATCCGGGCCGTCTATGGCAACTACACCCGAGGCATGGCCATCCGTGCACAGCAGGCCGACCAGGTGGCACGCGAAATCAAGGACTCGGAGATTCCCGTCATCGTCTGTGGCGACTTCAACGATGTGCCTTACTCCTATGTCTACAAAACGATGTTAGGCGACCTTGTCGACGGTTTCAAAGAGTGTGGCAAGGGCTTTATGTCGACCATGCGTGGACGTAAGTTCAAGGTGCGCATCGACTATATCTTCCACTCCAAAGAACTGGAGGGCGAGACCTACTACCGCGAGGAGATGAACTACTCCGACCACTATCCCGTATTCATGAAAATTGCCCTCTGACTCCCCCCCGCAAGGAGGAATCAGAGGGACGACTATACACCATCACACAATCTTAAACCTCACCCTGAACGACCGTTCGTGCTCGTCCCAGTTGGTACCTAGCATCTCGAAGCGCCCTATCTGCGCTGTCGAGCGCACATGTTTACCAATGCAGGGACACACATCATAGTCGCCAATGCGCACCAGTCGTATCGTCTCGCTCGCATCATCGGGCAGACGGTCGAGCGTGATGCCCTCAGGCACACTGTCACGCGTCACAAACTCGAAGGTCACAGGCAAGTCGTCATCGATCAGTTCGTTCATCCGCTGCTCAATGGCCCTCTCCTCCTGTCGCGTTGGCTTATGATCCAGATGAAAACTCATCTTGCTCTTTTTCCGTTCCACATGAGCATTGTAACTCCGCTCACATCCAAACAGTCTGATCATCGTCTGGTTCAGCAGATGCTCTGCCGTGTGCGACGGCGGATACTCCTCCTTGTTATGGTCGTTCAGCGTATAGTCTTCCATCTTATTTGAGTTTATAAACCACGGCACCGCGGGCTGGCAGTCTCACTTCAACAGGCGTACCCATCATCAGCACGAGTGAACGCTGTTCGCCGGTCAGCAAGTCCTCGACCTTGTAGGCCTTCTCCTGCATCTCCAAGTAGTTATAGGCGTGGTCGGGAATGTTGAGCGACCAGGTCTCAGCGCTGTCGTCGAAATTGGCCGCCACGAGCAGTATCTCCTTGCCGGCCTTGCGCAGGAAGGCATACTGGCGATAATGGTCCTGATTGGCATACATCACGTCGAACATCTGACCCTCGCTGACCGTCTTCTCCGTACGGGCTATGTTGAGCACCTTCGTGTAGATGCGCTTCAAATCGTTTTCCTGCGGAGTCAGCGACCAATAGTCGAAAATGGTCGTACGACCGTCGCAACCGCTGAAGCCCTCTTCGTCCATGCCGCGCTCGCCCCATTCCTGTCCGAAGTAGAGCATGAAGGGGTTTTTCTGCAACAGCGCGTTGACCACCAGAGCAGGCACTGCCTTCTCGCCTGACCCGGCAAAGAAGTCGCTGGCAATACGCTGCTCGTCGTGGTTCTCCAGGAAATAGAGCATGTGGTCGCGTATGTCGTCAGTCTGCTGCCAGGCACGCGTAATGGCATCGGTGCCCTGGCGATGACAGATCACGTCGCGCATAGCATCGTACATGCCCACCTTGTCGTACAGATAGTCGAAGCCGGAGGCGATGTAGCGGCGATACTGCGCAGGATTGTACACCTCGCCGATGAAGCGCACGTCGGGATACTGCTCACGTACACGGGCGGTGGCCCATGCCCAGAACTCGGCAGGCACCATCTCGGCCATGTCGCAGCGGAAGGCGTCGATGCCTTTCGAAGCCCAGAACAGCAGGATGTCGAGCATCTTCATCCACGTGTCGGGCGTGGGGTCGAAATGGCCGATGCCGCCGGCATAATAGTCTACGCCGTAGTTCAGTTTCACCGTCTCATACCAGTCGTTGCGGCCCGGCGCATTGTGGAAACAGTCATTGCCCGTGGCCTTGGCCGGCATCTCGTGATAAGGCTCGTCCATGCCGTGGTAGAGGTCGAAGTAAGGCGTAAAGGCCTGACCGGGACAATAGTAGAAATTGTTGTGCCGGGGTTCGAAGCCTATGTTGGGGTCGTCGTCCTCGCCCAGGTCGCGCACACCTTCCGGTTTACAGATGCTGTGGTACTGGCGCGCCACGTGGTTGGGTACGAAGTCGATGACCACCTTCAGTCCGGCACGGTGGGTGCGGTTGACCAGGCGCTCAAACTCCTCCATGCGCTTCGGCACGTTGACGGCCAGGTCGGGGTCGATGTCGTAATAGTCGGTGATAGCATAGGGCGACCCTGCCCTACCCTTCACCACGGCCGGATGCTGACGGGGAATGCCGTAGGCACTGTAGTCGGTCTGCGTGGCGTGGCGAATGACACCGGTGTACCACACATGGGTGATGCCCATCTCGCGAATCTGCTTCAGCACCTGGGGCGTGAAATCGTTCAGTTTGCCGCAACCGTTCTCCTCGATGGTGCCAAAAGGTTTTCGCGCCGTACAGCGATCCTGGCTCTGGCTATTCGCCGAGCCGCTGTACAAGCGCGAAAAGATTTGGTAGATAACGATCTTATGCGATGCCATGAGCCGAAACCTCTTTGTTGATCTTGGCTATCATACCCTGCAGAGCCTTGCCGGGTCCGCACTCGGTGAAGTCGTCGGCACCGTCGGCAATCATCGACTGCACGCACTGTGTCCATCGAACGGAAGAGGTCAACTGGGCAATCAGGTTCTGCTTGATCTCGGCAGGATCGGTATGGGGCTTGCCGTCCACGTTCTGATAGACGGGGCACTTCGGCGTCTGGAAAGGCGTCTTCTCGATGGCTGCCTGCAGTTCGTCCTTGGCGGGCTGCATCAGGGGGCTGTGGAAGGCACCGCCCACAGGCAGCGGTATGGCACGCTTCGCACCGGCAGCCTTCAGTTGCTCGCAGGCCTCGTCGATGGCCTCCACGTTGCCGGAGATGACCAACTGCCCGGGGTTGTTATAGTTGGCGCAGACCACCACGTGACCCTCGCGGTTGATACCGGCGCAGACCTCCTCTACCTTCTCGTCGGGCAGACCGATGATGGCAGCCATCGTAGAGGGGGCAGCCTCGCAGGCCTTCTGCATGGCCATGGCACGGGCGTAGACCAACTTCAGGCCGTCTTCGAACGACAGGGCACCGGCAGCCACGAGCGCCGAGAACTCGCCCAGCGAGTGTCCGGCCGTCATGGCGGGCTGGAAGTCATCTCCCATGCAGATGGCCGAGATGACGCTGTGCAGGAAGACGGCAGGCTGGGTCACCTTCGTCTGTTTCAGGTCTTCGGGTGTTCCTTCGAACATGATATCAGTGATTCTGTAACCCAGAATCTCGTTGGCTTTCTCGAAAAGTTCCTTTGCTGTGGCGTTGTTGTCGTAGAGGTCCTTACCCATTCCTACGAACTGTGCTCCCTGTCCAGGGAATACAAATGCTTTCATTTCTTTCTCTAATTTAAAATATGATTAAATGTTTGCGCCTGCAAAGGTACATATTTTTCATCAAACCCCTCCCTCTTTAACGCCCTTTAACGCCCTTTAACGCCTTGGCTAACCATAATTCTCCATTCTACATTCTCCATTCTCAATTATTCTTCGTACCTTTGCAGGCGACAAAACATCAAAAAGCCTCGATATGGAAAAGCATAATTTCGTCACCATTGCCGACCTCACGAAGGAGAAGATTCTCTATATGATTGAGATGGCACAGGAGTTTGAAAAGCATCCCAACCGCCAACTGCTCAGGGGCAAAGTGGTAGCCACCCTGTTCTTTGAGCCCAGTACCAGAACCCGTCTGTCGTTCGAGACCGCAGCCAACCGCCTCGGCGCCCGCGTCATCGGCTTCGCCGACCCGAAAGTGACCAGCGGCACCAAGGGCGAGACGCTCAAAGACACCATACTCATGGTGAGCAACTATGCCGACGTCATCGTCATGCGCCACTTCATCGAGGGGGCAGCGCAGTATGCCGCCGAGGTGGCACCCGTGCCCATCGTCAATGCCGGCGACGGTGCCCACCAGCACCCCTCGCAGTGCATGCTCGACCTCTACTCTATCTACAAGACACAGGGCACGCTCGACAACCTTAATATTTATATGGTGGGCGACCTGAAATACGGACGCACCGTCCACTCGCTGCTCATGGCCATGCGCCACTTCAACCCCACCTTCCACTTCGTGGCCCCCAAGGAACTGCAGATGCCCAAGGAGTATAAACTCTACTGCGAGGAGCACGGCATAAAGTATCAGGAGCACACCGCCTTCAACGAGAAGGTCATCCAGGATGCCGACATTCTCTATATGACCCGCGTGCAGAAAGAGCGCTTCTCCGACCTCATGGAGTATGAGCGGGTGAAGAACATCTATATACTGAACAACGACCTGCTGCGGCTGGCCAAGCCCAACATGAAGATTCTCCATCCACTGCCCCGCGTCAACGAGATAGCCTACGAGGTAGACGACAACCCGCATGCCTACTACATCCAGCAGGCAGGCAACGGACTCTTTGCCCGCGAGGCCATCTTCTGCGACGTACTCGGCATCTCGTTAGACGAAGTCAAAAACGACAAAACCATCATATAAATTTACGATTTGACGATTTACAATTTATAATTTACTATTAGCAATGAACAAGAAAGAACGTCTGGTTGCCGCCATCGAACAAGGCACCGTCATCGACCATATACCCGCCGACAAGACCTACGAAGTAGCAGCACTGTTAGGGCTGTTTGACCTAAAGACTCCCGTCACCATCGGCATCAACTACCCCTCGCAGAAAGTAGGCAACAAGGGCATCATCAAAGTCAGCGACAAGTTCTTCACCGACGACGAGATATCCCGACTCTCCGTCGTCGCCCCGAATGTCATCCTCAACATCATCCGCGACTACGAGGTTGTGGAGAAGAAGACCGTCGTCACCCCCGATGAAATCCGCGGCATCGTGCGCTGCAACAACCCCAAGTGCATCACTAACAACGAGCCCATGCCCACCCTCTTCCACGTCCACGACAACCTGCTCACCTGCCACTACTGCGAAAAGGAGCAGGACATCAGCAAGGTGGAACTCGTCTAACCATCATTCACCATTCCCAATACCCCATGAAGACCCTAAGCACCGTCATGTTTCTAATGCTGTCCCTGTTCGTTCAGGCACAGAACAGCCATCGCGACCAGTTATGGCAGTCGTTTCTTACACCCCCAGACAGCATCCGCGTAGGCTGCTACTACTATTGGGTGAACGAGCAGGTCGACCCTAAAGGCGTGAAAGCAGACCTGCAGTGGATGAAAGACAACGGCATCACGCTGGCCTTTCTGGCCACCGACATCCGCAACCGTCTGAACTGGGAGAATCCCCGGGAGGGACAGCAGTTCGGAAAAAACAAGTTTCAGAGCCGGCTGTGGTGGAAGAATCTGCGAACAGCCCTGAAGACGGCCGGTGAACTGGGCATCGAGATGGGTATCTTCAACTGTCCGGGCTGGAGTCAGTCGGGAGGCCCGTGGATCAAGCCCGAGGAAGCCATGCGCAACTGGACACCGCAGGGCATCGAGGTGTGTAAGACCAATCGGGGCACTGATGTCGTATGCAGCCCCTGTTCGCCTGAGGCCGAAGGGCTGGAAGTCGACAAACTGTCGAAGGTTCATGTGCAGAAACACTTCGAGGCATTTATCGGCGAGATTCTGCGTCGCATTCCTGCCAAAGACCGTCCGACGCTGACCACCGTGGTTGTCGACAGTTGGGAGCGGGGCAAGCAAAACTATACCGACTCTATCTTTGAGAAATTCCAGCAGCGTTTCGGCTATCCCCTCGACTACACCGACCCTGCCTGCCAGAAAGACCTCAACCTCCTCATTGCCGACCTGGTGGCCAGCGAGTACATGGGGGGACTCACGGAGAAAGCCCATGAATACGGACTGCGCACCTGGTGCGAGCCCTACGCCCACAGCCCCTTCCCCGGCAATAGCATCACCTACGGCAGTGCCGCCGACGAGGTGGCTGCCGAGTTCTGGGTCGACGACCGCAAGTTCCGCCAGAAAGAGATCAATGCTGCCCTTGGCGCTGCCCGTCGCAGCGGCAAGAACCGCGTGTGGGCAGAGAGTTTCACTGACGGATGGCCTGAGTTGGCCAGCGACGACTGGAGTTTCGAAAAACTCAAGCCCATTGCCGACCGCTATTTCCATGCCGGTGTCAACGCTACCATCCTGCACGTCGTGATCTCACAGCCGGGCGACGACCGTCAGCCTGCCGTCCGTCCGTGGTTCGGTACCTATTTCGACCGTCGCAGCCGCCATGCCGCCGACCTGAAACCGCTCGTCGCCTATCTGCGCCGCTGCAACTTCATGCTGCAGTTAGGACAGCCTCTCAATGGTGCCACCGACTGCCGTATCCTGCCCGACGGCACCCGGATACGCTTCACCGACGACTCGCTCTTCGAGGTTACCTTCCCCGATGGTCACCAAGAATATTGGAACCCGCAGCAGTGACACTTCTGAGAATCGTCACAATTCGTGCAGGTGAAGTAACAAACGCCGGTATCCAAACGCACCTTTTGAAGCCTCTAAACGCACCTTTTGAAGCCTCCAAACGCACCTTTTGAAGCCTCCAAACGCACCTTTTGAAGCCTCCAAACGCACCTTTATAAGACGCTATGCCATCTTCGGCCGTCGAGTGCCTTTTGGTAAAAATAGTATAAAAAAGTTGGGAAATAGCAAACTTATAAGTAATTTTGCAGGCGATTTGAAAAAACGACAAAAAAAGAAGAAAAAACATGAACAAGAACGATATCCCCGTACTGCTGCTGACAGGCTATCTGGGCAGCGGAAAGACCACACTTCTCAACCGTATTCTGAACAACCGACAGGGCATCAAGTTTGCCGTCATCGTCAACGACATCGGCGAGGTGAACATCGA
>DETM01000028.1:31565-31729 GCA_002361655.1 Prevotella sp. UBA3288 | reverse complement strand
GGTGAACATCGACGCCGACCTGATACAGAAGGGAGGCATCGTCAACCAGCAGGACGACAGTCTGGTGGCCCTGCAAAACGGGTGCATCTGCTGCACGCTGAAGATGGACCTGGTGAAGCAACTGCAAGACATCATCCAGATGAAGCGCTTCGACTACATCGTCA
>DETM01000028.1:13958-31520 GCA_002361655.1 Prevotella sp. UBA3288 | reverse complement strand
TCGTCATCGAGGCCAGCGGCATCTGTGAGCCCGGCCCCATCGCGCAGACCATCTGCAGCATACCCAGCCTGATGGAGCCACGCGCCCCCCAAGAGGGCGAGCCGATGCCTGTGATGCCCCGACTGGACTGCATCGTCACCGTGGTGGACGCCCTGCGAATGCGCGACGAGTTTGAAGGCGGACTACAACTGACGCGTCCCGACATCGACGAGGAGGACATCGAGAACCTGGTGATACAGCAGATTGAGTTCTGCAACATCGTGCTGCTGAACAAGGCCGCCGAGGTGAGCGACGACGAACGGGGACGCCTGCGCCAGATTGTGAGCACCCTGCAGCCCAAAGCGGAAATCATGGAGTGCAACTACGGCGACATCGACCTCGACAAGATTCTGAACACCGGTATGTTCGATTTCGACACGGTGGCCACCTCAGCCACCTGGATTCAGGAAGTGGAGCGTCATCACGACGAGGAAGATGAAGATGATGACGACGACGAACACGAGCACGAGCACGAACATCATCACGAGCATCACCACCACCATCACCATGACGAGGGCGAGGCCGAGGAATACGGCATCGGCACATACGTCTACTATCGCCGACGGCCGTTCAACCTGGGACGCTTCGACGAGTTCGTGGCCCGCAAGTGGCCCAAGAGCGTGATTCGCGCCAAGGGCATCTGCTATTTCGACGACGAGCGCGACATGTGCTACCTCTTCGAGCAGGCCGGCAAGCAGGTCAGCATCAAGCAGGCCGGACAGTGGTTTGCCACAATGCCAAAGGACGAACTGGACGACATGATGGAGCGCGACGCCACGCTGCGGCGCGACTGGGACGAGCAGTATGGCGACCGCATGCAGAAACTGGTGTTCATCGGACAGCACCTCGACAAGCAAGCCATCGCCGACGAACTGGACAAATGTCTGGCATAGTGCTTTCAACATAATTTAAGTGATTAAACGAATGTAAATTTTGACAGCCGCCACGCAAACGGACATTAAACAGGACGCCGGAAATGTTAAATTGAAACAAAAAGGACGGACAAATTGGCAGTTTTCGCAATTTTGACAATATATTTGCATCCAAGGTTATTAGAAACATAAGAATCATTAACAAAATGGATATGAATATGAAAAAGATTGTAAACTACCTGGCGCCGGCCCTGAGCCTGGCAGCCATCGTATTCTCTGTAGCAGCACTCAACAAGACTCACGCCGCTACCAGTACGTCGCCGATGACGAACAACGTCGCAGAAATCTCCGCTACACAAGCAGTGCAGCCTGTCGATTTGACATACGCTGCAGAGAAAGCACTGCCGTCGGTCGTATATATTAAATCGGTCGTCAATTCGAAGATACAGACCGTAGAAGTGCAGAGCGACCCCTTCGAGGACTTCTTCAGCGACCCCTTCGGCGGATTCTTCGGCCGCGGACAGCGCGGACAGGGTGGCACCCGCAAGCAGCAGATTCAGACACCGAAACGCGCTGCGGCAGGCTCGGGCGTCATCATCTCGACCGACGGCTATATAGTGACCAACAACCATGTGGTCGACGGGGCCGACGAACTGACTGTAAGCCTGTCGGACAACAAGGAATATAGTGCACGCGTCATCGGGGCCGACAAGACCACCGACCTGGCACTCATCAAGATCGACGCCCGCAACCTGCCCGCTATCACCATAGCCAACAGCGACAACGTGAAGGTGGGCGAATGGGTGCTGGCCATCGGCAATCCGCTCGGACTGAACAACACCGTCACTGCCGGCATCATCTCGGCCAAGGCCCGCACACTGGGTGCCAACGGCGTGGAGAGTTTCATACAGACCGATGCCGCCATCAACCAAGGCAACTCCGGCGGTGCACTGGTCAACGCCAACGGCGAACTGGTAGGTATCAACGCCATGCTCTACTCGCAGACAGGCAGCAACATCGGCTACGGATTCGCCATTCCTACGATGATGATGAACAAAGTGGTGGACGACCTGAAGAAATACGGCACAGTGCAGCGCGCCATGATCGGCATCAGCGGCACCGATGTAAAGAACTATGTGGACAGCGAGAAGGACAAAGGCAACGAGGTGGACCTGGGCACGATGGAGGGCATCTATGTGGCTGAAGTCGTAGAAAACAGCGCCGCCGCCGAGGTGGGCATTGAGAAGGGCGACGTCATCACCGAAGTGGACGGCCAGAAAGTGACCAAGTTCGGCGACCTGAGCGGCATCATCGCCCAGAAGCGACCTGGCGACAAGGTGACGCTCACCTATCTGCACAACAAGAAGAAGCAAACCAAGCAGGTGACGCTGCGCAACGAGCAGGGCAACACGAAGGTGGTGAAGAACGCCGACCTCGACGTGCTCGGAGCAGACTTCCGCGAGGTGACCAAGGCACAGAAGGAGCAACTGGAGATACAGTACGGCCTGGAAGTCATCAAGGTGAACAACGGCAAGATGAAGGAAGCCGGTGTGCCACGTGGATTCATCATACAGCGTGTCAACGACGAGCCCATGAAGACCGTCGACGACCTGCAGAATGCCGTGAAGACCGCTTCTACATCGAAAGAGCCGGTACTCATCATCAAGGGTATCTTCCCCACCGGCAAACGCGGATACTACGTCGTGCAACTGACGAACGAGTGATTTCAAAGTTGAAGAAAGAAGTAAGAGGGTGGAAGAACATCGTAATTCCACCCTCTCACTTTCTTTAGATTACATCGTAATTCCAAACTCATACTTCTCCCTTCAAAAAAGAATCTGTCATTTTTTTTGGTTGTTTCATTTTTTATGTTTAACTTTGCGCCCAAATAGGCTTTAAACTAAGACCGGCAATGAGACAACTGAAAATCACCAAATCGATTACTTCACGAGACAGCGACTCGCTCGAGAAGTATCTACAGGACATCGGCAAGGAGGAATTGCTCGGTGCCGAGGAAGAGGTGGAACTGGCGCAGCAGATCAGAAAGGGAGACCGACGTGCGCTGGAAAAGTTGACCAAGGCCAACCTGAGGTTCGTGGTGTCTGTGGCCAAGCAATATCAGAATCAGGGCATGTCGCTGCAAGACCTCATCAACGAAGGCAATCTGGGACTTATCAAGGCTGCCGAGAAATTCGACGAGACACGCGGCTTCAAGTTCATCTCCTACGCCGTATGGTGGATCAGGCAGAGCATACTGCAGGCACTGGCCGACCAAAGCCGCATCGTCCGTCTGCCCGTCAATCAGGTGGGGGCGATGAACAAGATCACCCGTCTGTCGAACCTCTTCGAGCAGGAGCATGAGCGCAAGCCGTCGGCCGAAGAACTGTCGGAACAGATGGACTTGCCCGAAGACAAGATCGACGAAGCCATCAACGGCAGCGGACGTCACATCTCTGTCGACGCCCCCTTTGCCGATGGTGAAGACAATTCGCTGCTCGACGTCATAGTCAACGACGACTCACCGGCGGCCGACCGACAACTGGTGCTCGAGTCTCTACGCGAAGAGATCAAGACAGCGCTGAAATGCCTGAGCGACCGGGAGCGCAAAATCATCGTAGCCTTCTACGGCATCGACCAGCCTGAGATGACACTCGAGGAGATTGGCGACAAATACGGGCTCACCCGCGAACGGGTACGACAGATCAAGGAGAAAGCCATCCGGCAACTGCGCGACAACACCAAGAACAAGAAACTGCGCAGTTATCTGGGAGAGTGAACGAAATTGAAAAGTTGGAAAAGTTGAAAAATTAAATAACAAGAAACATTGAAACACTTAGCATTGACACTGACAATGGCGGTACTGATCCTGGCCGGCATCAACGCTGAAGCCAAAAAGACCATGGTGCCCAAGATGTATATGTTCGGCATATCGGCATCATTTACCGACTCCATCGTCTTTTTCACCAATGTGCAGGAAGTAGACAGTGCATGGATTGAGTCGAAGAACAAGTTCTTGCTCGACCGGCACATCTATTCCGCACAACTGCGCGACTACTTGGCAAACACGTTGCAGATGCCACACCGCACCAGCATTGTCTATTACGACACCAACCGTGCGAAACTGGAGAAAAAATTCATCAAGGTGCGCCGCCTCTATATCGAGCAGCAGAGCAAGAAAAAGAAGAAAAAGCAGCAGACCAGCCATTTCGAAGTGCGTTATCTCGACAATACCGACTTCAGGTTCAAAGCCCTTGATGCCAGTTTCTACAACGAAGAGGAGGGGCAAGGTGGAAAATAACTTCTTCCACATCGCCGGTCATCACGTCTGCCTCTGTTTCAACCCTCACGACGAGCACAACTCCATGGGACTCCTGCCGTCGTTTGCTCCATTCAGGACCGACGACGCTGATGCACAACTGCTGTTTACACTGACCATCGACGACACCATTCGTCCTGTCAAGGAGAAGACACTTGTCAGGAAGTTCGACACGGGCAACGGCGACACCGTCGTCTACACGCTGCCCGATGGCGGCTACCAGTTCATCATCCGCGACACAGCCGACCGCGACTGCTGCCTGCTCATCTGCAACCGTGACTTCAGCCAGTGTCGCTGTGCACTGAAGGGCGACTACGTGATGCGCTCCTTCGGACTCAACGATGCCCTGATGCTCGTCTATGCCTTCGCCGGTTCGTTTCGGCAGACACTGCTCATCCACGCCTCGTGCATCCTCTACGACGGCCGGGGCTATCCCTTCATAGCACAGAGCGGTACGGGCAAGAGCACACACTCCAGTCTCTGGATGAAACATATCGAAGGGGCACAGTTGATGAACGACGACAACCCCATCGTTCGCATCATCGCCGGCCAGCCCCGCATCTACGGCTCACCCTGGAGCGGAAAGACACCCTGCTATCGCAACATCGAGGCACCGCTGGGTGCCGTCACCCGCATTGAGCGCGCAACCCGAAACAGCATCGAACGACAGCCGCCCGTACAGGCTTTCGCCTCGCTGCTGCCAGCATGCTCGACCATGAAATGGGACAATGCCATCTACGACAACCTCTGCAATGCCGTCTCACGCATCGTAGAGACCACACCCGTCTACACCCTTTACTGTCTGCCCGACGAAGAAGCCGCCCGACTATGCCACAGCACGATAGCACACCGGTCGTAACACGCCTAATGGCCAACAGCGAGTTTCTGCCCTTTGTGATAGAACGTCTCAATGAAGGCCACACAGCCACCCTGCCCCTCCGCGGGCGCAGCATGCGTCCCTTTCTGGAAGACGGGCGCGACAAGGCACTGCTGCATCTGCCCGGCCTGGTGAAGGTGGGCGATGCCGTACTGGCCGAGATCTGTCCCGGTCATTTCGTGCTCCATCGCATCATCAGCATCGAGGGCCGACAGGTCACACTCCGTGGCGACGGCAACATGAGCGACGAACAGTGCACGCTCGACGACATCCGGGCCAAAGCCATCGGCTTCTACCGCAAAGGACGGCACCAGCCCGACACGACCGACGGTCGCAAATGGCGTCTCTACTCCTGGCTCTGGACACGCCTCTACCCCATCCGTCGCTACCTGCTGTTCCTGCTTTACCCCCACATACCGGGAAGAATGGTAAGATTGAAAAAGTGAAAGACTAAATAAATTATAAATAACAAAAAGGACAGAAGATGAAGACCAAGAAAGGATTCCGCCTCCGCACGGTATGCGGAGAGAACATCATCGTGGCCGAAGGCATCGAGAACATCGACTTCAGCCGCATTATCAGCATGAATGAGTCGTCAGCCTTTCTCTGGCAGAAAATTCAGGGCACCGACTTTACGGCCGACACCCTCACCCAACTGTTAACAGACGAATATGAGGTCGACCAGGCCACTGCGCACAAGGATGCAGAGAGGCTCATCGGCGAATGGCTCGAAGCCGGCATCATAGAAACGGCTTGAAGCCGGCATCACAGAATAACCACTATGACATATTCTATAATAGGAATGGGAGCCATTGGCGGCTATTACGGTGGCCGCCTGGCAAATGCCGGGCTTGAGGTTAACTTTCTCTCGCACAGCGACTACGCATACGTTGTGGAGCATGGCTTGCGCGTGGATTCGTGCGACGGCGACTTTTACCTGCCGCATATCAATGCCTACCACACTTCGGCCGATATGCCCAAGACCGACGTCATCGTCGTGGGTCTGAAGTCAGTAAACAATCATCTGCTTCCGAAGATGATAGCCCCTATCATCAAGGAGGATACGGTGGTGGTGCTCATACAAAACGGCATCGGACTGGAGGCCGACTTGCAGGCTGTGTTCCCCAAACTGCACATCGTGGCCGGGCTGGCCTTCATCTGCTCTTCGAAAACGAAGCCAGGACACGTCATACACCAATGCTACGGCTCCATCAACCTGGGCAACTATTCGTGTCCGCAGGAGCGGTTTGAGCGACTGTTAGACGACTTCCGCCAGGCCGGCATCCAGGCTGCGGAAGTACCCTACGAGGAGGCCCGCTGGAAGAAAGCCGTGTGGAACATGCCCTTCAATGGTATGACGGTGGCCTTAAACACCTCTACCGACCGTTTGCTGGCCAATCCCGCCACCCGACAACTCATCTACGACCAGATGATGGAGGTGGTGGGCGCTGCCAATGCCCTTGGCGTGACAACGATTACATCGGCCTTTGCCGACCGGATGATGCAGATGACCGACGAGATGGTGCCCTACAGTCCGTCGATGAAACTGGACTACGACTTCCACCGCCCCATGGAGATATACTACCTCTATTCGCGTCCCATCGAAGAGGCACGCAAGGCTGGCTTCGACATGCCTAAACTGGCCATGCTCGAAGCCCTGCTGAAGTTCAAAGATCAGAAATGACCTGCTTGTACATCCCTGTGAACTCGCCCGAGAGGTCGGGTCGCTGGGCAAAGAGGCCAAACAGGGCACTGCCGCTACCGCTCATCGCAGCATAGACGGCCCCCAGTTGGTAGAGGCGCTCCTTCACGGCGGCTATCTCTGGATGGAGGGCGAAGACGCTCTGCTCGAAGTCGTTGGTCAGCAAGTCGCGCCAGGTGTCGACGGGCTGGGAGACGATGTCGCGACAGTTGCGCAGCGGACGCTTCGGCGTGATGAGCGAGAAGGCCTCCTTGGTAGGCACAGGGATATCGGGCCGCACCACGGCCAGGTGGTAGCCCTGCAGACGGACGTCTATCGGCTGCAGCCGTTCGCCGATACCTTCGGCATAAGCCGGGCGGTTAAGAATAAATATGGGACAGTCGGCACCCAGACGGGCCGCATAGTCGATGAGTTGCTGTTCGGTCAGTCCCAAGGCAAACATGCGGTTCAGCAGCAGGAGCATGGCCGAGGCATCGCTGCTGCCGCCACCCATGCCGGCTTGTGTGGGGATAGCCTTGTAGAGATGGGCATGCACACGCGCCATTCGGGGAAAATCATGCTTCAGCAGATTGTAGGCCCGCACCACGAGGTTGCGCTGCTCGTCGCCATCGACGGCAATGTTTGTCACTTTCAGGTCGCAGTCGTAGGGCGATGGAAATGCCTCATCCATCTCCTGCACCTCAAGGGCATCTTTCAGCGTAACGGGATAGAAGACGGTTTCCAGATTGTGGTAACCGTCGGGACGCTTCTCTACGACGTTGAGCCCCAGGTTGATCTTGGCTATTGGGAATGTTATCATACGGACGCTAATGTTCTTAATGTTCTAATCGTGAACCTTCAAGAAGTTTGGCACAGACGGACTCCAGCGCACAGCGACGGCAGTGTGGGGCACGCGAAGTGCACACGTAGCGGCCGTGCAGCAGCAGCCAGTGATGGGCACGGGGCACATCGTCGGCAGGAATATGCTTCAGCAGCGCCCGTTCTACCTTGTAGGGCGTGTCGTCACGCTTCGACACCAGTCCTAGGCGATGGCTGACACGAAAGACATGGGTGTCGACAGCCATCGTCGATTGGCCGAAGGCAACGGCCCGGATTACATTGGCCGTCTTGCGACCTACACCGGGCAGGTCGAGCAGTTGGTTCATGTCGCCCGGCACCTCGCCATCATGCCGCTGCACCAAGGCACGAGCCATGGCCACCAGATGTTGCGCCTTCGCATGGGGGTAACTGACGCTCTTGACATATTCGTACACCTCGTCAGCCTCAGCCTGGGCCATCGACAGGGCATCAGGGTAGCGTTCGAACAACAATGGCGTCACCTGGTTGATGCGTTTATCCGTGCATTGCGCACTCAGGACGACGGCCACCAGCAACTGAAAGACACTGCCGAACTGCAGTTCTGTCGTCACCTCGGGCATCTCCTGCCGAAAGTAATCGAGTACATGTCTGTAACGCTCTTCTCGTTTCATTGGTGCAAAAGTAAGCAAAAAGTTTCATATTCTCGATTATTTTACTTAATTTTGCACAGAAAAAGAAAGAAATCATGGATGCAAAACTGATATTGAATTTCCTGCGTGAGGTGATGGCCAACAATAACCGCCCTTGGTTTCAGGCGCACAAGGCCGAATACGAGGCTGCCAAGACAGAATGGGAACAGGCTGTAGAACAGGCACGGGCACGCATCATCGCCTTCGATCCTGAGATTGCCAACCAACCGCTGAAGGACTGCACCTACCGCTTCTACCGCGACACGCGATTCTCCAATGACAAGTCGCCCTACAAAACCCACTTCGGAGCCTACCTGAATGTCAAAGGCAAGAAGGCACTGCGAGGCGGCTACTACATCCACCTGGAGCCGGACCACTGTCTGCTGGCTGTGGGCAACTACTGGTTGCCCACAGACATCCTCACGGCGTGCCGCAACGAAATCATGGCCAACGAGGAGGAGTGGTTGCGGTGTGTGGAGAGCAAGGCTTTCCTGAAATACTTCGACACAAAGAAAGCCACCCTGTCGTGGGATGAGTCGTGGGATGCGAAACAGGGGTTCGGGCTCACAAAACTAAAGACTTGCCCAAGTGGTTTTCCACGTGACTATCAGTATGTTAAATATCTCAGACTGAAGGACTATTGCGCATGGCATCATGTCGACGAAACCTTCTTTGAGGGCGACCGCTGGCTCGACGAGATGGAGCGCATCTTCCGGGCCGCCAAACCGATGATGGACTTCATGAACAATGTCATCGACGACTACGAATAAACCATATAAAAACACATTTCAATTATGCTTAGACAACTCTTTCTTTCAGCCACGTTGATGGCTACAATGACCGTTCTCGCCGACACCGAACCGGTGTGGAAGAACCCCGCTGTCAACCAAGTGAACCGTGAGGCCCGCCGTGCCGACTTCTTCGCCTTCGAAGATGCACAGAAGGCAAAAGCCAACGACAAGACTCGCTCAGGCCGCTATCTGTCCATGGAAGGCATGTGGCGCTTCTGTTTCGTCAAAGACCACAACCTCGCACCCGACGGCTTTTATGCGCTGAACTTCGACGACTCAGCATGGGTGGACTTTCCCGTGCCCGGCCTGTTTGAACTGGAAGGCTATGGCGACAAGACCTACAAGAACGTGGGCTATGCCTGGTGCACCACCTTTAACAGCAACCCCCCATATATTGCTGAGACCAACAACTACACGGGCTCCTATCGCCGCACCTTCGACTTGCCGGCCGACTGGAACGGACAAGAGGTTTACTTCCACGTAGGCTCTGCCACGAGCAACCTCACGCTGTGGGTCAACGGCAAATACGTCGGCTACAGTGAGGACTCGAAGGTGGCTGCCGAGTTCAACATCACCAAATATCTGAAGAAAGGCCGCAACCTCATAGCCATGCAGGTGATGCGATGGTGCGACGGCTCCTATCTGGAGGATCAGGACTTCTGGCGCTTCACCGGCATCGCTCGCGAAGTATATCTCTATGCGCGCCCGAAAAACCATATCCAGGACTTCGTCGTCACGCAAGACTATGTCGACGGTAAGGGCGTGCTCCATGTCGACGTGAAAGCACCGAAGGGCACCACTGTCGAGCAGCGCCTAGAGGATCGGAACGGCAACGAGGTGAGCCTGGACCATGTGCAGCCATGGTCGGCCGAAGTGCCCAACCTCTACCATCTGTTCATCACACTGAAAAAAGGCAGCGACGTGCTGGAGGTCATTCGCCAACGCATCGGCTTCCGTCATATAGAGATCAAAGGCGGGCAACTGCTCATCAACGGACAGCCCATCCTGATAAAAGGTGCCGACCGTCACGAACTGGACCCTGACGGCGGATATATCGTCTCTGTGGAGCGCATGATTCAGGACATCAAAATCATGAAACAACTGAACATCAACGCCGTGCGCACCTGCCACTATCCTGACGACCCCCGCTGGTACGACCTGTGCGACGAATACGGCATCTACCTCACGGCCGAGGCCAACCTCGAAAGCCACGGCATGGGCTATGGCGAACGTACGCTGGCTAAGCGACAGGATTTTGAAAAGATGCACCTGGAGCGCAATCAGGGCAATGTGCTCTCATTCCGCAACCATCCCAGCATCATCGTATGGAGCCTGGGCAACGAGGCCGGCTATGGTCCTAACTTCGAGAAATGCTACGACTGGGTGAAGGCTACCGACTCGTCGCGTCCCTGCCAGTATGAGCAGGCTCGCGACAATGGAAAGACCGACATCTTCTGTCCTATGTACTTCGACTATCGCGGCTGCGAAGGCTATGCCCAGGGCAATAACCCACGTCCGCTCATCCAATGCGAGTACGCCCATGCCATGGGCAACTCGATGGGCGGCTTCAAGGAGTATTGGGACCTGGTGCGCAAATATCCTAAGTATCAGGGAGGCTATATATGGGACTTCGTTGACCAGGGTCTGCGCGACAAGAGTTCAGTCACAGGTCGCACCATCTTTACTTATGGCGGCGATTACGGCAAGTATCCTGCCAGCGACTACAATTTCAACTGCAACGGCCTCATCGCTCCTGACCGTCGTCTCAACCCGCATGCCTACGAAGTGGGCTATTTCTACCAGAACGTATGGGTGAAGGATATCGACCTGAAGCAGGGAAAGTTCGAGGTGTACAACGAGAATTTCTTCAAGACGCTCGACGACCTGGAACTGAACTGGTTTGTCGGTGGTGCTACAGGCAAGCACCACCACGAGAACGCCGGTCCGCAGGGGATGACCTTCGGTCATGGAGGCACTATCGACATCAGCGGCATCGCTCCCCAGCAGCGTAAGGTCATCACCGACGAGAAAATCAAACAGACCATCGAGCGCATGACGGCACATCATAGCGACCAAGAGTTATTCATCGTGTTTTTGTTTAAGTCGAAAGACGGTGCACCGCTCGTCGACAAGGGACAGGTGATGGCAAAGGCGCAGTTTGTCCTTCAGCCGTATCAGTTCCCGAAGTTATCCGGAAATTCCAGAACATCCAGCCCCACCAAAGAAGAAACCAACACCTACGTCAAACTCTCTGCAGCCGGTACCGACATCTACGTGGGCAGGCATAGCGGCCTCATCGACTACCTGACAGTCAACGGACAGGAGATGCTGTCGTTCCGTGAGAGCATCGCACCTGAGTTCTGGCGGGCTCCGACCGACAATGACTACGGTGCTCGTCTGCAGCAGCGCTTCGCCACATGGAAGAACCCGCAGATGAAACTGAAGACTCTCAACGTGGGCAGCGATTCCATCGTTGCCACCTTCGACCTGCCCGACCAGCAAGCCACCCTCGCCCTCACCTATACCCTCCTGGCAGACGGCGAGATCATCATCCGCCAGCAGATGACTACCACCAAGGAGGCGAAGGTCAGCGAACTGTTCCGCTTCGGCATGCAGTTGCAGATGCCCAAGCAGTTTGACCGTGTCAAGTTCTACGGCCGTGGCCCTGCAGAGAACTATAGCGACCGCAACCATTCCGAGTTCATTGGGGTCTATGAGAACAGTGTGGCCCATGAATACTACGAATATGTACGTCCACAGGAAAGTGGCAACCATACCGACGTGCGCTGGTTCCAGGTGCTCGACAAACAGGGAAAGGGGCTCGAGTTCTACTCCAACGCCCCCATGGAAGCCAGTGCCCTGCCCTACTCTACTGCCCAACTCGACGACGGACCCACAAAGGAGAAGAAAGCCGGTCATCATAGCGGCGACCTCGTGGCCACGGGCGACACCTACGTCCATATCCAGCAGCGACAGATGGGCTTGGCATGTGTCAACTCGTGGGGAGCATGGCCATTGCGACAGTACCGTCTGCCCTATCAGGACTACGACTTCACTTTCGCCATTAAGCCTGTACAGTAATAACAGACTATGGCAAGCAGATTCTTTCACGTCGTCATCAATATGATATGGCAAGCAGATTCCTTCACGTCGTCATCAGCATGAGCATCCTGTCATGGTTCGGCGTCTCGGCACTGGCGCAACAACAGCGTTTCCACAAGCAGATGCCCGCTGGCAACTACAGCGGCATCTGCCCACTGGGCGACCATCTCTATGCAATAGCCGACGACAAAGCCGAGACTGACGGTTTCCATGTTGTTCGCCTCGATATAGATTCTGTCGGCCAACGCATCGTGGCCCTTGACTATCAAGGCTATCGCTCCAGCGGACTGCCCAACCGCGATATGGAAGGCATCTGTTATCGCCCCGCTTCACAGACACTCTTCATCTCTGGCGAACAAGACAACGAAGTCTATGAATACAACCTCGATGGACAGCGTACAGGACGACGGCTGCTAATGCCTGACAGCATCAGACTGGCAACATCGAACTGCGGCCTCGAAGGACTGACCTACGATGTCGGACGCCACCTGTTCTATGCAACGACAGAGTGTCCGCTGCCTGGTGAGACGATGCTACGCATCATGGCTTTCGGCGACGACCTCGCGCTCAAACGCCAGTACCTCTATCAGCCCGACGAACCCATCAGCCGCAAGTACACCATCCGAGGCGTCTCGGCACTCTGCGCCCTTGACGATGGCCGACTGCTGGTGTTGGAACGCCAGGTGCGCATTCCCCGTATGAAGATCGGGGCTACGGCTATCAACCGTATCTACATGGTGGTGCCGGCTGATGAAGAGTCGCTGCAAAAGACGCTACTGTCGGAAATTAAGACACGCTTCAATCTGACCAGCCGGCAGTTTGCCAACTATGAAGGTCTCTGCCAGGTCGCCCCCGCGCTTGTCCTTCTCATCGCCGACTCGCAAAGCCGCTACAAAGGCTTGCTGCGCGACTGGTTTCGCCTGCAGCCCATCCGTTTGAAATAAATTGAATGTTATGAAATATCTATCCGTTCTGCTGCTGCTCTGTCTAACCCTCTGTGTCGCTCATGCCCAGCAAGCGGGCGAGACGCAAGCCCTCTGGGATGCGGCACCCGCCACCAAATACGAAGTAAGAGCCGTTTGGCTGACCACCATCGGAGGTATCGACTGGCCACATTCCTACCATCCGGAGAAGCAGCGGGAAGAACTCATCAGCACCCTCGACCGACTGAAAGAGGCCGGCATCAATATGGTGCTGCTGCAAACGCGTGTGCGGGCCACGACCATCTATCCGTCTGACATCGAGCCATGGGACGGCTGCATCACGGGAAAACCCGGACATTCACCCGGCTATGATCCGCTGCAGTTGTGTATCGACGAATGTCACAAGCGCGGCATGGAGTGTCATGCCTGGGTGGTCACCATTCCTGTTGGCAAATGGAACAATCTGGGATGCAGGCTGTTACGGCAGAAGCACCCCAGACTGATGAAGCGTATCGGCGACGAGGGTTACATGAATCCTGAGCAGTCGCAGACGGGCGACTATCTGGCCACGATGTGTCGCGAGATTGTCAGCCGGTACGATGTCGACGGCATCCACCTCGACTATATACGCTACCCTGAGACATGGCCGCAACTGCGCAAGGGCGAGAGCCGTGCCAAACGTATCGGATATATCACCGATATCGTGCGGAAGATACGAATGGCTGTCAAAAGCGAGAAACCATGGGTCAAACTGTCGTGCTCGCCTATCGGCAAGTATGACGACCTGCGCCGATACCGCTCCGGTGGTTGGAACGCACGCACCACCGTCAGCCAGGATGCGCAGGCTTGGATGCGCGACGACTTGATGGATGCTCTCTTTCCCATGATGTATTTTCAGGGCAACAATTTCTATCCGTTCGCCATCGACTGGAAAGAACAGAGTCATGGGCGTATTGTCGCACCGGGACTGGGCATCTACTTCCTCGACCCGCGAGAGGGCAAGTGGACACTGCCGATGGTGGCGCGCCAACTCTATATGTTGCGCCAGATCGGACTGGGCCATACCTATTTCCGTTCTAAATTCTTCACCGACAACACCAAGGGTATCTACGACTTCTGCCGCCGCTTCGATGCCACGCCGGCACTCATTCCTCCCATGACCTGGGCTGGCAAAACTGCCCCTTTGGCACCCACCACGCTCACACTGGAGGGTAACCTGCTCAGTTGGAGCGGTGCCGTCGATCACAGTGGTGCACCATACCTATTATATAATATCTATGCGAGCCGTACCTATCCTGTCGACACGGAGAATCCTGCCAACCTGGTGGCCACACGACTGACGACGAACAACAGACAGGTGTCTGCCGACCGCCATCAATACTATGCCGTCACGGCCATGAACCGTTATGGACAGGAGAGCAGGCCTATCCAGCAGGACGGACCAGAGCCGAAAGCACACGCATCAAAGATGATGATACAGATTACCACCGGCAAACCCATCGTGCTGCCATCGAAGGGACAAGTGCTCGATGCCGACTTTGTTATGGTAGAGACGATGGCAGGCCAACCGGTCGGTGTCTATCCCTACGCCGCGCGCCTCGATGTTACTGCCTTGCCCGACGGAATGTATCAACTGCGGTCGCTTGGCAAGAAAGGCCGTACACACCGCATCGGCTATTTCTCCGTCAAACGCCTCCGCCGATAAGCATCATCAAAAGGAATCAACGCCTCCGCCGATAGGCATCATCAAAAGGAAGCAACGCCTCCGTCGATAGGCATCATCAAAAGGAAGCAACAGGCGATGTAAGAAAAAGAAGTTAAGGAGTAACGTCTTAACTCCTTAACTTCTTTAACTTCTTTAACTCCTTAACGTCTCCCCCAGCCTTACATCGCTGTGGCAGCCTTGTCAATCCACTCGTAGATGCACGAGCAGATGCCGAAGAGCAGAATGCCGACGGTGCAGATGGCCAACGACCAGTTGATGGCTGTGCCATTGCGGAAGGCGGGCAGCGGGCTGTCGGTCTTCGTGATATACATGGCCTTGACGATGAGCAGATAGTAGTAGAGGCTCACCACGGTGTTGATCAGCGCGATAAACACCACGAAGTAGGGCCAGAACGGTGCGCTCTCGTGACCACCGACGGCAGCCATGAAGACGAAGAACTTAGAGAACATACCTGCAAAGGGCGGAATGCCGGCCAGCGAGAAGAGGGCGAGCGTCATGAGCAGGGCCAACTTCGGGTTGGTCTGGTAGAGGCCGTTGTAGGCCGACATCTCGGTAGTGCCGCCATTGTTCTCCTCAACGGTGCTGATGACGGTAAAGACGGCCATATTGGCAGCCACATAGACCAGCACATAGAACGTGAGGGCAGTGAGGCTCTCGGCCGAGTTGCCCACGACAGCGAGCATGATGTAGCCAGCCTGCGAGATACTCGAGAAAGCCATGAAGCGCTTCAGTTCCTTCTGACGGATAGCCATCAGGTTGCCCACAGTGATGGTGAGCATGATGACAATCCAGAGCAACGGCTCCCAGTATGCCACCAGACGTCCGAAGACATGCATCAGGATGATGGCCAGCGTCAGCGTGGCAGCACCCTTGGAGACAACGCTCAGGTAGCCGGTGACAGGCGTAGGAGCACCCTCATAGGTGTCGGCAGTCCAGAAGTGGAAAGGCACGAGGGAAATCTTGAAGCCCAGTCCGCTGAAGAAGAACACCATGCCGGCGATGGCCAGCGGGGTGACTACTATCTTCTCTGCCATATCGTCGAAATACATCGTTCCGACAGCACCATAGAGCATCGAGATGCCATAGAGCATGACACCCGACGAGAAGGTGGCGGTGAGGATATACTTGGCGGCAGCCTCGGCCGACTTCTGCTTGTAGCGGTCGAAGGCCACAAGGCAGGCCATGGGCACAGAGGCCATCTCGAGTCCGAGGAAGAACATCAGGAAATGGCCGCTCGACATCATCATATACATACCGAGCAACGTAGAGAGCACCAGCACATAGAACTCGCCGGAGAGGCGTGTGGCATTGTTCTTCAACCACGACTGCGACATCACCACGACGATGAAGGTGCCCAGCGTGAGCACTGTCTTCATCACACTGACAATGGGCGAAGTGACATACAGTCCGCCGAAGGCCGAGGCAGGCTCTGCCAGGAGGCAGGGCACCATCTGGCACAGCAGCAAGGCACCTGTAAGGACGCTCAGTACGAAAGTTTTGCGTTCATTCTTGTGCAATGCAAAGTCTGCACAGAAAACGAGCACCAGAGCCAGCATCAGCGTGGCCTCAGGTATCATCTTTAGAAATTCACTATAGTTAATATCCATTGTTCTGTTCTGATTTTTACATTACACCTATTGAACGGAGAATCGACCCTGTGGCGGGTGAAATCATATCACTGAAGAAGAAGGGTGCGCAACCCAGACCTGCCACACAGAAGATGAGGCAGATGACGGCGACGCGCTCGTCCCACGTAGCATCGGTCAGTTCGAGGTAGTGCTTGTTCTCTACCTCGCCATAGAGGATTTTTCCAACCACACGCAGGATGTAGACGGCCGTCACGACAATCGACGTACAGGCAATGATGGTGGCCACCATGCGGAACGACGACGAGGGGTCGCCAGCCAGTTCCTTGGCACCGAACGAGCCCACGAAGATGGTCATCTCGGCGATGAAACCCGAGAAGCCGGGCAGGCCGAGGTTGGCCAGACCGGCGATGACATAGCCCACGGCCAGAAACGGCATGATCTTCATCAGACCGGCCAACTCGCGGATGTCGCGGGTGTGGGTGCGGCCATAGATCATACCGATGAGGGCAAAGAAGAGGGCCGTCATCAGACCGTGGGACAACATCTGCAGGATAGCGCCCGTGCAGGCCGTCTGGTTCATCATCAGCAGGGCGAAGAGCACCAGTCCGCAGTGGCTCACCGACGAGTAGGCATTGATATACTTCAGGTCGGTCTGCACACAGGCAGAGAGTGCACCATAGACCACGGAGATGGTGGTCAGGATAAGGAAAATCCACGACAGGTCCTGAGCAGCATCAGGTAGCAGATACATCGCAATGCGGAAGCAGCCGTAGCCACCCAGTTTCATCAGCACACCGGCATGGAGCATCGACACGGCCGTAGGCGCTGAGGCATGACCGTCGGGCGACCATGTGTGGAACGGGAACAGGGCACCCAGCACACCGAAGCCGATGAAGATGAAGGGGAAGAAGGCGTTCTGTATCTCCTCAGGGATATTGTGCATCGCAGCAATATCGTTGACGTTCATCGTGGTGTGTCCGCTGAAGTAGTAGATACCCAGAATACCGAGAATCAGCAGGGCCGAGCCGCCCATCAGCATCAGGGTCAGTTTCATGGCCGAATACTCCTTACGGCCACTGCCCCACACACCAATGAGCAGGTACATAGGAATCAGGGCCACCTCGTAGAACATGAACAT
>DETM01000028.1:12242-13910 GCA_002361655.1 Prevotella sp. UBA3288 | reverse complement strand
AACATGGTGAACATGTCGGTGCAGATGAAGAAGCCGAACACACCCGTCGAGAGCAGGGTGAACCAGAGGAAATACTCCTTGGTGAGGGGCTTCAACTGCCACGAGGCGAAGGTACCGGTGAAGACGATGATGCTCGACAGGAGCAGCATGACCACAGAGATACCGTCGACACCTACCGCATACTCGATGTTCAGGGGTTTGAACCAGGGAATACGGCTCACGAGCAGCATCTCGTCGGCATTGCCGGCAGCGCGCTCGGTCACGAAATAGTAGGTCAGCCAGACTGACAGGGCCAGCAGGCACGAAGCACCGGCCACCATCACACCACGCACCTGATTGAGGTTGCGGGCAATCCACAATCCCAGAAGCATCAGGACGGGAATCAAAACGAATAGACTAAGTATATTCATAACTCTTTAGATGCATAAAAGGATTAATGTTAATGCCACCGTGCCGGTAAGGAACCACACGGCATACTTGCGCACATCGCCACTCTGCCAGGCACGCAGCGACTCGCCGGTCTCGTTGGCTCCCCATGCCAGGAAGTTGAACGTGCCGTCGACCACATGACGGTCGAACCAGGCAATCGGCGTAGACACGCAGGCGAAGATAATCTTGTGAGTGACAAACTGCCAGATCTCGTCCTGATAGAAACGCTTGTAGGCAGCGCGATGCAACTTCGGGAAGGTCTTGTACAGACGGTCGGCGATGGGCTGGCTCTCACCTTTATATATATAGGTGGCCAGACAGATGCTCAGGATGGCGATGATGGTCGACGTGGCAGCAATCTGCACATCGAAGTGGATGGTGTAGTCCTCGCCGCTGGCCGACACGAACGAGCCGAACGAGCCGCCCCAGCCGAGGAAGCCGCCCAGCGTGGTGTAGACACCCACACCCACGGTGATGACCGTCAGCACAATGAGGGGGATAGTCATCGTAGCAGGAGCCTCATGGGGCGTGTGGTGCTCGTGGGCCTCCTTGTTCTCCGTACCCCAGAAGATGCCGTAGTACAGACGGAACATATAGAAGGCGGTCATGGCGGCAATGCCGGTCATGATCCAGCCCACCACAGGACTGTAGGCGAAGCAGGCAGTGATAATCTCATCCTTCGAACTGAAGCCCGAGAAGAAGGGGATGCCGGCAATGGCCAGACAGGAGATGAGGAACGTGACGTGAGTGACAGGCATATACTTGCGCAGTCCGCCCATCAGAGCCATCTCGTTGCTGTGCACGGCATGGATGATACAACCGGCACCCAGGAACAGACAGGCCTTGAACATGGCGTGGGTGAACAGGTGGAACATACCGGCCATATAGCCCAGTTGGGCATGGTTGTCGAGCAAGGCACCATGATGACCGGGCAGGCTGACGCCCAGCGCCACCATCATGAAAGCAATCTGCGAGATGGTCGAGAAGGCCAGCACACGCTTGATGTCGCTCTGGGCACAGGCCACGGCAGCGGCATAGAAGGCGGTGAACACACCCACCCACACCACTATCGACATGGCCTGGGGCGCATACTCTATCCACAGGGGGAACATACGTGCAATCTGGAACACACCGGCCACCACCATCGTGGCGGCATGGATCAGGGCCGACACTGGCGTGGGGCCTTCCATGGCATCGGGCAGCCAGATGTGCAGGGGGAACATGGCACTCTTACCGGCA
>DETM01000028.1:0-12204 GCA_002361655.1 Prevotella sp. UBA3288 | reverse complement strand
CCGATGAACATCAGCACCAGGGCCGTGGGAATGACCAGTGCGCCGAAGCCCACTGCCTTGTCCATATTGACAGGGATGAAGGCGGCAGCGCCACTGCCCATCACCAGGTGCTCGGCATCGGCCACAAACGAGAAGTTGAACGAGTCGGTACAGAAGCCGAAGGTGAGAATGCCGATGAGGAAGAACATATCGGCAAAACGGGTCACGATGAAGGCCTTCTTAGAGGCTGCGATGGCCGGCTTCAACGGATAGTAGAAACCGATGAGCAGGTAAGAACTGACACCCACCAACTCCCAGAACATATACATCTGGAAAATGTTCGTTGCCAGCACCAGACCCAGCATCGACATGGTGAACAGGCTCAGGAAGGCGTAGTAGCGCTGGAAGCCCTTCTCGCCGTGCATATAGCCGAAGGAATAGACGTGCACCATCAGGCTGACCGTCGAGATGACGATGAGCATCATCGCCGAGATGGGGTCGAGCAGGATGCCCATGTCGAAGTGGAGGTTGCCCAGGGGCAGCCAGGTGAAGTTGTAAGGCACGATGGTCTGAAGCACACCGTCGATGCGGTCGGCCGTGAAATAGGTGAAGGCCGTCCAGTACGACAGGATGGTGACCAGAGCCAGCGAGCACGTGCCGATGATGCCGGCCGTCTTGTGCTGCATCTTCATGCCGGCCAGTCCTAACACAAGGAAGGACAGCAGCGGCAGAAGCAGAATCAGATATGATAATTCGTAGATCATAGCGTTGTTTTATCCTTTCATGTTAGTAATGGCGTCCACGCTGTCACTCTTGAAGTTGCGGAACACGTTAATAATAATCGCAATGGCCACCGCACTCTCGGCAGCACTCACACCGATGGAGAAGAGGGTCATGAAGAAGCCCTCCATCTCGCCGGGGAAGAGCAGACGGTTGAATGCGGCGAAATTGATGTCGACAGCGTTGAGCACCAACTCAATGGAGATGAGCATGGCTATCAGGTTGCGACGGGTGACGAAACCATAGACGCCGATGAAGAACAGAAGTGCTGAGAGCACGAAATAACATTCTACAGGTACCATGACTTAATCCTCCTTTTTACGTGAAACAACCAAACCGCCGATGATGCATGCCAGCAGGAATACCGAGATGAACTCGAACGGCAACACATACTGATACTTGCCAGTGCCCAGCAAGGCGGTGCCTATCTGGTCCATCGGAACCTCGTCGGTCGTAGCGGCCGTGATGAAACTGTTCTTCAGGAACACAAAGGCCACCGTGGCCAGACCGACAACAGAGATGAGCAGACCGGAGATGATGCGCGAGCACTTGACACGCTCAATCATGCCCTGAAGGGTCTGACGGCTCACCAACTGGATGACAAACACATAGATCATCGTCACGCCACCGGCATAGACGGCTATCTGTGCGGCACCCAGATAGGTATAGTCGAGCAGGAAGTAAAGACCTGCCACGCCAAAGAGCACGAACAACATGAATGTGGCGGCTCTCATGATTCGCTTCGTCGTCACGCACAACAGGGCAGAACCCAGGATGACGACGGCGAGAATGCAAAATACTACTATACTTGCCATAGTCGTTTACTTCTTTTTAGTGTTAAACTTGCCGACCTGCCAGTCTGCCCCACCCTCAATCAGATTGGGCAGCGAACCGCCCTGGTAGACCTCCTTGTCGAGGTGCAGCACCAGTTTCTCGCGGTCGAAGACGGCGTTCTCAAAGTCGTTGGTAAACTCGATAGCGTCGAAGTTGCAGGCGTTGGTACACAACTGGCAGAACATACAGTCGCCAAGGTCGTACTGATAGTCGTCGAGCACCTTCTTCTTCTTGCCCGTCTCGGCATCTTCGGCCATGTGGGCCGTTATCTTGATGGTGCCGTTGGGACAGGCTTTTTCGCAGAGCGTACAGGCTGTGCACTTGTAGGCACCATCCTCTGTGCGCTTGAAGACCAGACGGCCACGATGACGCTTGGCCACGTGGAGGGTGGTCTTACGGTTCTCGGGGTACTGCTCCGTCGACTTGTTGGTCCAGTAGTCCTTGACATACTCGCCAAGTGTGACCTTCATGCCCGTAGCCAACGTCTTGATGCCGTGCCCGAGTTCTCCGAAATATGATTTATTCTTTTCCATTGCTTTGATATTTGTTTAAATAGCGGCAGGTTCGAAGAACCATCCGAAGGCCACCACGACAGTCATCAGCACCAGGTTGATGAGGGCCAGGGGCATCAGGTATTTCCACTCCAGTTTCAGAATCTGGTCAATACGCAGACGGGGGAACGTCCACTTGATCCACATGAGCAGCCACACCAGCAGGAAGGCCTTGCCCATGAACCAGACGATGCCGGGGATGTAGTCCATCACCGTGTTGAAGGCATCGAGACCTGCGATGTGCAGAGGCATCCATCCTCCCAAGAAGACCGTTGCGGCTATACCGGCGATGATAAAGAGGTTGAGGAACTCGGCCAGATAGAAGAAGCCGAAGCCCATACCGCTGTACTCTGTGTGATGGCCGGCCGTCAACTCGCTCTCTGCCTCAGCCATGTCGAACGGGCCACGATTGGCCTCGGCGTTGCCGGCAATGAGGAACACGATGAAGGCGATGATGGCGGGAATGGCAGCCACGCCGTTGAAGATGAGCCACGAGCCGCGCTGGAACTCCACGATGCCACTCACCTGCATCGTGCCTGTCAGCACCACGGCGGTGATCAGACACAGGCAGAGCGACATCTCGTAGGAGATCATCTGCACAGCAGCACGCATGGCCGACACGACGGAGTACTTGTTGTTTGAGCCCCAGCCGGCCAGGAAGATGCCCACCACGCCTATCGACGAGATGGCCGTCAGCAGGAACACACCCACGTTGAAGTCGAGGATGTGCGCACCCCTGTTCCACGGCAGGAAGGCAAAAGCACCTACCGAACCGATAATCACCAGGAAGGGGGCCACGATGTAGAGCAGTTTGTCGGCCTTGTCGACGAAGAATATCTCTTTGATGAGCATCTTCAGCACGTCGGCCAGCACCTGCATCAGGCCCCAGGGACCAACGCGCACCGGGCCGATACGGCACTGGAAGTAGGCGCAGACCTTACGCTCCATGAAAATCAGAATCATGGCGATGACCGAATAGGCACCCAGGATGACAGATCCCACGATGACGCACTCAATCAGTATCGCCCAAAACTCGCCCAGTCCCAGTGTCTGCGTGAGCAGTGCGTGGAACCAGGTGGTCACGTTTGAAAAGTCAAATATATGTTCCATACCTTATTATTATCTGTCAATGTCGGGTATAACAATGTCGATGGCAGCACCGGTGGTCACCAGGTCGGCTATCTTCTGGCCGCGCAGCATCGGGTCGAGGGCTCCCACCAGCGAGAGGCCCATGGGGCGCATCTTCATGCGGTAGGGACTCTTGTCGCCGCGTGAGTCGAGATAGACACCGAACTCGCCGGCGGCACCCTCGGTAGAGAAGTACCACTGTCCCTCGGGCACCTTGATGATGGGCTTCTGCTTCACATAGAAGTCGCCCTCGGGGATGTTGTCGATGAGTTGGTCGATGATGTTCAGGCTCTGGTACATCTCGTTGATGTGCACCAGATAGCGGCCCATCGAGTCGCACGACTGCTCGGTGCACTGCTCCCACTCCACCTTGTCGTACATGTCGTAGGGGTGGTTCTTGCGCACGTCGTTCTTCCAGCCGGAGGCACGTCCGGCAGGACCGGTCACGCCGTAGTTGATGCAGTCTTCGAGGCTCATCGGCCCCACCTGCTCCAGACGGTTGTGGGTGATGATGTTGTCGCCGAACACGTCCATATACTCCTTGATCATCGGACGCAGATAGGCCGTCAGGGCCTTCACGTTCTTCACGAAGTTGGGGTCGATGTCGTCCTGCAGACCACCTATCCTGTAATAGTTCTGAATCAGCCGGCCGCCGGTGGTCTCTTCCATCACGTTGAGCACGTGCTCACGGTCACGCATACCATAGAGGAAGGCCGTCAGGGCACCCAGGTCCTGAGCGCAGCACGAGGTGAACAGCAGGTGGCTGTCCAGACGCTGCAGTTCGTCCATGATGGTGCGGATATACTTGATGCGGTCGGTCAGTTCCACTTCCATGGCCTCTTCGATGACGCCCACCAGCGCATGGCGCTGCTGCATGGCGCAGAGGTAGTTCAGACGGTCGGTCAGGGCCAGCGTCTGCGGATAGGTCATCGACTCCCACATCTTCTCTATACCGCGGTGGATATAGCCCAGATGGGGATAGATGCGCTTCACGGTCTCGCCGTTGAGCACCGTCTGCAGGCGGAGCACACCGTGGGTAGAGGGGTGCTGCGGACCGATGTTGACCACATAGTCGTCGGCGCTGAACAGGCGGTTCTGCTTCGACTGCAGGTTGCCGTCGCGGTCGAGATAGTACTCCAGACCGTAGTCGGGCTCCACATCGTCGTCGAGGGTGTACGCGTTGGTGGCCACGAAATTCTTGCGCAGGGGGTAGCCCTTGAAGTCGTTGCGCAGAAACAGGCGGCGCATGTCGGGATGTCCCAGGAAGACGATGCCCAGAAAGTCGTACACCTCACGCTCCAGCAGGTCGGCGCCACGCCAGATGTGCACCACAGAGGGCACGTAGGCCAGCGTCTGCCCGTCAGTGTCGCCGGTGCCGTTCGATGCCAGGCCGTCGCCGCACACCTGGGTGCGGGCTATCAGTTTCACCGAGCAGCGCTCGTGGTTCTCGGTATTCTCCAGTATGTAGACACAGCCATAGCCCTCCTCGCCGAAGTCTTCGCCGACGATGGTCACCAGGAAGTCGAAGTGCTTCTTGTCCTTCAAGTTCTGCATCTCTTGTGCGAACTTGTCAAAGTCAAATACAAGATGGGTCAGTTTCATTTCGCTTCCTCCTGTTCTTTTTTAAGGGTTTCTGTAAATTCCTCAGGCACGTCGGTCACCACGATGGGCTTCTTGCCGCCGCGACCGTAGGTCAACTCCTCGTTCGACACACCCAGCAGGGCCTCTTCCTTGGTCTGCTTGTGGTTAGCGCCGCCGAAGAATTTCTCTATCTTCACCTTGCGCTGCAACTGCATCATGCCGTAGAGGATGGCCTCCGGACGGGGAGGACAGCCGGGGATGAACACGTCGACGGGCACTATCTCCTCAATGCCTTTCACCACGTGGTAACTCTGCTTGAAGGGACCGCCACTGATGGCGCAGCCGCCGACGGCCACCACATACTTCGGCTCGGCCATCTCGTCGTACAGACGCTTCAGCGCAGGGGCCATCTTGTGGGTGATGGTACCGGCACACATAATGAGGTCGGCCTGACGGGGTGAGTTGCGCGTCACCTCGAAGCCGAAGCGCGAGAAGTCGTAGCGGGCACAGCCGCAGGCCATGAACTCGATGCCGCAGCAAGAGGTGGCGAAGGTCAGCGACCACAGTGAATTACTGCGACCCCAGTTAATGAGCGAGTCCAGATTGCCGGTCACCACGTTGACGCCACCCTCATGGAGTTCGTCAACAATCTTCTCCAACGACTCGTTGTCCTTGAACTCGTCGTAGGGCAAAGCCTTGATTTTCGGTTTTCTTACTTCCATTCCAGTGCTCCTTTCCGCCAGGCGTATGCCAGGCCAAATACTAATACTACCAAGAAGAAGCCGACCGACAGCAGGGCCATCGAGCCGAACTGCTTCACAACTACAGCCCATGGATACAGAAACACCGTTTCCACATCGAACATGAGAAAGAGGATGGCAAACAGATAATAGCCTACGTTGATGGGTATCCAACTGGAGCCGTGCGTGGGAATGCCGCATTCAAACGGCTCTCCCTTGATCTTGTTGTAAGATCGCGGACCCAATAGTTTCGCCATCACATAAGCGGATGCCACCAAAGTAACAGCCGTCACCAAGACGGTGATTAACATTGTGAAATTCATAAAACTATTTAATGTTATAACAATATTGTTCGCTTCTTAGCGGCTGCAAAGGTACTAAAAAAAATGGAGACGGCGAAACATTTACGGTTTATTTTGGAATATTATTTCATCTTCGCACGCTTTTCGAAAAATAATGCCTACCTTTGCACCCGTTTTCTATTTTACAACAGTATGTATAAACCAATTTTCCTACAGCGCGAGATTATCGTCTTCCGACATTTTCAGCGGAAAGGCTACTCACTCTTTGCGTGCTTGGGACGCGAGGTGCTCATATCGGTACTGAGCGTGGCTACGCTGTCGGCTACTAAGGCAGCGGGCATCAGCGATGAGACGTGGCGCGTCGATTCGACCAAGGCAGTCAGCGAGGTGTGGCTCGACGATGTGGCCGTCACCGGCTCACGCGCACCCCTGACCAAGAGTCAGGCAGCGAGAATGGTCACTGTACTGAGCCGTGAGGACATTGCCCAGGCGCCAGTACAAAGTATTAACGATTTGCTCAAGATGGCCGTCGGCGTCGACATCCGGCAACGGGGTGCCTTAGGCGCCCAGACCGACATCAGCATCCGTGGAGGCACTCAGGAGCAAATCATGATCCTGCTCAACGGCATCAATATCTGCGACCCGCAGACGGGCCACAACGCACTCGACCTGCCGTGCGACCTGAGCGACATTGTCAGGATAGAAGTGCTCGAAGGTCCCGCCGGACGCGTCTATGGCACCTCTTCGCTCGTGGGGGCCATCAACATCGTCACCTCGGCACAATGCACCCCCGACGAAGGCAGCGACACCGGCACACCCCGGCGCGACATCAGCCTCGCGCTCGAAGGCGGCTCCTTCGGCTATGCCCGCTTCGGCGCCGGCATGAAGATGGGCGACAGCGACGACCCGCTCCACCTGGCCATCAGTGCCGGCACAACACGGAGCGACGGCTATTCGCGCTCTGCCGAAGGGCACCTCAACACCGATTTCAACGCCCTGAAAGCCTTTCTCCACGGCAACTACGACAACGACCGCCTGCGTGCCGCCTGGCATCTGGGCATGTCTAACCGCCAATGGGGCTCCGGCACCTTCTATGCCACGCCACGCTGGCAGGCCGACGAGCAGTACGAGAAGACACGCAAGGTGTTTTCTGCCGTCACGGTGGAGAACAAGAAGGGCTTCGTACACTTCCAACCGGCCTTCTATTGGAATCACAACTACGACAACTATCAGGGCTACAGAGACCGGCCGGATATCATGAAGTTCAACTACAATCGAACAAATGTATTCGGCTGGAAACTAAACGGTTACTTTGATTGGACTTTTGGCCGCACAGCCTTCGGTGCAGAGGTACGTCTGGAAGACCTGGTGAGCGGCAACCTGGGCGAGCCGCTGTCGGAACCCATCCACATCAGCGGCACCGACCGCGACTATACGCTGGGCATCAGCCGCACCAACCTGTCGGCCTTTCTCGAACACAACATCCTGCTCGACCGATTGACCATCTCCGCCGGGTTCGTGGCTGCCAAGAGCAGCAAGAGCGACATGAGCCTCACCGTCTATCCGGGCATCGACGTCAGTTATCGCATCGGCAACAACGCGAAGGTCTTCGCCTCGTTCAACTCATCGCTGCGACTGCCGTCGTTCACCGAGATGTACTACAAACTGCAGGGCTACGCCGCCGACCCGCATCTGAAGCCTGAAGAGATGCAGGCCGTCGAGGTGGGCGCACAGTATGCGTCGCCCCTGCTGCAGACTAAGGTGACGGCCTACTACCACCACGGCAAGAACATGATCGACTGGATCATGGACACCAACATCCAAGACTGGAACGTCTGGCAGAGTGTCAACCACACACGGCTGAACGCCTACGGCATCGAGGCCAGTGTGACGGCCGACCTGTCGCAACTGCGGCAGCAGCCGTCTGCCCTTCCCACCCTGCACCTCTCCTACAGTTACATCACGCAGGACAAAGACCTCGAACCGGGCATCGTGTCGCAATACGCCCTTGAGTATCTGCGCCACAAACTGGTGGCCTCGGCCCAGAGCAACCTCTGGCGGCAACTCTCTCTGCGCGTCGGCCTGCGCTGGCAGGATCGTGTGGGGGCCTACACCACCTTCGACGGCGACATTCGCGACTATCGCCCCTACGCCCTCATGGACGCACGGCTGCAATGGAAAGCGCCGCGCTACACCGTCTATGCCGAGGTGAACAACCTGCTCGACAACCGCTCCTACGTCGACTTTGGCAACGTGGCGCAACCCGGCGCATGGTTCACCATCGGAGCACGCTACACCTTCCGTTTATAGACACCATTTGCCACGTCAAGATAGCAGAAGCAGGGACAGGACGCAAAAAAAGTATAAATTCTGTCTCTGCTTTTACGCTTTTTCGACGAAAAGCATTACCTTTGCAAGCAAAACGAGAGTAAAACGTACACATTATATTTAAACATTATACTTAATTTTTTAACAAAATGACTATCAACGAAATGAACTTTGCCGGTAAAAAGGCAATCGTGCGCGTTGACTTCAACGTGCCCCTCGACGAGAATGGTAAGATTACTGACGACACCCGCATCCGCGGTGCGCTGCCCACTTTGAAGAAGATCCTGGCCGATGGCGGCGCCGTCATCATCATGAGCCACATGGGCAAGCCCAAAGGCAAGGTGGACATGAAGAAGAGCCTCGGACAGATTCGCGAGGCTGTAGAGAAGGCGCTCGGCGTGCCCGTGGCCTTCGCTCCCGACTGTGCCAAGGCTCAGGCAGAGGCTGCTGCCCTGAAGATGGGCCAGGCACTGCTGCTGGAGAACCTCCGCTTCTATCCCGAAGAGGAAGGCAAGCCCGTCGGCATCGACAAGGCCGACCCTGCCTACGACGCCGCCAAGAAAGAGATGAAGGCCCGTCAGAAGGACTTCGCCAAGACCCTCGCCTCCTATGCCGACTGCTACGTGATGGATGCCTTCGGCACCGCTCACCGCAAGCACGCCTCTACGGCTGTCATCGCCGACTACTTCGACGCCGACTCGAAAATGCTCGGTCTGCTCATGGAGAAAGAGGTGCAGGCTGTCGACAACGTGCTCTCTAACATCAAGCGACCCTTCGTGGCCATCATGGGCGGCTCTAAGGTGTCGTCGAAAATCGGCATCATCGAGAACCTGCTCGGCAAGGTCGACAAACTCATCCTCTGCGGTGGCATGACATACACCTTCGCCAAGGCTCACAACGGCGAAATCGGCGATTCCATCGTAGAACTCGACAAACTGGACGTCGCACTGGGCGTCGAGGAACTGGCCAAGAAGAACGGCGTAGAACTGGTGCTCGGCACCGACTGCACCGCTACCAACGGGCTCGACTTCGACACCATGACGGTCAAGCCCGGCGCAGAGATTATCACCTGCCCCGCCAACAAGGTGCCTGCAGGATTCGAGGGCGTCGATGCCGGTCCAGAGAGCCAGAAGGCCTTCGCCGCTGCCATCGCCGGTGCAAAGACCATCCTCTGGAACGGGCCTGCCGGGGTCTTCGAGTGCGACAACTTCACTGCCGGCAGCCGCGCTATCGGCGACGCCATCGCCAAGGCTACGGCCGAGGGAGCCTTCTCGCTCATCGGTGGCGGCGACTCGGTGGCCTGCGTCAACAAGTTCGGGCTGGCCGACAAGGTGTCGTACATCTCTACTGGCGGCGGTGCTCTGCTCGAGGCCATCGAGGGCAAGGTGCTCCCTGGTGTGGCTGCCATCAAGGGCGAATAACACATCAGCACGCCAATCCATGAAGAAGGCTATCATTCCGCTAATGACTGTACTCCTGCTCTGCGCCTCGTGCGACAGAGTCAGGGAGTACTTTCACAAGATGCGCCAAAAGGCTGTGGAAGAGACAGTTGTCGGCGATGTCAAGAAGGGCGACACCGAGCAGCGGCAGCAGCAACTGCAGTTCACCCGTGTGTCCTACTGTTCGCCCGACTCATCGGTCATTGCCGAGGCTGACATCCCTAAGCGTGATGGCAGCGTAGTGGCCGACTCCATCCTGAACTATCTCAACAACTGTTTCCCCCACCTGCGCGAGCACTGCAGCGGCAACAGGCCCCAGCAAGGCTTCGAACGCGTGGGACAGCAGATGTACGAGACGATGAGGGGCGAGATAGACGAGTTCAAGGCTGGCTTCGGGGACGACGAGATTCCTGAATACGCCCTGGCATGGTCGCAAGAGACGCGCGTCACCATGGTCTGCAACCAGCCGCGCTACGTCACCATGCTGGCCGTCACATCCGAGTACCGGGGCGGTGCCCACGGCATGCACTATGTCTTCGGCACCACCTTCGACAAGCAGACAGGCCGCAGCATCGACCGCTCGATACTGACGAACACGGACAGCCCGGAGTTCAAGTCGATGTTGCAGCAGAAACTCCTGAAGTACTTTACCGACAACGACGGTGACGAAAACGCATCGCTCGACGAGTACCTCCTGGTGTCGCCCGAGCACGTGCCCATCGGCAACGTCAGTCTGACCGCCAATGGTGTCGTCATCATGTATCAGCCGTACGAGATTGCACCCTACGCCGCCGGACTGCCCGAGGTGGTGCTTACCTTCGAACAGGTCCGTCCCTTCCTCACACAGCAAGGGTCGGCCTTGATAAATATGTGAACGACAAATATTTAACTCTCTAAAAAAGAAAAGATTAAGCATTATGAAGAAACTACTGATAATGGCCCTCATGGCAATGGCATGCACCTCCATGCAGGCACAGAGCACCGTCAAGGTGGAAGATGCCAAACAGATGACGGCCAAAGAACTGAAGGCTGCCGCCAAAGAGCAGCAGAAACGCGACAAAGCCGCCAAAGAGGTGACCGAGACACAGAAAGACCTGGCCAAGGCTCAGAAGAAGTACGAGGCTGCCGTCAAGAAGGCCGAGAAGGCACAGAAGGAAGCCGAGAAGGCCCGCCAGAAGGTCGAAGATGCCAAGGAAGACCTCGACGAAGCCCAGAAGAAGGCCGACAAGGCTGCCAGCAAGCACCAGCAGATGCAAAGCACGCCCCTCGTCGAAGAGAAGTAGGACAGTCACTACCCTACCACACACTTCTACATCACCCTGTTACGCGCCAATCGCTGCGTAACAGGGTGATTTGTTTTTCACGCATATTGTTGTCCACCTTTTTTATCGCATCAAAGGCCGATTGCATACCGATATTCTCGCAAACGGCAAAATATTCTGCCACCCACCTGCGTAGTTACCAAGTGGCGGCCTCGATTTTCAAGCAAGGCATAGAACAGAAAGCCATCGTCAAGAGGCAGGACAGTCGCGGACGAGTGGTCTATCAGGCACCCCCCTTCTGATGCCCTCCCTCTTAGACATTAACCCCCTTACAGGGGGTATATGTCATAGAGGGGGCATCAACTCCCCCCAAGGAACCAAAGCGAACAAATGGAAAAAGATAGACCTCGCCGACTACTGGTTTGAAGCCTCCAAACGCACCGTTTGAAGCCTCCAAACGCTCCCTTTGAAGCCTCCAAACGGGGAGTTTGAAGCCTCCAAACGCTCCCTTTGAAAAAAGACACAACTGCTGCCGCCCAAGGCCGTGATCTACATCTGCGACACCTTCTGCATCGATGTAGGATGAGTGACAATCGAGGTCCATCAGTGCCACCGACGGACAAAGACCGACAACGCCCACGGCAAATGTTGTAACTTTGCAATATAAAACCTAACCGGTTGGTTCAATGTTTAATGTTTAATGTTTAATGTTTCTACTATGCCAGTATTTGTAAAGATTGTAAAGAACAACAACGCCGAGTCGGCCGCCTACGGCAAGCACTACGGCAAGGTGGTCAGCAGCCAGACGATGACCTACCGCGAACTGATCAAGCACATGTCTGAACACATCACCGCCATGAACGCAGCCTGCACTCAGGACACCCCTCAACCCTCAACCCTTAACCATTAACCCTTAATCCTTAACCCTAATGAAACTCAACTGGAAACTCATCGTCAAGATCATCAAGTTCATCGGCACAGTGCTCACCACCATCGCCGGCACCCTGGCCGTGCAGAGTTGCTCCCTCATGTAATCTCATGTAATATGCGACGAATAGACCTGATCATCATCCACTGCTCCGCCACCAGGAGCAACCGCGCCTTCACCTTCGACGACCTCGATGCCTGCCACCGCGCACGGGGCTGGAACGGCTGCGGCTACCACTACTACATCACCCGCGACGGACAGTTGCACTTCGGACGGCCCGAGGAGGTGCCCGGCGCCCATGCCCGCCACTACAACAAGCACAGCATCGGCATCTGCTACGAGGGCGGCAAGG
>DETM01000036.1 GCA_002361655.1 Prevotella sp. UBA3288 | reverse complement strand
AAGTCGATGACCTCCTCGGGCTTGGTGTAGTGGCTCACCTCAGAGGCAACCTCGTCCTCGACACCGGCCAGCACGCCGAGTTCGCACTCGACGGTGACATCATACTTGTGAGCATATTCCACCACCTGACGGGAAATCTTGATGTTCTCCTCGTAGGGCAGTGACGAACCGTCGTACATCACGCTGGAGAAGCCCATGTCGATGCAGTCCTTGCAGAGTTCGAAACTGTCACCGTGGTCCAGGTGGAGCACAATCTCAGGATGCTCGCAACCCAGTTCCTTGGCATAAGCCACAGCACCCTCGGCCATGTAGCGCAGGATGGTAGCGTTGGCATAGTTGCGGGCACCTTTCGACACCTGCATGATAACGGGCGACTTTGTCTCTACGGCAGCCTGCACGATAGCCTGCATCTGCTCCATAGTATTGAAGTTGAAAGCGGGGATGGCATAGCCACCGGCCACTGCTCTCTTGAACATCTCGCGAGTATTCACGAGACCTAAATCCTTGTAGTTAACCATAATTAATTAGAACTTTGATATTAAATGTCGTTATTTCTGAGCGCAAAGGTAGCAATTTATTTCCGAACGAAAGAAAAAATAAAGCACGGATTACGCGGATTTTGCGCATTTTAGTAGTTTTATTCTTCTACGTTTCATCTACTCCGGAGGAAATGCCACATGTAGTTTACAAAAGCGTCTTATTCGTGACGGATGGCTTCGATAGGATCCATGTTGGCAGCCTTCTGGGCCGGGATATATCCAAAGAGCACGCCGATGAACACGCAGACCAGGAACGACACGTAGATGCTCCATGCCGGCACGCTGCTGGGCATGCCCATCATTGGCACCAGGAATCCGCTGACTAAGCACCCCGCCAGGATGCCGAGCAGACCGCCAGTGACGGAGATGAGCACCGACTCGATGAGAAACTGCAGTGAGATGACGGGCCCCGTAGCACCGACGGCCATCCGCAGACCAATCTCCTTGGTACGCTCCGTGACGGAGACAAGCATGATGTTCATGATGCCGATGCCGGCCACCAGCAGCGAGAAGGCGGCAGCCACGACGAGTATCAGGGTTACAGTGTCCATCGTGGTCGACATGGTCGCCATCATCTCGGCTTGCGAACGGATGGTGAAGTCGTCGACGGCGTCGCCTTTCAACTTATGATTGTCGCGCAAGATCTGAGTCAACTCCTCGATGGCGGCATCGCTCAGTTCTTCGGTCACTGCCGAACAGACGATGCTCGAGAAGAAGGTCTGGGCGGCGATACGCTTCATCACCATCGTATAGGGTGCAATGATCACATTGTCCTGGTCCATGCCCCACGAGTTGTAGCCTTTCGACTTCAGCACGCCGATGATAGTGACGGGGATGCTCTTGAACCGTATGGTCTTGCCGATGGGGTCGACGCCGTCGCCGAAGAGTTCGTCGACGACCGTCTTACCGACCACCACCTTCTTGGCCGCCTTGTTGATATCCTCCTCGGTGAAGCACTCGCCCCGTTCGATGGTCCATAGTTTGATGTCAAGATATTCGGGGCTCTCGCCATAGACGGTGGTTGTCGTATTGTTGTTGCCGTAGATGGCCTGACCGCTCGACGTGACCTCCGGCGACACCTTGGTCACGAATTTCTTTTCGGTCATGATACGCTGGTAGTCGGCCATCTTCAGTGTCTGCATGGCCGACGGGTCGAGCCTCACGCCGCCTCGCATATCGGCACCGGGCCGTATAGTCAGCAGATTGGTGCCCATGGTCGAGAGTTCCTTGCGGATGCTCTCTTTCGAGCCCTGCCCTATCGACATCATGATGATGACGGCTGCCACGCCGATGATAATACCGAGCATGGAGAGGAACGAGCGCATCTTATTGTTGGCGACGGCCTTGATGCTGACTTTGAAGAGATTTAGTATGTTCATTTTTTCGATGTTTCGAGGATTCGAGGATTCGATGTTTCGATGTTTCGAGGCTCAGAGGCCCGGCGTTAGTCGTCCTGTGGTATCGGGAGGGCAGCAAGGGCTTCGGCTGCCGACTTGATGTTGGTGTTAATGGTGTCTTCGCGGATTTTGCCGTCGCGCAGGTTGATGTTGCGGCTGGCATATTCGGCAATCTCGGGGTTGTGGGTCACGAAGATGATGGTGTGGCCCTGACGGTAGAGTTGCTGGAAGAGCACCAGCATCTCGAACGAGGTGCGAGTGTCCAGGTTGCCGGTGGCCTCGTCGGCCAACAGCACGGCAGGGTCGTTGACCAGGGCACGGGCAATGGCTACACGCTGCATCTGACCGCCCGACATCTGGTTCGACTTATGCTCCAGCCGGTCGCCCAGCCCCACGGCCTGCAGGGCTCTGACAGCCCGTTCGCGACGTTCCCTGGCCGACACTGCCGAGTTGTACATCAGTGGCAGTTCCACATTCTCCACAGCCGTCGTCTTGGCCAGCAGGTTGTAGTTCTGGAACACAAACCCTATCTTACGGTTGCGCAGATGGGCACGTTGGGTCTTCGACATCGTACGTACCGAGATGCCGTCTAGCAGATATTCGCCGCTGGTGGGCGTGTCGAGACATCCTAACTGGTTGAGCAGTGTCGACTTGCCGGAACCGGAGGTTCCCTGAATGGTGACAAACTCACCCTCGTAGATCTTGAACGACACGCCACGGAGGGCCTTCACCGTCTCAGAGCCCACCTGGAAGTAGCGTTTCACGTTCTGCAGTTCGATAACAACTTTCCTGTTATCTTGATTCTCCATATCGTCTATTTCTTCTGTTGTTGTTGGTTCCTGTTATTCCTTGGCCTCGGCATGAAGGGGTTGCCGGCCTGCTGCGCCGCCTCAGCGTCGCCACTCTCGATACTGAAGTCGGTGAGCACCTCCGTGCCTTCGCCGATGCCACTCACAATCTCGGTCAGCGTGCCGTTGGTAGTTCCCGTGGCCACCTGATGAGCCTTGAACACGGAACCTTCCCGGGTCCACACCTTCTGCGGCGCCTCTACATCCTCTACCGTCTGTCCTTCCGACAGCAGGGCTTCGTTGGGCATAAAGCGCAGAGCCTTCGAGGGCACGGCCAGCACATCGCTTTTCTCGAGAGTAAAGATGGTCACATTGGCCGTCAGGCCCGGTTTCAACTTCAGGTCGTTGTTGGGAGCGGAGATCACCACCTCGTAGGTCACCACATTGCTCTCCGTGGTGGCCTGCTGGCGCACCTGGGTGACCTGCCCTTCGAAATGGTCGTCGGGGAAGGCATCGACGGTGAAGGCCACACGCTGTCCCTCCTTCACCCCACCGATGTCGGCCTCGTCGATATCGGCGATGACGCGCATGTCGGTCAGGTCTTGGGCGATGGTAAACAGTTCCGGCGTATTGAACGAGGCGGCCACGGTCTGGCCTTCCTCCACCGACTTCGACAGCACCACACCATCGATGGGCGAGGTGATGGTGGCATAGCCCAGATTGGTCTGCGCTTTCTGTACGCTCTGCGAAGCAGTGACCACCTGCTCCTTGGCTTTCAGAAACGACAGTTTTGCCGTCTCGTACTCGTCGGCACTCACCAGTCCTTTGTTGTAGAGGGTCTGATACCGGTTGTAGTTAGCCTGCTCATAGTTCAGTGTGCTCTGTGCCGACGACAGGTTGGCCTGGGCCGTGCGCAGTTCGCTGGTCAGGTTAGTCTTGTCGAGTTCGGCGATGACCTGCCCCTTCTTGACCACCGAGTTATAGTCCACATACAGTTTTGCCACGATACCGCTGACCTGTGTGCCCACGGTGACCGAGGTGACCGGCTCGATGGTGCCGGTGGCGGTGATGGTGCTGACGATGGTGGTGCGCTCCACCTTCGACGTCTCAAACGAGACGGTCTCTTTCTCCTTACCGCCCGTCAGCATGACAACGGCAATGACGGCGACGGCGGCGACGGCAATGATGATGCCCCAAACTTTCTTGCTCATATTTCTCTTCTGTTTTTTGTTTGCATTAAGGGTTATAGATAAATGCTTGGCCCGGACTCCTTAGAGACTTCCCCCCGCATAGAAGCGGAGCAGTTGCTGGTTGAGGATGGTCTGGTATTTTGACTGCAGACGGTTCTGCTGGGCCGTGAGCAGTTTGTCCTTGCCGGTCATCAACTCGACGATATTCGTCAGACCGAGATTGAACTTCTCCGTCAGCAGGTCGTAACTCTGCTGTTCGCTGTCCACGGTCGTCTGGGCCGCCCGGAAGCGCTGCTGGTTGGTGTTGGCATCGAGCCAGTAGCCCTCGATGGTCTGATAGAGCGTCTTCTGCTGCTCCTGCAGGTCGAGCAGAGCCTGCTGCTGCTGTATCTTGGCCTTGCTGACGGCGGTCTTGGTAGAGCGGCCGTCGAAAATTGGCACGCTGATGGTCAGCCCCGCCGAAGTGTTGAAATTGGTCTTCATCTGGTTACCCCAGCCATTGCCTGAGAGCGAATTGGTGCTGGTGGTCACACCGCCGGTCATGCTCAGACTGGGCAGCCAGCCGGCCTTGGCAATCTTCACGCTGAGGTCGCTGCTACGGATGGCCAGTTGATAGCGTTCCATCTCCGGACGGCTGCCGAGGGCCTGCTCATAGACGGTCTGCAAGGCGGGGATGTCGCCCAGGGCCTGCTCGTCGGAGGTGGCGGGGATGACCACATCAAACGGTTCGTCGCCCGTCAGTTCGAGCAACTGCTTCAGTTGCAACTTATAGTTGGCCAACTGCGACCGGGCATCGACCAACGTGTATTCGTCGCTGGCACGCTGGGCCGCCAACTGTGCCAGATCCGACTTCGACATCTTGCCGACCTCGAGCATCTCGCGGCCACGCTCCTCCACTTTCCGACTGGTCTCCAGACTGGCCTGGCTCACCTTAATGCGCTCGTCCAGATAGAGTATCTGCACATAGAGTTGGGCAATGCGCTCTTGGATGCTGTTGGCAGTCTCGGCGGTCTGCAGTTCGGCCTGCTTCTCAGCCAGTTTGTCGAGTTTCAGCGTGTTGGTGTTGCGGTTGCCATTCCACACCGTCCACTGGGCATTCACGCCATACGACCCATTATAATAGGTCTTGTCGATCTTGGTGTTCACCGTACCATTGGTCACGGTGGTGGTGCCGGCATCCTGCCAGGGGCGGTAGCCTATGCTCTGGTTGACGGATGCACTGACCGTGGGCAGCAGTGCCCCCCGGGCTCCTTTCACATCCTCGGCAGCCGACTGCTGTTGCAAACGGGCTTTCTGCAGCGTGATGTTGTTCTGCATAGCATAGTCTATGCACTCCTGCAGCGTCCACTGCTTCTGGGCAGAGACACCGGCCGACAACATCATCGCCATCCATACTATAACATATCTTTTCATAACATTCCTGTTTTCTCCATGCAAAAGTAAGAAGATTTTTCCAAATAAGAAAACGCGATTAACAAAAATTGGCGGTAGGCAACGACCTACCGCCAATTTATAGACATAAATTGTCAATTATTAAATTTATTTCTTGTCCGGATGAATCATCTTCCAGATACCGGCGGCGCAGGCAGCACCGACAAAGGGACCGACGATGAAAATCCACAGGTTGGTCAGGGCAGTACCCTGCTGGAACACGGCGGGGGCGATAGAACGGGCGGGGTTCACCGACGTGCCGGTGTAGCGGATGCAAACCAGATGGACGAGCACCAGCGACAGACCGATGGCCAGACCGGCGAAGTTGTTGGTGGCACCGTTGGTCTTCGAGGTGGCTCCCAGCACGACGAGCACAAACACACAGGTAAATACGATCTCAGCCAGCAGGCCACCCACGACGCTGACACCCTTCTGCAGGTCGTTGGCACCCGTACCGTCAAGACCGGCCACATTTGAGGTCAGCACATAGAGAATGGCGGAACCGATGAAGGCGCCGACCACCTGACCGCACATATATCCACAGGCATCCTTACCGTTCATACGGCCGGTGAGGAAACAACCCAGCGTGATGGCCGGATTGATGTGGCAACCGGAGATGCCGCCGATGGTATAGGCCATAGCCACCACGGCCAGACCAAAGGCGAAGGCTGTACCAATGACGGTAGCGGCATTGGCCACTGTCGAACAGTCGGAACTACAATTCAAACTCACGGCAACGCCGCAACCCATCAACACGAGCACCATCGTGCCCACTGCTTCTGCTAAATACTTTTTCATAATCGTTACTTTTTTATGTTTTTATAAAAAACCTAAACTCTCAACTCTCAACCCATCACTCCTCCCTGTACTCCATATAGTCGAAGTCGGCAAACGACGGCCCGGCCTGGTACTTCGTGTTGCCGCTCAAGGCATAGATGCCCAGTGTGACGCCGGTGAAACCGCCCACCGTCTCTGTAGAAAGCAGCGAACAGTTGACGGACTGCAGAAAGTGATATTTCACGCCGTCGGTGGAATAGTAGAAACTATAGGTCTTGCCGTCGCTCTTCACCCGCAGCCACATCTGGTCGATCAGTTCGCCACCCAGGTTGCGATCGACCAGCAGCACCCGCAAACCCTTCAAGAACAGGCGCACCTTCAAGCGGTTGAAGCCACGGTAGTTGTTCAGACAGCACTGCACGTAGCCTTCGTGCATCTGATAGACACACAGACCGGCCTCATCGCCGTCTTCAAAGTCATGCTCCGAGATCTTCGTGTCCAGCGTAAAGGTTGCCGACTCCTGACGCATACCGACATAGGTGGGCTGCCGGTTGTCGCTCATCTCGTGGATAGAGCCATAGAGGCGCATCTTGCCGTCGTGCTGCCAGTAGGCCGTCGAGTCGGGGTTCTGTATGTAGACCATCTCCGGTCCTAAGGGCTTGGCGAAGTCCACATAGCGGTTCCGCTTCGGCGGCTCGTTCAGCGCTATCGGCTCGCCCCCGTTGACCACCGGCCAACCGTCGGCCGTCCACTCCACCGGTGCCAGGAAGGTCTCGCGCCCCAAGTGGTGATAGGACCCGTTATAGTGGCGATAGGCCAGAAAGGCCATCCACCACCGGCCGTCCTTGTCCTCCACCAGGTCGCCATGGCCCGTACCCTGTATGGGACTGTCCTGCCCCTTCAGCGAACAGTGGGTCAGGATGGGGTTCTGCGGATTGGCTTCGTAGGGACCATAGATATGACGGCTGCGGGCGATGGTGATACTATGGGCCAGTTCGGTGCCGCCCTCGGAGATGAGCAGATAGTAATAGCCACCTCTCTTATATATATGGGGACCCTCGGGCCACCGGCCGCCCGTGCCCCGCCATATACTGCGGCTCTCTGTCAGTTGGCGGCCCGTCTTGGGGTCTATCTCGCAGAGCGTGATCGTATTGTCGGGATTGCTCACCATGTAGCATTTCTGTCCTTCGAAGTAGAGCGAGGGGTCGATGCCGCCCTGCTTCAGCCACACGGGCTCACTCCAGGGACCGGCCGGATGGGTGGCCGTCACCAGGAAGTTGTCGCTCGCGGCATCGCTCTTGCGACCCACATTGGTCGTAATCAGATAGTAGCGGCCATTGTGATGGCGGATGGTGGGAGCATAGATGCCCTGCCATCCGGTGGCACCCTGCAGCGACAGTTGCGACCCGCGGTTGAGCACATTGCCTATCTGTTGCCAGTTCTGCAGGTCGGTAGAATGAAAGACGGGCACACCGGGAAAATATTCGAACGAGGAGTTGACCAGATAATAGTCGGCCCCCACCCTGCAGATACTGGGGTCAGGATGGAAACCCGGAATGACAGGATTCCGCAACGCTTGTGCCCACATCATCTGCAGACAGCACACAGACCATATCAACAACAGCACTCTTCTTTGCAACAACAGCACTTTTCTCATGGTGTCTATTCGCTAATCGTTGGCAAATGTACGAAAAAAATTGCAACAGGCCAAATTATCGGTTGACTTTTTGCAATAAAAAAAGGGTCACCGCTGTGACCCAACCTTTGTTAACCTTAAATCTAATACTATGAAAAACACGATGCAAAGTTACGACGTTTTACTTTCAATTCCAAATATTTTAGACAGAATATGTGCGAAATCGTTAATTAATTGATATAAATCAACTTCAGTCTGTCGCTCATCCATCTCCTTGATTCCGTCGGGCCCAGATGCGCGGAAGTCTTTTTCCCTAAAAGAACACAAAAAGTTGCAGCCTTCTGAAAAAAAGAATGTACCTTTGCAATCAGTTATGGAACAACAGAATCAATACGTCAAGCAATTCCCCGAACTGATGAAGGGGAAAACCGTGGTTTATGTGCACGGCTTCGGCAGCAGCGGACAGTCGGGCACCGTTCAGCGGCTGCGCACCGTGCTGCCCAATGCCAGGGTGGTAGCCCCCGACCTGCCCATCCATCCCGGCGAGGCCCTCAGCCTGCTGCAGCGGCTCTGCCACGACGAGCAGCCCAGCCTCATCATCGGCACATCGATGGGAGGTATGTACACCGAGATGCTCTACGGCTTCGACCGCATCTGCATCAATCCGGCATTCGGCATTGCCGACACGATGCAGAGCCACGGACTGACGGGCAAGCAGCAGTTCTTCGCGCCCCGACAGGACGGCATTCAGGAGTTCTATGTCGACAAGCCGCTGGTGAAAGAGTACAGGCTGACGACGGAAGGCAACTTCCAGGGCATCACCGACGACGAGCAGCAGCGGGTGTTCGGACTCTTCGGCGACCAGGACCCGCTGGTGCATACCTACGACACCTTCACAGAGCACTACCGCCAGGCCATCCGCTTCCACGGCGAGCACCGCATGGACGACCACTCGTTTATGCATGCTGTCATGCCCGTGGTCCGATGGATCGACGACCGCCAGGAGCACCGCGAACGGCCTATTATTTATATTGGTATGGAGACGCTCTACGATGCCTACCACCACCCCGCCCCGTCGATGATGAAGGCCGTACGTATGCTCATCGAGAACTATCAGGTGTATTTCGTCGGTGACGACGTGGCCACGATGGGCCCCTGGATGGCCGAACACGTCAACGTGCCGGCCTGGCACCACACCATCTACACCTACCGCCGCGACCTGCTCTATGGCGACTATCTGCTCTCGAGGCAGAAGGAGGGCGACACGATGGCCGCCCACCTCGACTTCGGCAGCGACACCTTCAAGACCTGGGACGACGTCATCACCTATTTCGAACGCCTCGGCGGACAGTAGCGCCATCACATTAACCACATTCTACATGGAATAAGTGAAGGCTACGATTCCGTTCATAGAATTGTCCTCATCGTCGAGGCTGGTTTTTGTTTTGGTCAAACTTTCGGCCAGCAAGTGATATTGATGTTGCAGATTGACAACTTGCATCGTTGGTTTTGACACAGGGGGGTAATCTTGCTAATTCTTTATTCTTTTATAGATTTCCATTTGATCGTCAGAAAAGTATATTTTTAAGATATCGTTTGTCAATGAAACAATTTTAAATATGTACATCTCTTGATAGTCCGCAACATAAACCAACAAGTATTTTCCTGAAGACTGCTTTCCTACTTTTGAAAAATCAAAAACAGAGGGAACTGTATCCGAAAGATAATATTGCTCAGAGTCAGATGTTGTCTTGTTGATTTTTGTGTAGATTTCTGTCGAATTAAACTTTGTTTTCGTAAATTCAATAATAGATTGATGATCTTTTTCATTTGGGTATGACCGAATCCATTTTGTGTTCATTATTGAAGAAGAACTGATGGATTGAGCCATACATATAGAACAAAGGCTAGCATTGCCACATGCCATCAACACATAGAATGTTAATAATATCTTTTTCATTTGAACGGAATTTAAGACTGTGTTACTCATCTACAATCACCAAGGCCGAATCGGGAATCGGCTCATTTGTCTTCCTCATCTTCACGAATAACATCCTCAATCAAAGTACCTCGCATTTTGACGATAAATCTTGCCATTACCGTTATTGGTTTCATACTGGCATCAATGCCAATTGTTGGGTATTGCACCTGGTAGGATGATGAATTCTGCTCTATCACAGAGATGCTATCCAATGCTTCTTTCGAGATCCCATAATCTGCGGTCACGAAATCGTACCCTACCCCTGTTTCAAATTCGTCTTTGACCTTTTCATAAAATTCTTTCACACAAAATTTAGCAACTAAAGAATCGGCAGCCGAATTAAAATAAACAGAATCAGCATTTATTGCATTGCAATAATCTCTATAAAATTGGCAAAGGCATTGCCTCATAAAGCCCACATCTACTACTTCTTGTTCTTTTTCTGCCTGTTTTTTAATAAGAGTATCTTCTAAATCTTTGGGCACAACTTGCGAAAAAACTGTAAAGGATTTCTCCTGAATTGCAGATTCGTTTGATTCCACAGCATATAATAACACAGGAATAAAAAACGAAATAAACACCAAAACCTTTTTCATAACTATTTTTTCCTATATATTTTAAATGATACATTCTGATAAGCAGCGCCTGTCATTCCCACTTTCATGTGATAGACATCGGCGATAGCATTGCTGAAATTCGACAGGTTGATACCGGCCATCGGCTTTATCGACAATTTACCGACTTCGTTTTGTGGCATTACGTTTGCTGATAAATAATCAGATTACAGTGCAAAGTTACGAAAATTATCCCATTGAGGCACAAGAAAAAGTAACCTAAAATTTTACAAAATTTTACAACGCGCAACCTGTTGGTTTTCAGAAAATTGCGCATAAGGCCTTATGTGATTTCTCTGATTTTTATATCAAACTCTTTTGCACTGCCATCGGTTTTGAAGATGTTTTTCAGTAGTTTTTTACGGGCGACTGATACATAGGCATTGGACATAGCAATCAGGTTGCTGAGCAGCGAGTCGGCCTGGTTGCGAGCCTGCAGGCCAGCCAACTCACGGCGCATCCGCTCGCCGTCGGTACACGACAGGAGAAGCGACACGACGAGGATGATGATGCCGACGAGATACTTCATAGTCAGGTGCAAAGATACTTCATAGTCAGGTGCAAAGTTACGAAATAAATCCGATACGGCAAACTTTTTCACGGCAAAAAGAGGGCTCTTCGCTTCTCTCCGCTTCATGCCTTCGACTTTTTTCGGCGATACATTTGGAAATACCGTTTTTTTTTCTTATCTTTGCAGCACAAACAATATACAGCGATGATGACAACCAGTTTACAACGACGATACCCGGTAGGGATACAGACCTTCTCTGAAATCATCAAGGGAGGCTATGTCTATATAGACAAGACGGATTTGGTATGGCACCTGACACGGATGAGCAAGTATGTATTCTTGAGCCGTCCGCGCCGCTTCGGCAAGTCGCTGCTGTCCAGTACCCTGTGCTCGTATTTCGAAGGCAGGAAGGACTTGTTCGAGGGGCTGAAGATCATGCCGTTGGAGCAGGAGTGGGAGCAATACCCTGTGCTGCACTTGGACATGAGTCTGTGCAAGAGCCAGGCATCCGCAGAAGATCTTAGTAAGAGAATCATGCTGTTGCTGGAACCCTATGCAGTAGTTTACGGTAAGAAAGACAGTGAGACCACCCCGGGTGGTCTGCTCACCGGCATCGTCCGTCGGGCCTGCGAGCAGACGGGCCGCCAGGTGGCCGTCGTCATCGACGAATATGACGCGCCGCTGCTGGAGGTGCTGCACGAGGAAGAGGCACTGCCGGAGTTCCGCCGCGTGATGCAGGAGTTCTATGTGCCGCTGAAGGCCCTCGACCCCTATGTCAAGTTCTGCTTCATCACAGGCATCACGAAGTTCTCGCAACTCAGCATCTTCTCGTCTCTGAACAATATGCTCAACGTCACGATGGTACCCGACTTCGCTGCCATCTGCGGCATCACCGAGACGGAACTCTCTACCGCACTGGCTGAAGACATTGCGCTGATGGCCGAAGAATACGAATGCTCGGCAAAAGAGATGCACGCCCTGCTGAAAAGGCAGTATGACGGCTACCATTTCTCAGAGAAGTCGGAGGACATCTACAACCCCTACAGCCTGCTGACGGCTTTCAAACTGAAGAAACTGGGCAACTATTGGTTCGACACCGGCACGCCCACCTATCTCATCCGTCAGATGCGGAAATTCCGCACGGACA
>DETM01000062.1:42631-42886 GCA_002361655.1 Prevotella sp. UBA3288 | reverse complement strand
AGTTCACCTGCATGGAACTCTACGTCAGTTACAAGGACCTGCTCTGGGGTATGGGCTTCACCGAGAAGATGCTGGAGGAGATCTGTACCGCCGTCAACGGCAAGCCCGAGGTAGAGATTGACGGCAAGACCATCTCTTTCCGTGCGCCCTTCCGCCGTCTGCCCATCCTCGACGCCATCAAGGAGAAGACCGGCTTCGACTGCGACGGCAAGACAGAAGACGAGATCCGCGCCTTCTGCAAGGAGAAAGGCATGG
>DETM01000062.1:42355-42479 GCA_002361655.1 Prevotella sp. UBA3288 | reverse complement strand
TGTCGCCGCTGACGAAGATGCACCGTTCGAAGCCCGGTCTGACCGAGCGTTTCGAACTGATGGTCAACGGCAAAGAACTGGCCAACGCCTACTCGGAGTTGAACGACCCCATCGACCAGGAGGA
>DETM01000062.1:1428-42291 GCA_002361655.1 Prevotella sp. UBA3288 | reverse complement strand
TTCAAGGAGCAGATGCGACTGGCCGACAAGGGCGACGACGAGGCAATGATCATCGACCACGACTTCCTGCGTGCTTTGCAGTACGGCATGCCGCCCACCTTCGGCATCGGCATCGGCATCGACCGTCTGGTGATGCTGCTCACCGGCAAGTTTGCCATCGGCGAGGTGATGCTGTTCCCCCAGATGAAGCCCGAGAAGAAAGCACCGCAGTCGTCTATCCAGGAGTGGGCCGCCATCGGCGTGGCCGAAGACTGGGTCTACGTACTGCGCAAGGCCGGCTTCTATCTGATTCAGGACATCAAGGACGAGAAGGCACAGGGTCTGCAGCAGAAGGTCGGCGAGATTGTGAAGAAATACAAACTCGACCTGCAGAAGCCCACAGTCGACGAAGTGGGCCGGTGGATAGAGAAGGCGCAAGCCTAATCCGCAATTCTCCATTCTCAAATCACAAAGATGTTTGACTGCGGAAAGATAGCCATTATCGGCGGCGGCTCATGGGCCACAGCCATAGCCAAGATAGTTGTGCAGCACACGCACCACATCGGGTGGTACATGCGCCGCAACGACCAGATAGACGACTTCCGTCGGCTGGGTCATAACCCCAGTTATCTGACCAGCGTACACTTCAATATCGGCGAGATACAGTTCAACGACGACCTGAACAAGATTGTCGAGGCCTACGACACACTGGTGTTCGTCATTCCTTCGCCCTATCTGAAGAACCATCTCCGCAAACTGAAGACCCGCCTGAAAGACAAGTTCATCGTGACGGCCATTAAGGGTATCGTGCCCGACGAGAACCTCGTCTGTACCGAATACTTCCATCAGGTGTTCGACGTGCCCCACGACAACCTGGCCTGCATCGGCGGTCCCAGCCATGCCGAGGAGGTGGCCCTCGAACGCCTCAGTTACCTCACCGTGGGCTGCTCGGACATGGAGAAGGCCCAGGTCTTTGCCGAAGTGCTCAACAGCCAGTTCATCAAGACCAAGACCTCGACCGACGTCATCGGCATCGAATACTCCAGCGTGCTGAAGAATGTCTACGCCATCGCCGCCGGCATCTGCTCTGGACTGAAGTTCGGCGACAACTTCCAGGCTGTGCTCATGGCCAACGCCGTGCAGGAGATGAACCGTTTCCTGCAGAGCGTACACCCCACGGAGCGCAACGTCTACGACTCGGTCTATCTGGGCGACCTGCTGGTGACCGGCTATTCCAATTTTTCGCGCAACCGCGTCTTCGGCACCATGATTGGCAAGGGCTACTCGGTGAAGAGCGCACAGATGGAGATGGAGATGATAGCCGAGGGCTATTTCGGCACGAAGTGCATGAAGGAGATCAACCGCCACTGGCACGTCAACATGCCCATCCTCGATGCCGTGTACAACATTCTCTACGAGCGCATCGCCCCGCAGATAGAAATCAAACTGCTCACCGACTCGTTCCGCTAAACCGCACAGTGGACTTTCATCCCCGCATAAAGGTCAGATATAGTATTCGGCCGCATCGACCAGACCGGCACGCAGGGCGTAGCGCGTAGCCTCGTGCACATTGTTGACGCCCAGTTTGCGAAAGATGTTCTTACGGTGGGTGTTCACCGTGTGGAAACTGGAGAAGCGGCACTCGGCAATCTCCTTGGTGGTCAGGCCAAGGGCGATGTCTTTCAGAATCTCCGTTTCCGTCTTCGTCAGATGATGGTCTTCGTCCTGCGGCGCGGCCGGCGTCAGCAGAATCTCGGTCATGCGCTGACAGATATAGCGTTTCTGCTGACTGACCAGGAGCAGGCACTCGCGAATTTCGCTCAGAGGCGAATCCTTAAGCAGGATGCTGAACTGGTGGCTGATGGCCACCAGACGGCGCACGAAGTCGGGTGTCAGGTCGAAACTGAAGATGATCCATCGTGTCTGGGGGAAACGCTCACAGAGTATTTGCATCTCATCGACATCGTTGATATCGAACAGCGTGTAGTCGAGCACCACGGCACTGTCGGGGTGCTTGCTCAGTTGGAGGAGCAGTTCGGTCTTATCCTCGGTCTGACGGAAGGTCATACTCTCTTGATTAGAGAGCACATACATCATCCCTGCCCGGGTGATGTCTTGAGGGTCTGCTAAGAAAATATTCATATCAGTTGTGTTAAGTCTGTTATTATCCGGTCGGGAAGGGTCCTGCACACGGGACTGTCCGTCCACTGTTCTCCCTCCATCCACACCGTACGGCAACCGGCCTGCCCGGCCGGCAGGATGTCTTTGTCTATCGAGTCGCCCACAACGGTCACCTCACCGGGCTTTAGCGCCAGGGCCTCAACGCCCAGAGTAAAGATGCGGGGGTCGGGTTTGCGCACGCCCACCACGGCCGACTCGACGACGCTCCGAAACAGGTCGTCAAGGCCGAACTCGCGGAGCACAGTATGGATGTTGCCATAGAAGTTGCTGACGAGCACCAACGGATAGCATGCTTTCAGTTGCACGAGCACCTCGCGGCTATGGGCGGTGTGCGCCTGCGTCTGAGCATAAAGGGTGTCGACAAGAGCCGTGGCAAGAGCCGTAGTGCCGATGCCGAGATATTGCAACTGGAGTGCCACCTTGGCTTCGAGGGTCTGGCGGAAGGTGAATCCGGGCTGCACGATGGGGTGGCGGGCCAGGGTGCGCTCGCCATGGACATAGGCCTCGCGGTAGTGCGCCTCGCCGACCGGCACGCCAAGATACTGGTAGGCGTGCCAGATGACCTTCCCCCAGTGGTTGCCGCCCGTGTCGAGCGTACCGCCATAGTCGAATATGTAGCCCTTCGTCATCGTATCTTCACTCATCGTCTTTCAAAATGTCATCCTTCAGCCAACGGCCATCAGCCAGCATCTCGCGGCAGAACGTCTCGTGCCTGTATTTCATATAGTAGTAGAGGGCGGCCAGCACGGTAACCTCGAAGACGGGCCACACCCACGGCAGATTGGCCAGGCAGGCGATGTAGAGCACCGTGGCCCGTGTGTTGTGGGTCAGCACATTGGTCATCCACATCAGCGGCAGACTCCTCCGGCGCACCTCTTCGCGGAAGTCCGCAGGCATGTCGGCGGCATTGGGATAACGCTCCTTCACTCTGGCGAAGAAACGCTGGAAGGCGGGGGTGTTCTTCTCCTGCTTCTTGCACCACCCCATATAGAAATAGTGGAACACGCGCGACCAGAAGGCGCCCTGCCTGGGCAGACCCTCGTAGGTCTTCTTCTCGGCAGCATAACTGTTCAGTTCGCTGCCGGCCTCGCCCTTCAGGAAGTAGAGGTGCACCTGACGGTAGTAGTCGGCCAACTGGCACTGCTTGGCATGCCAATAGAGACCGGCATAGCCACAGAGCACAAAGGCCCAGAAGCCCCAGTGCACGGGGTCGCCGGTGAGGTGCGACACGAAGGGTATCTCTTCCGGCCAGAGGCGCAGGGCGATACCCAGATAGCAGCAGAAGAACCACACGTCGCTGGCAAAGCCGTCGAGCATCCGCCCGATGAGTGTCTTATGGTTGGTCAGCCGGGCCATCTGCCCGTCGGTGGAGTCGCAGAAGTTGGCCAGCATCATCAGCGCAACGCCCGCCACGTTCCACCACAGACCGGTGTGATAGAAGCAGAAGCCGGCCCCGGCCCCGAGGAACATCGAAAGGATGGTGACGAAGTTGGGTGTCACCCCTATCCTGATCCACATCAGTGCAAAGACCAGCCCGACGGGGCGGGTGAAATAGACATCGAGCGTCTCCTCGGTATCGTTCGACTTGAACGAGTCTCGCAGCAGTTGTCTAAAACTCTTGTTGACCATTAACCTTTAACCATTAACCATTAACCATTGAGTATTGACCATTTCACTTATCGCCTCCGCCGCCTCCTCACGGCAACGGGAGAAACTGGGCCAGTCGTTGAAGTCGATGATGCAGTAACTGCCGTCGGCCCTGACGATGCAGTCGCCGCCATAAACATCGAGCCCCACGGCTTCGGCCAGACGGGTGGCGTCACGATGCAGGCCGGCAGAGGAGAAGGCATAGTGGCGGGCCGCGCCATTGCGACGCTCGTGGCCAAACTTCGTCTCGCCATCATCGGTGGGATAGAACCAACGGAAGAAGGCGGTGCCACGCACGCCATAGAACTTCACCACATCGCCCGCCACATGGGCACTGACCACGAAGTCGGTGATGCCCCGCCGACAGAACATCGCCTTTTGCTGCGCCAGGGCGGCCACATCACGGCAGTACACCACGTCGTCCCGCTCCTGGGCACATACATCACCCCGCTTGAGCCAGTAGCCTTCAGTGCCGTCGACCGGTGGGGCGGGAATGTGATGTGCCGCCATCAGGCGCACCAGCGTGCTCCGCCCGCAACGCGCCACAGCCTCCGGACGGTTGATGATGAGCCCCTGCTGACGGCTCAGCCACTGTAAGGTGGACGGCAGGCGTCCCATAGACAGAATGACGGGCGGCGTTTGAAGCCTCCAAACAGGTAGTTTGGAGGCTTCAAACGCCGGGTTTGGAGGCTCCAAACGATAGGTTTGCAGCCTTCCCGCCCAGCGCTGGCTCAGTCGATGCACCACGGCATCGAGGATGGCGCGGTCTTTCTCAACGGAATTGGGCGAGAAGCGCGGGTCACGGTAGATGGCTATCAGCGTCTTCATCTGAGTAACTGTTCGGCTTTCTTTATGTCGCTCGCATGGTCGATGTCGAGCACTTTGGAGAACGGATAGGCCCTGAGGCGCTGTCCGTCGGCTATCAGGGCTCGTTGGAAATTACGCATGCGGCTCTCTCCCCGCTCTATACAGCGACGGAGGGTCGGCAGCGACGAAGGGCGCAAGCCATAGATGCCCCCGCTGACATAATGCGGATGCCGGCAGGCATCAAGGAAAGCAGTGATGTGACCATCAGGGGTCGTCTCTACGTAGAGCGGCTTCTCGTCGTCAATATAGTCGGTGACACCCATCACCCCCTCGGCATCTTCCGTGCGGCTGAACACCCGGACATAGTCAGCAAACTCCGATTCGCGGAAGATGGTGTCTACCGTTGTCAGCACGAAGGGCTCACCCTCAAGCAGGGGCGCCAGTTCAAACATCGAGTGCATCGAACTGGGTGTCGCCTTAATAATGATATGTAGGGGAACGGGCAGTCGCATACGCTGCAGATAAGCGGCGACGGACGGGTGACGGCAGATAACGGCGATGTCCGTAGCCTCGTGGGCTACGAATATCCTGATCAGTCTGTCAATGAGACGTTCGCCACCCACCTGAACCATCGGCTTCGGAACATCTATTCCCTCCTGTAAAAGGCGCGAGCCCTCGCCGGCCGCTATGATTGCATATTTCATCGTCTACAGTAATAGGTATCGCGGTCTACAGTATAGGTATCTCGACCCAGAACGTAGAACCTTTACCCAGCGTGGACTCTACGCCCACCTTGCCTCCGAGACTGAAGGCCAGCGACTGGCAGACACTCAGGCCGAGACCGGCACCGGGTATGAACTCGTCGACCTTGAAGAAACGCTCGAAGATGCGCTGTTGCATATTGTCGGGAACGCCCTTGCCCGTATCCCTGACCCAGATGCGGATACGCCCCTCGGCAGGCAGGTTGTAGCCCAGCACTATTTCGCCGGCCGACGTGAACTTGACGGCATTCGACAGGTAGTGCCGCAGAATCTCCGTCAGGCACTTATGGTCGGTAGTGATGTTCTGCACTTCATTGGGACACTCGGTACGAATGGTCACTGCGCCCGGGTCGAGGCTCTTGGCCGTGGTGTCGGCCATCAGCGCCAACTCGGTATTGAGGTCGAAGGCCGACATCACCAGTTCGAGTTTGCCGGCCTCCATCTTCGAGATATTGACCACATCGTCAACGATGTGCAACAGTTTCTGCGTGTTCTCATGAACGAGACCCAGCAGCATCCGCCGCTCCTCGTCGTCAGCAACGTCGGGCAGCACACTGGTAAATCCGATGATGGCATTCAGCGGCGTACGGATCTCGTGACTCATATTGGCCAGGAACGCCGACTTCAGACGGTCGCTCTCCTCGGCACGGTTACGGGCATCGACGAGCGCCTCTTCCATCTCCTTACGCTTGTCGATACGCATCGATGCGCCCACCACTTGCAACGGGCGGCCGTCGGCATCACGCTCTGAGACGACGGCATAGCCTTCCGACCAATATTTATCGCCGTTATACCACGACGACATGCGATAGACCTCATGGAAAAAATCGGAATGACCATCGCAGACATCCTTCAGCGCAGTACTCATTTGCTGACGGTCGTCATCATCATAGTAGACGGTCATGTCCTCGAGCGACACCTCTGAAGGCGGAGCAAAACCCTCTACATCCTCACGATAGTCTTTCTCGTAAGTCAGCGTCTTGTTCTTCACATCGATATGCCACACGGCCAGATGCATGGCCTTCAGGATGAACTCATACTCCACATTGTGCTTCTTGACCTTCTCCAGTTGTGACAGTTCAAACTTCAGCACCTTGCTCTGCTTCAACTGCCAATAGAGCACTGCCGCCAACGCCAGCAGGCTTGCGATGAGAAATACCCAGACCACGATGTCCAGGATTTGCTCTTGAGTGATGAAATAGTACAACCGTCGTAACATTCAACTGCAAAAGTACGAATATTTTTTGAAACAGAAAAGTTTTCGGGCAATTTATTTTGTACTTTGATAAACTTACAGTAATTTTGCACCTTGAAACATAATGCATCAATGAACCAAGAATTCAACCTCATCGCCAAAACGTTCATGGGACTGGAACCTGTGCTGGCGAAAGAACTGGCCCAACTGGGTGCCAACAACGTACAAATAGGTAGACGCATGGTGTCGTTTACTGGTGACAAAGAAATGATGTACCGTGCCAACTTCGCACTGCATACGGCCATCAAGATTCTGAAACCTATCAACTACTTCAAAGCCAGAAGTGCCGATGAGGTCTACGAGAGAATCAAAGAGATAGACTGGAGCCAATATCTCGACATCGACCACACGTTCACGGTCGATGCCGTCGTATTCTCCGATGACTTCCGCCACTCTAAGTTTGTGGCCTACAAGGTGAAAGACGCCATCGTCGACCAGTTTCGCGAACGCACCGGCAAGCGCCCCAACATCTCCGTGGCCAACCCCGACCTCCGTCTGCATATACATATCGCCGAGGACGACTGCACACTCTGCCTTGACTCCAGCGGCGAGTCGCTCCACCGGCGTGGCTACCGGCAGGAGTCGGTAGAGGCACCACTCAACGAGGTGCTGGCCGCCGGCATGATCATGATGACCGGATGGCAGGGCGAGACCGACTTCATCGACCCGATGTGCGGCAGCGGCACCTTGCTCATCGAGGCGGCCCTCATCGCACGCAACATGGCTCCGGGCCTCTTCCGCAAGGAGTATGCCTTCGAGAAATGGCCCGACTTCGATGCCGACCTCTTCGACGAGATATATAACGACGACTCGCAAGAGCGCCCGTTCAACCATCACATCTACGGCTACGACATCGACATGAAGGCTGTCAACACGGCCCGCATCAATGCCAAGGCTGCCGGACTGACCAGCGACATCACCATTGAGCAACAAGACTTCAAAGACTTCCAGCAGCCGAAAGACAAGGCTATCCTCGTGAGCAACCCGCCCTACGGCGAGCGTATCTCGACACCCGACCTGCTCGGCACCTATCGCATGATCGGCGAGCGGCTGAAACACCAGTTCGTGGGCGGCGATGCATGGATCCTGTCTTATCGTGAGGAGTGCTTCGAGCAAATCGGCCTGAAGCCCAGCATCAAGATACCCCTGTACAACGGCTCGCTGGAGTGCGAATTCCGCAAATACCAGATGTTCGACGGTAAGATGAAGACCTTCCGCAGCGAAGGCGGTGTGGTGAAGACTGAGGACGAAAAACGCCTGATGGCCGAGAAACACCGTTTCAAGAAGCACCGTGAGTTCAAGCAGCGTCTCGACGAGCAAGAGGAGAACGAAGATAGCGATATCCGCTCGTTTACGTTCCACCGCCACGACTTGGAGCCCCAGGAGCCCAGAAGGCCCAGAAAGCCCAGAGAATCCGGAGAATCCGGATATTCCGGATATTCCGGATATTCCGGAAAACCCGGAAAACCCGGAAAGCCCGGAAAACCCGGTTCCCCCAAGAACTTCAGCGAGAACCGCGGCGGCCACGAGCGCTTCGACCGCAGCGGCAAAGACAGAAAGAGCAACAAGCGATACGACCCGAAGCATGAAGACTAAGCCACTCATCATCGCGCTCCTCGCCATAGCCGTCATGCCCATGTCAGCCCAACAACTCTTCACACTCGAAGACCTGAACTTCGGAGGCACCAACTACCACAACCTGCGACCGAAGAACATGTTTCTCACCTGGTGGGGCGACCAACTGATGTATCAGGACGTGGAGGAAAGCGGCATCCTCGATGCCAAGGGGCACAAGACTCCGGTGTTCACGCTCGACGAACTGAACTTCCTGTTGACAGCATCACACGATGTGGACAAGCGGGAATTCCGCTCGGCCCTCAACGCCACCTACCCCTACCCCGACCAACCGGTGGTGCTGCTCAAGAACCGGCGCATACAGATGCTCTACAACTGGAAGACAAAGGCCGGATGGGTACAGACACTCGAAGGAGCCGCCGTCACGAAGTGGAGTCCCGCCAGCAAGGCACTGGCCTACAAGAAAGCAGACCACCAACTCTATATTCGCGATGCCGACGACCGCGAGCGGCAGTTGACCACCGACGGCTCAAGCGACATCGTCTATGGCGAAGCCGTCCACCGCAATGAGTTCGGCATCGACGAAGGACTGTTCTGGAGTCCTGACGGCCAGCGTCTGGCCTTCTACCGCATGGACCAGTCGATGGTGACCGACTACCCGCAGGTGAACATCGACCCGCGCATCGCCGAAGCGGAGCCCGACAAATACCCGATGGCGGGCATGGCCAGCCACACGGTGACCGTAGGCGTGTACAACCTGACGACCGGCAAGACCGTCTACCTGAAGACACCGCTTCCACCGACGATCAGCGACAACGACGGCAACAGCCCCATTGAGCCCACACCCGTCTATTTCACCGACCCCACACCCGTCTATTTCACCAACATCGCCTTCACGCCCGACTCGAAACACATCCTGATGTTCGAACTGAACCGCGATCAGAACGACTGCCGACTGAAGAGTTACGATGCCGAGACGGGAAATTATGAATACCAACTGTGCCGCGAGACCAGCGAGAAATATGTGGAGCCCATGCATCCCGTCCTTTTCCTGCCATGGGACAAGAACTGCTTCATCCTGCAGAGTCAGAAAGACGGCTACAACCACCTCTATCTATATAGCATCAAGGGCGAGTGCATCAAGCAACTCACTTCTGGCCCGTGGGTGGTGATGGACGTGCTGGGCTTCAACGAGCAGCAGCAGGCAGTCATCATCGCCTCCAACGAGAAGCACCCCCTGCAGCGAAACCTCTATGCCGTCAGCCTGAAAGACGGCAAGCGCACACCCATCGACAACGGCGAAGGCGTACACCGGGGCGTACTGTCGGCTTCCGGACAGTCGCTCTACGACAAATGGAGCACACCGACACAGCCCAACAACATCGACTTGGTAAAGGTGAATGCACGCCGCCCCACGCCCGGCACGCGTCTTCTGACTGCCCCCGACCCCTGGCAAAACTATATAGTGCCACAGTACGACAGTGGCAGCATCAAGGCTGCCGACGGCGTGACTGACCTCTACTGGCGTATGGTGAAACCGGCCGACTTCGATGCACAGAAGAAATACCCCACCGTGGTCTATGTCTACGGCGGACCGCATGCCCACAACATAGACGCCTCGTGGCACTGGGCCAGCCGCTCGTGGGAGACCTATATGGCTCAGAAAGGCTACATCGTGTTCATACTCGACAACCGGGGCTCGGAGAACCGCGGCCGCGACTTCGAACAGGCCACCTTCCGACAACTGGGACAGACCGAGATGCAAGACCAAATGAAGGGTGTGGAATACCTGAAGAGCCTGCCCTATGTCGATGCCGACCGCCTGGGTGTCCACGGCTGGTCGTTCGGTGGATTCATGACCATCTCGCTGATGACCAACTATCCCGACGTCTTCAAGGTGGGCGTGGCCGGAGGGCCCGTCATCGACTGGAAATGGTACGAGGTGATGTACGGCGAACGCTATATGGACACACCACAACAGAACCCCGACGGCTATGCCAAGACCAGCCTCATCACAAAGGCCAAGAACCTGAAGGGCCGACTACAAATCATCATCGGCTACAACGACCCTACGGTGGTGCCCCAGCACGCCCTCTCGTTCCTCAAAGCCTGCGCAGAAGCAGGCACACAGCCCGACTTCTACGTCTATCCCGGTGAAGGGCACAACATGAGGGGGCACAACAGCGTGCACCTGCACGAACGTATCACCAGATACTTCGACGACTTCCTGAAATAGAACTTTATTGTCGTAAATCAGAACTTTACGCATATAATTAACCGCGCAAGGGGAAAAAGTACGGATTTTATTTGGTCGGACCAAATAAAATCCGTACTTTTGCATGCAAATTAATCGCTACTAACCATTATGACTATAAACCGATGGATTCTGATACTGGCTCTTGTGCTGGTCTCTGCCGGCATCAAGGCAGACACTGACGACTATAAACAAGACCCTACATACCTGGCACTGCGCGACTCCATGAACAACGCCTTCAACCAGGCCGACAGCGCACGCTTCTTCCCTGCCGTCAAGGACTTGGAGGACTACCTGCTCGAACAGAACGACCTGCATGCCTACTACACACAGCGCTGCAACGAAATTGTGTTTATGATGAACACACAGAAAATATTCGAAGCCTACCGTGCCGCACTGCAACTGTCGAAGGAACTGCGCGAGCGACAACTGGACTCGGAAATCTTTATGGCCATCAACATGATGGGGCATATCCAGCGCTACTGCGGCAATAAGGAGTCGGCCAAGAACAGTTTCCGCGAGGTCATCAGACTCATGGAGCAGTACGGCTACTATGAGAGCATGCCCCCTATCTACATGAACATCGTCAATGTGGAGATGGACGACAACCCCGACGAGGCCCTCATGCTGCTCGACCGGGCACTGGAAATAGCCAAGCAGTATTCGCCGGAACGAACCTTCGACATCGAATGCCGCAAAGCACTGAGTTACTACAACCGGGGCGACATGGATGAATTTGTCAAGGGATACCAATATTACAAGAGTGGTGTGGCGGAAGGAAAGACCTCCGTTCACGGCCGTAGCCTTGAGATCTACTACCAGGCCTATCTGGGCAATGTGGACAAAGCCGTAGAGATGGCGAAGGCCAGCCTGGGCGACGAGAACTATGAGATCATCGCCAACCTCTACAAGAATGCCGGCCGGTGGGAGGAAGCCTATGAGGCCCAGCACCAGAACATGGTGGCCAACGACTCTATCAACACTGTGATTCTCAGCAACAGCATGCTGGGCATCCAAAACGAACTGGCTCTCTACGAGATAGAGAGAGAGGCGGCCAAGACACGCACCATCACCATGGCGGTGATCATCGTCCTGCTACTGTTGCTCATCGGAGCACTGGCCTACATCGTGTTCAGCCACCACCGCCACATGAAACAACTGGACAAAGCCTACCAGCACGCCCTGCGCTCTGACAACATGAAGACCATCTTCATACAGAACATGAGCCACGAGGTGCGCACCCCGCTGAACATCATCACCGGCTTTGCACAGGTCATCGCCGACCCGGACATGGCACCGTCGCCCCAAGAGCGGCAGGACATCGCCAAGATGGTGCTCAAGAGCACTCACACCATTACCCGGCAGATTGACGAGATTCTCGAACTCTCGATGAACGAGACTGCCGGCCGCATAGAGGATGTGGATCAGGTAGACGTGGCGGAACTGCTCAGCCATCTGATCGGCGAGCACGAAGAGAACCTCAAGGAGGGCGTCGTGATGAAATTCGACAATGCCCTGCCCGACAATTTCACCTTAGCCACTAATAAGAGTCACCTGAACCGCATGGTCGACATCCTGTTGGACAACGCCTGCAAATACACTGTTGAGGGCAGCATCACCCTGAAAGCAGAAACAGCGGAGAAGCCACGCCGCCTGAAGATCACCGTCGAGGATACCGGCTGCGGCATCGCCCCCGAAGAGGCTGCCCACATCTTCGAGCGATTCGTCAAACTGGACACCTTCAAGGAAGGGCTCGGCCTCGGACTGACACTCTGCCGGATACTGGCCAAACGCATGGATGGCACCGTGGAACTCGACAGCACCTACGAAGGGCCGGGGGCACGCTTCGTCATCTCCATACCGCTCGGCTGACAATTCTCAATTTCCTCAAAACCGATAGTCGATGCCCACGCCAATCACGTGGTTCGTGCGACTGAAAGTATCGGTGCCGCCGATGGGCAGCCCCTGATAAGCGGTCTGCTCTTTTGTGTAGTCGCTATAGAGCGTACAGAAATAACTCATGTTCAGACGCAACTGCTCCGTCAGATGGACGGCAGCACCGCACCCCAACGAATAACTGTCGCAGGCAAACGACGTGTGAGTCTGATAGTTGTCCGACAGGCCATAGTCCGTACGCTGGCCGCCCAGACTTACCGTCCATTTTCCACTGATGTCATACTCTGCCCCGGCCAATATCTCGTGAGTACCATGACTCAGTTCGTCCTGACGGTCGTTGGCCATCTTCGCATGCTTGTCATCGAAGAAATGATACTCTACGGCAGCACGCAGCCGCGGCGTGAACTCATAACCGGCAGCCACCACCAACAGCGACGGCATATCGTAGCGGGTCTTGACGCCGTCAGCAAAGGCGGCCAACGCTCCCTGCGGGTCGCTATTCTCATGGACTGTATTGGGAATGTTGAGTTTGGCACGGAACTCATAGCGAGCAGACAGCGTCAGGCTATTGACATGATAGTCGATGCTGACCAGCGGATTGAACCCCCACCCCTTCTGGTCGCAGTCCAACTGCAGGTTGACGGTCGGCGCCACCACCACATGACCACGATAGTAACCGTCGTAGTAGTTGGCACGGAAACCGACGGCTGCCGACAGATGGTCGGTGATGCGATAGGCGAAGTTCACCTGACCGCCGTAGATATACTGCTTACCCTTCATCGAAGCGTCGATGGTGTAAGAGCCCGGCGCCATGCCGACTGAAGCCAGCCTTGCCGCCAGAGGCACCGTAAACATCGGCACACCCTCATCATACTCCACGAAACCGCCGCTGCCCACAATGCCGATCATGGCCGACAGGGCCCAGCGGTCCTTCTTGTAGGCTGCAAACAGAGCCGGCACAATGGGAGCCGATGCCTTGCCGTGATACAGATGATGCACCCCCAGGGCGGGCACGGCGGCCTCTATATCGCGATGTTGCCACGGCTTCTGGAAGTTCAGCGACAGTTGCCACCCCTCGTGCCCCCACACCAGTCCGGCTGGGTTGCTATAGGCACCGTCGATCTCAAAGGTGGTGCCACGGGCAAACATACGGTCGAAAGCAATGTGATAGTTTGTGTTGGTCATCAGACCACCGGCCTTGGACGCCAATAGACCAAGCGTCGACAAAGCCAACATAGTTAAGAATCTCTTCATGGGGATAACTATTTTATGGTGATGTTGCAAAGATAGTCATTTTTTCTGTAATAGCCAAACAATTTCCGTTTTTTCTGCTTTTTCCTTTGCATTCACAAAAAATATCACTACCTTTGCACCTTGATAAGTTATGGTCGAAGGCCGAAGGTCGAAGGTCAATGTTAATAGTTCAATAAGATGAAGATATTACTGTTAGGAAGTGGCGGCCGCGAGCACGCCCTGGCTTGGAAGATTGCTCAGAGCAGCAAGTGTGAGAAACTGTTTATCGCCCCCGGCAATGCCGGTACAGCCACTGTCGGCAGCCGCCCCGGCATGGCAGAGAACGTGACGATGAAGGCCGACGATTTCGAGGCTATCAAGCAGTTCATTACCGACAGAGGGGTAGACATGGTGGTTGTCGGACCGGAAGACCCGCTGGTGAAAGGCATCTACGACGATCTGAAGGCAGACCCCCGCACCAAGAACATTCCCGTCATCGGTCCCTCGAAGGCCGGTGCTGTGCTTGAAGGCTCGAAGGACTTCGCCAAGGCCTTCATGCAGCGTCACCACATCCCTACAGCCCGCTATGAGACCTTCACCCCCGCCACCGTGCAAGAAGGTTTTACCTTCTTGGAAACCCTCCAGCCCCCCTACGTGCTGAAAGCCGACGGCCTCTGTGCCGGCAAGGGCGTGCTCATCCTGCCCACCCTCGACGAGGCCAAGCGGGAACTGCAGGAGATGCTCGGCGGCATGTTCGGCAATGCCTCCAGCCGCGTGGTCATCGAGGAGTTCCTTAGCGGCATCGAGTGCTCCGTCTTCGTACTGACCGACGGTGACCACTACACAATCCTGCCGGAGGCCAAGGACTACAAGCGCATCGGCGAGGGCGACAAGGGGCTGAACACCGGCGGCATGGGCAGCGTATCGCCCGTACCCTTTGCCACGAAAGAGTGGATGCAGAAGGTGGAAGACCGCATCATCCGTCCTACCGTCGAGGGTCTGAAGGCCGAGGGCATCGACTACAAGGGTTTTATCTTTTTCGGACTGATCAATGTGAAGGGCGAGCCGATGGTCATCGAATACAACTGTCGTATGGGCGACCCCGAGACCGAGAGCGTCATGTTGCGTCTGAAGAGCGACATCGTAGACCTGTTCGAGGGTGTGGCCGAGGGCAACCTCGACCAGCACAGTATTGAGTTCGACGAGCGTGCTGCCGTCTGCGTCATGCTTGTCAGCGGCGGCTATCCTGAGGCCTACAAGAAGGGCTACCCCATCACGCTGCCACAGACAGACGGCGACACCATCATCTTCCACGCCGGCACGACGCTGAAAGACGGCCAGGTGGTCACCAATGGCGGGCGCGTCATCGCCGTTTCCTCCTATGGCAAGGACAAGGCCGAAGCCCTACAGAGATCTTTCACCGAAGCACAGAAGATACAGTTCACCGACCGCTACTTCCGTCGCGACATCGGAGCCGACCTCTAATTCCCAATCCTCAATTTTCAGTTCTCAATTGAAAAGGCTGCAGAACAGAATAGCCGAAAGCGGCATTGCACTACCGGTGACGGTGGTCTATGGTATAGCCGTCTGGCTGCTCAGCGGACTGCTGAAAGAAGGCTGGTGGCCTCAGTTCGTCTGCTACGGCGTCGGCGTCTATCTGCTGATAATGCTGAGCCACTCACAATCGCTGCTGCGCATCCGCAGCCACATGGTGACGTGCACATTCATCGCCCTGAGCAGCATGGCCTGCACCCTCTTTGGCTCGCTGACCGGTCAAGTGACTCAACTGTTTTGCATCAGCGCCCTACTGCTGCTTTTCACCATCTACCAAAACGACCAAGCCACAGGACGGGTGTTCTATGCGTTCGCTTTCCTGGGCATTGCCAGCATGATGCATGTCCAGATACTTTGGCTGGTGCCCGTCATCTGGCTGCTGATGGCCTTCCAACTGATGGCGTTCAGTTGGCGCATCTGGACGGCCTCCGTCATTGGACTGATTACACCCTACTGGTTTCTGTCCGTATGGTTCGTCTACCTCTGGGACTTCTCACCTCTGCTCCAACATTTCACGCCACTTTGGGAAGTCGGCACACCTTTCGACTATAGCCGGCTGACCATCGGCCAGTGGGCCGCCTATGGGCTGACCGCCGTGCTCACCCTGACAGGAATCGTCCATTTCTGGCATCGCAGTTACGAGGACAAGATCCGCATCCGCCTGTTCTATGGCTTCTTCACCTATCTCGTACTGCTCTGCCTGCTGATCATCGCCATCCTGCCCCACCACTACGACCCGTTCATCCGGTTGGCCTTCGTATGTGCCAGCCCGCTGGTGGCCCACTTCATGGCACTCACCTCGACCCGCATCACCAACATTGCCTTTTTCGTCATTATCGCACTGACTGTTCTGGTCACCATACTGAATCTGTGGATGCCTTCCTTCTGTTTAATCTTTAATGCTTAATCTTTAATGTTATTTGAAACCTATGGCTACTGGGGCATGTTCGTTGCAGCCTTCCTGGCCGGCAGCGTCTTCCCTTTCTCCAGTGAGGCCGTCATGCTCAGTCTGCTGACCAGACTGGATGCATGGCCGCTGATCATCTATGGCACCATAGGCAATGTTCTCGGTTCGGTATTCAACTATTTCGTCGGCCGTATGGGCAAACTCGAGTGGATAGAGAAATACTTGCACATCAAGAAAAAAAACATGGACCGCGCCCGTCGCTTCATGGCCGGACGCGGCGCATGGATGGGCTTCTTTGCCTTCCTGCCCGTTTTGGGCAGTGCCATCACCGTCATTCTGGGTCTGACACGTGCCAACATGCTCATCTCTTTTGTCACCATCGCTGCGGGCAAGTTTCTGCGCTACCTGCTGCTGGTCTACGGCACGGAATGGCTCTACTGAACAGTCACCGCAGGGGCTCGCGTCTTAAAAAAAACTAAGCGCAACAAAAAACTCACAACTCTTCGCCATAAACTCTCAACTTATTTGTACCTTTGCAGTCAAATTCGAATTTTAGTGCAAAAAGTACATTATTAGATTCTATGAAACAATTTCGTCTCGTGGACAATGTCGTGGGATGGCTTACGTTCTTGGTAGCCGCCATCGTCTATTGTCTGACCATTGAGCCGACAGCCTCGTTCTGGGACTGCCCTGAGTTTATCACCACAGGCTACAAACTGGAAATCGGTCACCCGCCCGGTGCACCCTTCTTCATGCTGACAGCCAACCTATTCTCACAGTTAACCAGCGACCCGACACAGGTGGCCCGCATGGTGAACACGATGAGCGCCCTGCTTTCCGCCACGTGTATCCTGTTCCTCTTCTGGAGCATCACGCACTTGGTGCGCCGCCTGCTCATCGACCGTTGGGAGGAACTGTCCGCATGGCGGCTCATCGCCATCGAAGCCTCCGGTCTGGTGGGCGCCCTCATCTACACCTTCAGCGACACCTTCTGGTTCTCGGCCGTCGAGGGTGAGGTCTATGCCTACTCGTCGGCCTTCACGGCCGTGGTGTTCTGGCTCATACTGAAATGGGAAGACCATGCCGACGAGCCCCACAGCGACCGCTGGCTGGTACTGATCATGTATATGACGGGCCTCTCCATCGGTGTCCACCTGCTGAACCTGTTGTGCCTGCCAGCCATCGTGCTGGTCTACTACTTCAAACGCTACCCGAAGGCCAACCTCATGGGTTCCATCGTGGCACTGCTCATCTCATTCGTGGTGCTGGCCGCCGTGCTCTACGGCGTCGTGCCGGGCATCATCACCGTCGGAGGATGGTTCGAACTGTTCTTCGTCAACACGCTGGGCATGCCGTTCAACTCTGGCGAATACGTCTACATCGTCCTGCTGGTAGCCCTCGTCATCTGGGCCATCTTTGAGACGCAGACGGCCAACGAGACCAAAGGCAGTTGGGTGCGTCAGAACATCGCCTTCCTACTGGCTGTCGCCATGCTGGGCATTCCGTTCTACGGTTTCGGCTGGAGTGCCTTCTTCATCGGTCTGCTGTTACTGGCCGTACTGGCCGGCGTACTCTTCCTGCCCGGCATGAAGACGCCGCTCGTCACTACCCGTCTGAAGAACACGACCCTGCTCTGTATGCTCATGCTGATGATTGGCTACTCCACGTATGCCGTCATCGTCATCCGCTCGTCGGCCAACCCCCCGATGGACCAGAACTCGCCCGAAGACATCTTCACCCTGGGCAACTACCTGAGCCGCGACCAATATGGCTACCGCCCCCTGCTCTATGGCCAGGCCTACAGTTCAGAGTATAAGATCAACGACGAGGGCTCGGTCCAGATGTCCGAGGGTGCTCCCATTTGGCACCGCGTGGAGAAGAAGTCGGCCGAAGAGCCCGACCGCTACTCTTGCCTCGATGCCAAGGGTGAGCAGATCACCAAAGACAAGCCCATCTATGCACAGAACATGCTGTTCCCACGTATGTACTCCAACGACCAGCGCCACATCGAGCAGTATAACAGTTGGGCCGGCAAGAACGGACATATCGAGGGACAGAACGAGCCTTCCAACTATCGCAAGGGCAACACCGTCAACATACCGACACAATGGGAGAACCTGACCTTCTTCTTCTCCTATCAGTGCAACTGGATGTATTGGCGCTACTTCCTGTGGAACTTCGCAGGCCGTCAGAACGACATACAGGGGCATGGTGACATCGAGCACGGCAACTGGCTCACCGGTTTCACGTTCCTCGACAATGCACGACTGGGCGACCAGTCGCTGCTGCCTGACACGCTGAAGAACAACAAGGGTCACAACGTGTTCTACTGCCTGCCGCTCATCCTCGGACTACTGGGCATACTGTTCCAGGTGTTTATGCGCGGCCAAAAGGGCATCAAGCAGTTCTGGGTGGTCTTCTTCCTGTTCTTCATGACCGGTCTGGCCATCGTGCTCTACCTGAACCAGACACCCCTGCAGCCTCGTGAACGCGACTATGCCTATGCCGGCTCGTTCTATGCCTACGCCATCTGGTGCGGCATGGGCGTGGCGGCCATCATCAGCGCCATCAACACGCTCCTGAAACAGCAGCAGGCACAGACCGCCGTGGCAGCCGTCACTGCCGTCGTCTGTCTGCTCGTACCCATCCAGATGGGTTCGCAGACCTGGGACGACCACGACCGCTCCGGCCGCTACACCTGTACCGACTTCGGACAGAACTACCTGATGACCCTACAGGAAGAAGTGACGCTGCCTGACGGCACAAAGCAGAAGAGCAAGCCCATCATCTTCACCAACGGTGACAACGACACCTTCCCACTGTGGTACAACCAGGATACGGAGGGTGTGCGTACGGATGCCCGTGTGTGCAACCTGTCGTACCTCAACACCGACTGGTACATCGACCAGATGATACGCCCGGCCTTCGAGGCGCCCAACAACTCACCGTCGCTGCCTATCACCTGGAGCCGACTGGAATATTGCACGGGTACAAATGAATATGTGAAGGTCGACCGCCATATCCGCCACGCCATTGAACTGCTGCGCCAGCAGTACCCTGCCGAGGTGAAGGAACTCTTTGGCGACGACCCCTACGAACTGAAGAACGTGCTCGAATACTGGGTACGCGACCATCGCAGCAGTGAACTCAAGCAGCGCCAGAAGGCCGCCATCGAACTGGCCTACAGCCAGATGGACGAGATTAAGAGCGACTACTACTACGACCTCGAGGCCGACCTGCACGTCATCCCCACCGATACCGTCTACCTGACCATCGACAAGGAGGCCGTCCGCAAGAGCGGCATGAAGATGCAGGGCGACAGCATCCCCGACCGCATGGTCATCTCGCTGAAGGGGCTCGGCGGACTGGACAAGAGCAAACTGATGATGCTTGAACTGCTGGCCAACGCCAACTGGACACGTCCGATCTACGTGGCTTACACCGTGGGCCAAGAGAACTACATGAACCTGGGCGACAACTTCGTGCAGGAAGGACTGGCCAACCGTATCACGCCGTTCACCACCAACATCAACGAACAGCCGTTGCCGGGCATGACCAATTTCGACACCGAGAAGACCTACGACAACGTGATGAACCGCTATAAGTTCGGAGGCATCGACCAGCCGGGCATCTATCTCGACGAGACCGTCATGCGGATGTGCTACACCCACCGCCGGCTGATGGTCAAGTTGGCACAGAACCTCATTGCCGAGGGCGACACCGTCAAGGCTGCCAAGGTGCTCGAGAAGTGCGACAAGGAGATACCGTCCTACAACGTGCCTCACGACTTCCAGAGCGGCAGCATCGACATGGCCCGCGCCTATGCCCAGATTGGCAATGCAGAGAAGGCCATGGAGATCGTCAAGGCCCTGTGGACCAACTCCGACCAGTCGATGACCTTCTACAACACGCTGGATGCCTCGCTCTTCCACAGTTGTATCAGCAACTGCCAATTGCAGATGTTCTACATCATGCGCCACCTCATCGACATCGCTTCGCAATGCGACATGACCGTGGCCGAACAGTACGACAGCCAACTGGCCCAGCACCTCGACACCTACATACGCCGAGGCGGCCCACTGCCACAGTAAACCCTAGCACAGAGAAGACAGAAACGGTGATTATCGAACAGCCGGCCATCTATCTTCGATGGCTCTACCCGAAAGCCCTGTGGAGAATGGACCATCGCGACCACGCAGTCTACCTGACGTTCGACGATGGCCCCATTCCTGAGGCTACTCCCTTCATCCTTGACGTTCTCCAACGGGAGGACGTCAAGGCTACTTTCTTTATGGTGGGCGACAATGTGCGCAAATATCCCGACCTCTACCAGCGTATCGTCGACGAAGGCCATCAAGTGGGCAACCACACCCACAACCATATCGGTTCGCTGCGCCACACTATCCGCGAGTACAGTTACAATGTCGAGAAAGCCAATGCATATATCCACAGCCGGCTGGTACGTCCGCCCCACGGATGGATGCGACTGGGGCAGTATGCCTGGCTGTCGCGCAAGTATAAGATAGTGATGTGGGACCTCGTTACCCGCGACTACTCTAAATGGCTCACGGCCGACGATGTGGTCAACAATGTGAAGCGCTACGCCCGCAACGGCTCTATCATCACGTTTCACGACAGTCTGAAGAGCATCGACAAATTACGTACCGCCCTCCCTGAGAGCATCCGTTGGCTCAAGGAGCAAGGCTACGCCTTCAAGATATTCGACATGCGCTGACTGTCACCTTCTGCCAGTCTTTTTATACATCAGCAAGAACTCAGCCAAAGACGGTAATTTCGCCCGAACCGTAGCAGCGGTGGTGCTGTTCGTCGTAGACGACACAGAACTGGCCGGGGGCCACGCCGTGGATACGGTCGGTGGAGTGTACGACGAAAGAGCCGTCGCCCGTAGGTTCCAGGGTGGCAGAATGAAACTCGGGGGTATGACGGATCTTAAAGGTGATCTGTTCGCCGGGCATCACCCCGTTGATGCTATGGAAGCCGTGGATGGGGAAGTCCTGCTTGTAGGCTGTCTCCGGGTCGTAGCCGTGACTGACGTAGAGAATGTTTCGTGCCACATCCTTTTTCACGATGAACCAAGGACCGCCCCCGAAGCCGAGCCCTTTGCGCTGGCCGATGGTGTAGAACCAATGGCCACGGTGCTCGCCGATGCGCCGCCCGGTCTCCAGTTCGACGACGTCGCCGGCCTGCTCGCCCACGTACCTCTTTATATATTCCGCGTAGTCAATCCTGCCCAGGAAGCAGATGCCCTGTGAGTCCCTGCGCCTGGCGTTGACCAGATGTTCGCGCTCGGCAATCTGTCGCACCTCGTCTTTCATGTAGTGACCAATGGGAAAGAGAGCCTTGTCCAGTTGCCAGCCGTAGATCTGCGCCAGGAAGTCCGTCTGGTCTTTCACCGGGTCTGGACTAGTGCAAAGCCATTTTAATTTACGATTTGACAATTTACAATTTAACAATCTATTGTCGGGGTACTGTCTATTGACAATTTCCTCTTCTGTCTGTGCATAATGGCCAGTGGCGATGAGGTCGTAGTCGTGACCACGCTTCTCATGAAAAGCGCCAAACTTAATCAGCCGGTTACACATCACGTCGGGGTTGGGCGTGAGCCCTGCCCGCACCTTGTCCATCGTGTATTTCGTCACCTGGTTCCAATACTCACGATGACAGTCGACAACCTCCAGGCGGCATCCGTACTTATGGGCGACGGCAGTGGCCATCTCCAGGTCTTCCTCTGCCGTACAGTCCCACTGCTCCTCTTCCTCTGGTCCTATATTGATATAGAAGCAGTCCGGATGAAGCCCCAGCCGGGCCAGTTCATAGACCACCACACTGCTGTCCACACCGCCCGATAGCAGCACGGCTATGCGTTTATCTGTCAGTTCTTCTGTATTCATGATCGTCACTTAGAGGTTTTTCTTCGGATAGAGGTTCTCCCACCACGAGGCATCATCCTTCAGCCAGCGCTGGAACCAGGCCATCTGCGTGGCCAGCCATTTCTCGCGCTTGGCGTAGTCGAGGATGTGGTGATTCTCGCCCTTCACCTGAACGAGTGCCACCTCGCGCCCCAGCAGTTTCAGAGCCGTGAACATCTGCAGACTCTCGACGAGTGGCACATTGGTGTCGGCATCGCCGTGGAGCAGCAGCAGGGGTGTGTGAATCTTGTCGGCATTGAAGAGCGGCGAGCGGTCGACATAGAGTTCGCGATGGCTCCACGGATAACTGTTGGCCATGCTGACCTCGCTGTAGTTATAGCCCCAGTAGCCCACGCCCCAGTAACTGGTGTGGTTGGTGATGCCGGCATGGCTGACGGCAGCGGCGAAGATGTCGGTCTGCGTCTGCAGATACTGGGTCATGAAGCCGCCGTAGGAAGCCCCCATGCACCCAATCTTTGCACGGTTGATGAAGGGATGGGCATCGCAGAGCCGCTTCACCCCCTCGATGATGTCGTCGGCCGGTCCCCGGCCAGCGGTATTGACATGGCGCGACGCCCACTCCTGACCGAAGCCGGTGGCACCGCTGGGCTCGATGATATAGGCCACATAGCCCAGCGAGTTCCACATCTGAGGTGCGTATGGCGACTCGAAATAGCGGGAGACGGGCGAACAGCCGCCATAGTAGTAGACAATCATCGGATACTGCTTGGCAGCATCGAAATCTTTCGGCAGATAGAGACGGCCATAGACGGTGTCGCCACGTGAGTTCTGGAAGTTCCAGTCGCGGCAGGTGCCCAGTTCGGCTGTGCCCAGTGCGCTCCGCCCGTCGAAGAGCAGCAGGCTCTTTCCCTTGGCGGAGGCGGGCTGCGTCAGCACATAGGCCGATGCCGGCTCCATGGTCTTATACGACAGATAGGCCATGACGGGAGCATGGGCAGCGAGGTCGAAGCGGTAGGTGTCGTCGCCGTTGACTGCCAGTTTGGTGATGCGGCGTGTCTTGGGATTGAGCACGAACATATTCACATAGTCGCGGTCTTCGGCCGAGAAATAGACCAGTCCGTCGGCCCACGACCAGCCGACCTCAGAGACGCTGGGGTCGAAGTCTTTGGTTAGCGGAGTGACCTGCTTGGTGGCGATGTCGCAGAGGAAGAGTTCGGTCTCGGTCATGCTGGGCGTGACGTTGGCAGGCAGTTGACAGCCGATACGCCCGAAGGCCTCGGGCGTACCTTCGAAGAGAATCTGCCGGCCGTCGGGCGAGAGATGGGCTGCGTCCACGAACTCGGCCGCTGTCAGGATGGTGTCTACCTGCAATGAGCGGACATCCATCAGTAGCACATCGGTGACCGTGGTCGGACGGCGTTCCAGCCGTGACCTCGAGGAGCCGACGAGCAGGCGGGAACCGTCCTGCGAGATGTCGAAGAGATATTCGCCACGGGTGCCGAAGGTGATGCGCTGGCAGATGCCCGTCTTCAGGTCGTAGCGACTTAGGAAGCCACGAGAGCGCCAGCCGGGCTGACGGTCGTCCATCTCGAGCACCTGGTAGACATCGGCATCCTCCTTAGGTCCGTCCTCACGCCCATGAATGATGAGATAATCTTCGGTGGGACTCATGGTATAGCCGCCCTCCGGCAGGTCGGCAGCCAGCAGGGTGCGCTCGGCAGTCAGGGCGTCGACACGGTAGAGACGGCGGTGGCCGCCCTCCTTCTCGTCGACAAGATAGGCCACCGAGCGTGGCATCCACTCGGGACTGCCGTCGAGCATACGCAACAGCCGTCCGCTTTTCACCTCACGCAGTTCGTAGGTCCACTGGCTCTTGCCGTCGCGAGTGGTGGTCTGATAGGAGACGGCCACCAGCGAACCGTCGGCCGACAGCGACGCACCGCGAACCCGCCTGCCGTCGGTGAGGTCGTGCACCATATAGGGATGCTGTTCGCTGACGGTAGGCACCACGGGCCGCGAGAGGTCCATCGTGACGCTGATGCTGTCGGTATCGTTCGGTTCGGCCATGAACTTGAGACTGATGGTATGGTGCTCCGGTGCCAGCGTCACCTCGCCCTGACAGGCTTCGCCATCGACGTAGAGGCGGTAGTTCTTCGGACCCTTCACCTGGATAGTGCCTTTTGTGAAGTCTACATTATTTATATAATAGGTGAGCAGTCCCACGCTCTTCGCATCGCCAAGCGAGGGCAGCACCTGTCCGCTGAAGGTCGTCGTGGCCTTGGCCGTGAGCGAGAGGGCGTCGAGCAGGCTCGTCTCGTCGAAGGCCTTTCCACTGACGCCCACCGTGTCCATGCCCACCGGGGCTGCAACGGCATAAGGGCCGGCAAGCCGGAACTCGCTGACATCTGTTTTCACCTGTGCAACGGCAGTCGTTGCTGCCATTGCAAATACTCCTAATAACAGTCTATTCATAATTTTCAATTCCCGATTCTCAATTCTCAATTCCATATAATAACGGAGTATTCAATAAAATATTGCTCCATGAACAAGGAGCGTACCAACGGTATCCTCTGCAACATGGACGGCTGGTATGATGCCTTCGACATTCAACCGGGCGACAAACTCTATCAGGCTCCCGAGAAGCGTGTCCGCATCTGGTAAGTACTCAATTCCCAAAAAGCCACGGCCGAGGCGGCCGCCACGTTGAGCGAGTCGACACCGTGGGCCATGGGGATGCGCACCACATAATCAGCATGGGCGATGGTTTCCTGCGGGAGGCCATCGCCTTCTGTTCCCATGATAATGGCCAGTTGCGGTTCCTGCTTCAATAGCGGCGAGTCGAGGGGTATCGACTGGTCAGTGAGTGCCATCGCCACTGTCTTGAACCCCATCTGCCGGAGGTCGTCATAGCCGTTGAGCCACGTCCATGGCACGAGAAACACCGACCCCATCGACACACGGACGGCCCGCCGGTTGAGCGGGTCGCACGACGAACGGGTCAGCAGCACGCCGTCGATGCCCAGTGCGGCGGCCGAACGGAAGATGGCCCCGATGTTGGTGGTGTCCACCACCCCGTCGATGACCACCAGGCGGCGTGCCCCTCGACAGACCTCTGCCAACGGTCGGGGCTGCCGACGGCGCATGGCACAGAGCACACCACGGGTCAGGGTATAGCCGGTGAGCGAGGCCAGCAATTCGCGTGAACCGGTGTAGACGGGCATCTGCTGCGGACAGCGGGCAATGATGTCGGCGGCATCGCCGGTGATATGGCGTTCCTCGCAGAGCAGCGACAGCGGTTCATAGCCGGCATCGAGGGCCACACGAATCACCTTCGGGCTCTCGGCGATGAAGAGTCCTTTAGCCGGATCGAGGGTGTTGCGCAACTGCGCTTCGGTCAACTGTCCGAAGACCTCGACTCCCGGCTCCTGCAAAGAATGAATCTCAATAATCAATGGTCAATGGTCACTGCGGTGCCCGGTATTTGCCCTCGTCCTTGTCGTCGAGCATAGAGAGATACGACTGGTAGCGGCTCTCGGCAATGTAGTGCTCGCCGAGGGCTTTCAGCACGGCACAGCCCGGTTCGTGGGTATGGGTGCAGTTGCTGAAACGGCAGTCCCGGGAGAAACGGAATATCTCCTTGAAATAAGAGGTAATCTCCTCCGGCTCCATGTCGAACGTGCCGAAACCCTTGATGCCCGGCGTATCGATCAAGTAAGAGACCCCCTCCTGGCCTCCCCCTGTCGAGGGGGAGGAAAGCGTCGATGGGGCCACGACGGACAACAAGGGAATCATCTCGGAGAAAGTGGTGGTGTGCATGCCCGTGTTGTGGGCATCGCTGATGTCAGCAGTGCGCAGGTTGGCGTCAGGAGCCAGCCGGTTGATGAGCGTCGACTTCCCCACACCGCTATTGCCGCTGAGCAGCGTGACCTTACCTTGCAACAGCGGACGCAGGGCTTCGATACCCTCGCCCGTCGCTGCCGACACCTGACGGCACTCGTAGCCGATGGTCTCGTAGAGATTGACTACGGCCGACTGGTAGCGCCGTTCATCGCCGTCGAGCAGGTCGGTCTTGTTGAAGATGAGAACCACGGGCACGCTATAGGCCTCGGCGGAGGCCAGGAAGCGGTCGATGAATGTGGTGCTGGTCTGCGGCCGGGTGACGGTGACGATGAGAAAGGCCTGGTCGACATTGGCGGCCAGGATATGGCTCTGCTTCGAGAGGTTAATGCTCTTGCGGATGATGTAGTTGCGGCGGTCGGCAATAGCCGTTATCCAGCAGACCCCCTCCTGGCCTCCCCCTGTTGAGGAGACCCCCTCCTGACCTCCCCCTGTCGAGGGGGAGGAAAACGTCACCCTGTCGCCCACGGCAACAGGATTGGTAGAGCGGATACCCTTCAGGCGGAAGTTGCCTTTCACCTTACACTCAAACAGTTGGCCATCGTCCGTACGGACGGTGTACGAACTGCCTGTATTCTTAACGACGAGTCCCTCCAATTCTCAACTGATTACACCGTCATAATCTCCTTGTTCTTGGCCTCAATGAGTTCGTCGAGCCGTTTGATATACTTGTCGTGGATCTTCTGCAATTCCAGTTCGGCGTCCTTCTCATTGTCCTCGCTGAGTCCGTCCTTGATGGCCTTCTTCAGTTTGTCCTTCACGTCGCCACGTACATTGCGCACCTCCACCTTGGCCTTCTCGGCAATCTTGTTGCACTGCTTCACCAGGTCGCGGCGACGCTCTTCGGTGGGCTGGGGAATAGCCAGACGGATCACCTCGCCATTGTTTTCGGGAGTGATGCCTACATCGCTGTCCATGATGGCCTTCTCGATGTCGCGAATCTGCTTGCGGTCCCAGGGCTTGATGGCGATGGTGCGGGCATCGGGGCAGTTGACGGTGGCCACTTGGTTGAGGGGCACCCGACTGCCATAGGATTCCACACGGACACCATCGAGGATGGCCACATTGGCACGGCCGGCACGGATGCGGCTCAGTTCCTCCTCCAGGAACATGGCTGCCATCTCCATGCGTTCCTCTGCGCTGCTTAATGTCTCTTTAACGTCTATCATTGCTTTTCTGTATTAAGTTGATTCTGCTGACAAATTTAGCACTTTTATTTGGATTGAGCAACAAATCGGTTATTTTTTTTGCAAAAAGGACAGCGAAAATAGGTAAATAATGAATAAATGCTGTATGAATCTTACAGAAAAGCGCCTTTAATGGCACAAATACCACAATCGTGGTAGTAAGATTGACCCTTTTATGTTATATGCGGAATCAGATTTTTGTAGTAACTTTGCACCGTCAATCAGTGAGAATTGAGGAGACCCCCTCCTGGCCTCCCCCTGTCGAGGGGGAGGAAAGCATTGAGAATTAATCATTATATAATAAAAAGAAAGGAACAAATTATGAGCAAGAAGAATTATCGTTTTGAGACACTGCAACTCCACGTAGGCCAAGAACAGGCTGACCCCGCTACCGACGCACGTGCCGTGCCCATCTATCAGACCACGTCGTATGTGTTCCGCAACTCACAGCATGCCGCCGACCGTTTCGGACTGCGCGATGCCGGCAATATCTACGGCCGTCTGACCAACTCGACACAGGGTGTGTTCGAAGACCGCGTGGCAGCCCTCGAAGGTGGCGTGGCCGGACTGGCCGTGGCCAGCGGTGCCGCTGCCATCACCTATGCCCTGCAGAACATTGCCCGGGCCGGCGACCATATCGTGGCTGCCGACAATCTCTATGGCGGCTCGTACAACCTGATCACCCATACGCTGGCCACCCAGGGCATCACAAATACCATCGTCAACGTGAACGACCTGCAGGCTCTGGAGGCTGCCATACAGCCCAACACCAAGGTGGTCTATGCCGAGACCTTCGGCAATCCCAACAGCGACGTGACCAACCTGGAGGCCGTGGCCGAAATAGCCCACCGGCACCATATCCCCTTCATCGTCGACAACACCTTCGGCACGCCATTCCTCATCCGGCCGTTGGAGCACGGTGCCGACGTGGTGGTACACTCGGCCACGAAATTTCTGGGCGGCCACGGTTCGAGTCTGGGCGGCGTCATCGTCGACGGCGGCAAGTTCGACTGGAAGGCCAATGCCGACAAGTACCCCTCACTGGCCAAGCCCGACCCCTCGTACCACGGTGCCGTCTTTGCCGACGTGGCCGGTGCCGCTGCCTTCGTCACCCGCATCCGTGCCGTCATCCTGCGTGACACCGGTGCTGCCATCAGCCCCTTCAACGCATGGATTCTGCTGCAGGGACTGGAAACACTCTCGCTGCGAGTGGAGCGTCATGTAGAGAACGCCCTGAAGGTGGTGGACTTTCTGAGCAAGCACCCCAAGGTGGCGAAGGTCAACCACCCCAGCCTGCCCTCGCACCCCGACCACGCCCTCTACGAGAAGTACTTCCCCAATGGCGGCGGCTCTATTTTTACGTTCGAAATCAAGGGCGGCGAGAAAGAGGCCTGGAAGTTTATCGACGCGCTGGAGATATTCTCGCTGCTGGCCAATGTGGCCGACGTGAAGAGCCTGGTGATCCACCCCGCCACCACCACCCACTCGCAGATGAGTCCCGAGGAACTGGCCCAGCAGCACATCACCCCCGCCACCGTGCGCCTCTCCATCGGCACCGAGCATATCGACGACATCATTGAAGACCTGGCACAGGCTTTCGACAAGATTTAAAATATTATTCGTACCTTTGCAGCGACGAAAATAAATAGTAAATTGTAAATAAGTAAATTGTAAATAAATTGCTATGGCAAAAATTGTAAAACAACTGACAGAACTCATCGGCAACACACCGTTGCTGGAACTGGGCAAGTATTCCGAGGCTAAAGGCCTCGCCACACCCATCATCGCAAAAGTAGAGTATTTCAACCCCGGCGGCAGTGTGAAGGACCGCATCGCACTGGCAATGATCGAAGATGCCGAGAAGAAAGGCATTCTGAAACCCGGTGCCACCATCATCGAACCCACCAGTGGCAACACCGGCGTCGGCCTGGCACTGGTCAGTGCCGTGAAAGGTTATCACCTCATCCTGACCATGCCCGAGACCATGAGCATCGAACGCCGTAACCTGGTGAAGGCCTACGGTGCCGAGGTGCGACTGACCAGCGGCAAGGACGGTATGCCCGGTGCCATTCGTGCCGCCGAGGAACTGCGCGCCGCCATCCCCGGCAGCGTCATCCTCCAGCAGTTTGAGAATGCCGCCAACCCCGAGAAGCACTACCTGACAACAGGCGTGGAGATATGGGAACAGACCGACGGCCAAGTGGACATCTTCGTGGCCGGCGTAGGCACCGGCGGCACCATCTCGGGTGTAGCCAAGCGATTGAAGGAGAACAACCCCAACGTGAAGATTGTGGCTGTAGAGCCGAAGTCGAGCCCCGTGCTGAACGGCGGTCAGAGCGGTCCGCACAAGATTCAGGGCATCGGTGCCGGTTTCGTGCCAAAGACCTACGATGGCAGCCTCATCGACGAGGTGTTTGACGTGGAGAACGACGATGCCATCCGTGCCGGTCGCCAACTGGCACAACAGGAAGGACTGCTCGTAGGCATCTCTGCCGGTGCTGCCGCCTATGCTGCCGCCGAGGTGGCCAAACGGCCAGAGAACAAAGGGAAGAAGGTGGTGGTATTGCTGCCCGACACGGGCGAGCGCTACCTGTCCACCGTTCTTTATGCTTTCGAGGAATATCCTCTTTAATTAGAATTCAGAATTAAGAGTTATGCAAAACTCTTAAATCCTATCAAGGGCCTGACGGACATCAGCCAACAGGTCGCTGAAATCTTCAATGCCCATGGAGAGGCGGATGAGGTCAGGAGCCACACCCGCCTCTCTGAGTTGTTGGTCGCTCAGTTGACGGTGGGTATGGCTGGCAGGATGGAGCACACAGGTACGGGCATCGGCCACATGGGTGACGATGCTGATCAACTGCAGCGCGTCCATGAAGCGAATAGCCGTCTCGCGCGTTCCTTTTAATCCAAAGGCAATGACACCGCAGGAGCCGTTGGGCAGGTATTTCGCTGCCAGCGCATGACAGTCGTCGCCGGGCAGTCCGCTGTAGTGCACCCAGGCCACACGGTCGTCCTGCTGCAGAAACTCGGCCATGCGCTGAGCGTTCTCACAGTGACGGGGCACACGCAGATGGAGCGTCTCCAGACCGAGGTTCAAAAGGAACGAGTTCTGGGGGGCGGGGATGCTGCCCAGGTCGCGCATCAACTGTGCCACCAGTTTGGTGGTATAGCCCATCTTGCCGAAGGCCTTGGTGTAGGTCAGCCCGTGGTACGACTCGTCGGGCGTGCAGAGACCGGGGAACTTGTCGGCATGGGCATCCCAGTCGAAGTTGCCACTATCCACCACACAGCCGCCTACCTGCGAGGCATGGCCGTCCATATACTTCGTGGTGCTGTGGGTTACGATGTCAGCCCCCCACTCGAAGGGCCGGCAGTTGATGGGCGTGGGGAAGGTGTTGTCGACGATGAGAGGCACGCCGTGGCTATGGGCGATACGGGCAAACTTCTCGATGTCGAGCACCCGGCAGCCTGGGTTGGAGATGGTCTCGCCGAACAGAGCCTTGGTGTTGGGACGGAAGGCGGCGGCAATCTCTTCTTCCGAGGCCTCCTGCGACACGAAGGTGCAGGCGATACCCAGTTTCTTGAGCGTCACACCAAACAGGTTGTAGGTGCCGCCATAGATCTCATTGCTGGCCACGATATGGTCGCCGGCCTCGCAGATATTGAAGACGGCATAGAAGTTGGCAGCCTGCCCGCTGCTGGTCAGCACGGCTCCCACGCCACCTTCCAGAGCGGCAATCTTGCGGGCCACTGCATCGTTGGTGGGATTCTGTAGACGGGTGTAGAAATAGCCCTCTTTCTTCAGGTCGAAGAGGTCGGCCATCTCTTCTGTGTTATCATACTTGAACGTGGTGCTCTGATAGATGGGCAGCACACGCGGTTCTCCGTTCTTGGGCTCCCAGCCTGCCTGTACGCAGAGGGTGGCCCTGTTCCATTTTTGTTTCATCTGACTGGTTATAATATTGCTTTCGGGCTGCAAAGTTAGACAATTATTACGAATTACGTCCCATGACATCGAATTAATTTCGTATTCATTATCGGAAATAAAAAAAATATCGTATCTTTGCACCATGATAATAGGAATACTGACCTTCGTTGATGTCACCCTGCTGGCCATCTCGGTTCAACTCCTGATAGAATACCGGAGGAGAAAGGAGACGGTCAGACAGATAGATGCAAAGAGAAGCGACGACGCCAGACGGTTGGAGAAGGACACGCTCCTGCGCTATCAGACCATCTTCAACACGGCCCTGTCGGACATGATGCTCTACGATGCCGACGGCGTACTGACCACGCTGAACAGGAAGGCCTGTGACACGTTTCATATCTCGGCAGACGATATAGCCCGCGGCCACTATACCATCGACGAACTGTTGGGCGGTGAAGACTGTGAACATTTCGAGAAATTCTATGCCACACAGATACCCATCGACCGCAACGGGATGTACTACGAGCAGCAGGTGATACCTATCCGAGGGAAGGACAACACGCTGACGGGCTTCTTCCGGACGGGACGCGACGTGTCGGAAGAGGTAGGCTTCGCACACCAACTGGTCGAGAGCAGCCGCGACCTGGCCAAGGCCAACGACCGTCTGCGCCGCTATATCAGCAATATCAACTATGTACTTCAGGTGGGAGGTGTCAGGCTGGCCACCTATTCCGCCCAGGACCACACCATCACCCTCTACAAGGAGAGCGACACCATTCTGTTCCGGCTCACACAGTTGCGCTGTGTGTCAATGCTCGAAGAGGCGTCGAAGCCAAAGGCCATGAGGGCCTTCAACAAGATGGATGCACTGGTCGACAGGCCCATCGACATCCACCTGCGGACCATCATCCGGCAGAAAGACGGACTGCCACTCTGTCTGCAACTGCAGTTCCACCCCCTCCACGACGAAAAGGGGGCCGTGGTCAACTATCTGGGACTGTGCCGCGACGAGAGCGAAATCGTCAGCAAAGAGCAGCAACTGGCCAAAGAGAGCAAGAAAGCGCAAGAAGTGGAGCATGTGAAGAATGTCTTCCTCCGCAATATGAGTTACGAGATTCGTACCCCACTCACATCGGTCGTCGGTTTTGCAGAACTGCTCGATCAGGCCGACGACCCTGAAGAGGAGCGCATGTTTATCGAACAGATAAAGCAAAACTCCAACCACCTGCTCCATCTGATCAACGACATCCTGTTCCTGTCGCGACTCGATGCCGACATGATCGATATCAACCCGCAACCCACCGACCTGGCAAGCATGTTCGAGAGTTTCTGCGTCAACGGATGGCTGCACAACAAAAAGGAGGGTGTCGACTATCTGGTTGAAAACAACTACGAGCGACTGGTAGTCGACATCGACGCCCACCACCTGGGCAACATCATCGAACAGGTCACCGCCAATGCCGCCCGCTATACCGACAGCGGATCGGTAGTGGCACGCCTGGACTATGTAAACAACAAACTGGTGGTCACCGTCGAAGATACCGGTGTGGGCATCAGCCGTGAAGCCCAGAAACACCTGTTCGAGCGATTCTCGTCAGCCAATGCGGGCGGCACGGGGCTCGGACTGCCCATCTGTCAGGCACTGACCACAAAGATGGGCGGCACCATCAGCATCAGTTCACGACCCGGCCACGGCACCACCGTCTGGATAGCCATTCCCTGCCAGACACTGGAAATTGACAGAAAGAAAGCAGTATGACACTCATGACAGCAACGACATACATCATCTTTGCAGCCGTCACGCTGATACTGGCCATCGTGGTGGCCGTCATGGCTTGGCTCAACTACCGCATGAAGCAGCACATCAGCGACCGCCAGACCGCCGCCAGACAAGACGTGGAGACAGACAAGATAGAAGAGGCCCGCAGAAGATACCAGCAGATATTCAACACCTCGCTGGTGGCCATGTCGTTCTACGACCCCGACGGCATGCTCATCGAACCGAACGAGAAAATGCGCGAACTGTGCGAGTTCGAAAAACTTGGCGAGAAATTCTTCAGAAACAACTGCTTCTTCCATCTGGCCGGTTTCGAGTCCGACTTCGACCCGGTGAACAACGACGTCTTCTACGTCTGCCAGCGGATGTTCTACCCAGAGGCCGGCATCGACAAATATATAGAATATAAGATCAGAAGCATTAGGGACGAAAACGGTAAACTGGTCTTCTATGCCTTTACGGCACGCGACATCACCCCAGAGCGAAACAACTACCTGCAGCAGCACCGTCACGAGCAGGAGTTGCGTAAGACCGGACAGCAAATTGCAAAATACGAGGAAGAACTGCACTACATGCTCACCGGCAACAATATGTACGTATGGAACAGCGACATCAACACACGGACCATCAAGTTCTCCACATCGCTCAGCGTCACTGACTTCACCGTCACCTTCGACGACTATACCAATATGATGTGGCCTGAAGAGCGGGAGGCTGCCAGACAGTTCATCAACGAATACGAGGCTCACGACCACACCGTCTATATGATGCACCGATTCATGAACACCCCCATCAGCAAAGAGCCACGCTGGTATGTCATCAGCGGCATGCCGGTGCACGACCACAACGGGCGCTTCACCGGCCACTTCGGGCTGATGCGCGACGCCTCTCACCTGATGGAGGTCCAGGAGAAACTGAAACAGGAGACGCAGCGCGCCGAAGACTCCGGCAAGAAGAAGAGTGCATTCCTGGCCAACATGACACACGAGATACGGACACCGCTCAACGCCATCGTGGGATTCAGCGACCTCATACAGACCGTCGACACCCCCGACGACAGGCGTGAGTTCATCCGTATCATCCGCAACAACTGCGACATGCTGCTCCGACTCATCAACGATATCCTCGAGGTGTCAAACATCAACCACACAAGCCAGGCCGTCACACCCGAACGGGTAGACTTTGCCAAAGCCTTCCGAGACACTTGCGAGACACTGGCACAACGGGTGGAGAACCCTCATGTCGACTTCATCGCCGACAATCCCTACGACACGCTCTACACCGTCATCGACAAAGGACGCATGCAACAGGTCATCACCAATTTCGTGACAAACGCAGTCAAATATACCGAACAGGGACATATCAAGATAGGCTACCGCTATCAGAAAGACCCCAAAACCGGACAGCACGACGGCATCTATATGTACTGCGAGGACACCGGAGCAGGCATACCCAAGGACAAGCAGAACAGCGTCTTCGAACGCTTCGTCAAACTGAACGACTTCGTACAGGGCACCGGACTGGGCCTGAGCATCTGCCAGTCCATCGCCGAACGCTGCCATGGTCAGATCGGGGTCGTCAGCGAGGGCCTCGGCCACGGCTCCACTTTCTGGATATGGGTGCCCTGCGAGAAAATGGATAGTATCTAAGACTACAACAATAATGTCTATGCAAACCAGCAAATATATGCTCGCCAGCGAGCGAGACGCCCACTGGGGACTGACTGTGACCACTATCGGATACGAGGAGATAGGACCCGACGACCCCTACCCAACCCGGGGACATGCCGACGGCTACTACTTCGAACTCGACAAAGGGCGCATCCTGCCCGAGTACCAGTTGCTCTACATCACCGAGGGCGAGGGCATCTTCCACAGCCAGACCATACCCGAGGCACCGCTACACGAAGGCGACTTCTTCCTGCTCTTCCCGGGAGAATGGCACAGTTACCACCCCACCGGACCACGAGGCTGGAAAAAATATTGGATTGGCTTCAAAGGCGAAAACATGGACCGACGCGTCAGTGCCAACTTCCTATCACCAACAAAGCCCATCTACCATGTGGGCTTTTCAGCCGACATCATACGCCTCTACCGGCAAGCCTTCGAAGCGGCACTCGAAGAGGCTGCCTACTCGCAGCAGTTGATGGCAGGCATCGTCAACCACCTCATCGGCATGATGTACTCTCTGGAGCGCAACATCGAACTCAAAAGCCGCAGCCAGACACATGTCGACATGATCAACAAGGCACGACTGATGATTCGCGAGTCGCTCGAAAGCGGCCTCACCATCCAGCAGGTGGCCGAGCGACTGGGGGTCAGTTACAGCAACTTCCGCAAACTGTTCAAGGAGCACACCGGACTCTCGCCGGCTATCTACCAGCAGGACCTCAAACTGCAACGGGCCAAGGAGTTGCTCACTACCACCGACATGAGCATCAAGGAGATTGCCTACCGGCTGAACTTCGACTCCCCCGACTACTTCTCGGCTAAGTTCAAGTCGAAGACCGGCCGAAAGCCCAGCGACCTACGCAATCAGTAACTATATCAAATAAAAACCTAATCTAACTTAAAAACAAAACGAAATGACACTAACTGTATGGATTGTCGCAGTCTTCGTACTGGGCTATTTCTTCATTGCTATCGAGAGTGTGACTAAAGTGAACAAGGCGGCTATTGCCTTGCTGATGTTTGTTGCAACATGGACGCTGTTTATGTTTGCGCCAGAATTGTATCTGCCAGAGGCTATCGGCGACCTGAAGGCAGCGGTGGTGAGCACTGAGATAGAACGCCACCTGGGCTCTACGGCCACAACGCTCTTCTTCCTTCTCGGCGCCATGACCATCGTCGAACTGGTAGACCAGAACGGGGGATTCAACTTCGTCAGAGACGTGATGCAGACAAAGTCGAAAAGGTCGCTGCTCTGGCGCATCGCTTTCATGACGTTCATCCTGTCGGCCATTCTCGACAACCTGACCACATCTATCGTGATGATCATGATCCTGCGAAAACTGGTGGCCGACAAGACCGACCGTATCATTTATGCCTCGCTGGTCATCATCGCGGCTAACAGCGGCGGTGCCTTCTCACCCATCGGCGATGTCACCACCATCATGCTGTGGAACAAGGGCGTCATCACAGCCGCAGGCGTCATCACCGAGATATTCATCCCATCGCTCGTCTCAATGCTCATACCGGCCTATATCCTCTCGCTGTCACTGAAAGGCACACTACAACCGGTACACGACACGGCGACACTCGAAGAGGCCGACAGCCTATCGCCAACACAGCGCAAGGCCATCTTCTTCCTCGGGGTCGGCGGATTGATCTTCGTACCCATCTTCAAGACCATCACCCACCTGCCGCCGTTTGTGGGCATCCTGATGGTGCTCGGCGTGCTGTGGACCGTCACCGAGGTGTTCTACATCCGTATCCACCAGGAGCATGAGGATACCGCCAACAACAGCAACACACAGAAGCGTGTGTCGAAGATGCTGTCGCGCATCGACATGGACACCATCCTCTTCTTTCTCGGCATTCTGATGGCAGTGGGGTGTCTCGAGACCATCGGTGTGCTCACGCAGTTGGGCACCACGCTCAACGAGACCTTCGACGGCAACCACTACCTCATCACCGGCATCATAGGCGTGCTCTCGTCAATCGTCGACAATGTGCCGCTGGTGGCCGGATGTATGGGCATGTATCCTGTCGAGGCGGCCGGCGACATGGCCGTCGACGGCATCTTCTGGCAACTGCTGGCCTACTGCGCTGGCGTGGGGGGCTCGATGCTCATCATCGGCTCCGCGGCAGGCGTAGTGGTGATGGGACTGGAGAAAATCACCTTCGGCTGGTATCTGAAGAAGATTACATGGGTGGCCTTCGTGGGCTATCTGGCTGGCATCGGCTGCTACTACGTGGAGAAGTTGGTCTTCTGACTCTATTATATAATAAGGTACGCGCGAGAAAAATGACATATCTGACATACCACTCTTATTAAGCATGAACATGAAGAAAAAACTGATCTTCCTACTGTGCCTCGCCATGGCACAGACCATCGTGGCACAGACTGCCCTCCACCACCCCTGGCAGGGCAAAAAGGTGGCCTACTTCGGCGACTCGGTGACTGATCCGCGCAATAAAGCGGCCAACAAGAAATACTGGGCATGGCTCCAAGAGTGGCTGCAAATCACACCTTATGTCTACGGCGTCAGCGGACGACAGTGGAACGACATACCGCGACAGACCGGGCTCCTCAAGCAGCAACACGGACAGGATGTCGACGCTATCTTCATCTTCTGCGGCACCAACGACTATAATAACGGGGTGCCACTGGGACAGTGGTGGGACGAGCGCACCACCGAGGTGACATACGGTCACGGACAACCGAAGAAGACGGTGACGCGACGGCAGCGCACACCGGCCATGGACCCCACCACCTATCGGGGACGCATCAACATCGCCCTCGACTCGCTCAAACGCACCTTCCCCACCAAACAGATTGTACTGCTAACACCCATCCACCGCTCCGACTTCTTCGCCAACGAGAAAAACTGGCAGTGCGACGAGTCATACACCAACCAGTGCGGACTGTATATCGATGCCTATGTCGAGGCTACCAAAGAGGCTGGCAACGTATGGGCGGTGCCTGTCATCGACTGGAACGCCGACAGCGGACTGTTCCCACTGATTGACCAACATGGGCAGTACTTCAACAACCCCGCCAATGGCGCAGAAGGCACTGACCTGCTACATCCCAACAACAGCGGACACAAGCGGATGGCACGCACGCTCATGTACCGGTTGCTGGCGCTGCCCTGCACATTCGAATAGTGACACGCTTTTCCGAAGACAGAGCCGCCGTTACGTCGATTTTATCAATTTTCAATTGTCAATTATCATTTTTCAAGCCTCTGCCTGCAGAAAAAAACGTATCTTTGCAAACACATCGCTCGAAACTAAAAACATACTAAAACAATATGGAAAACAAAAAGTATTTCTTTGCCGTCGACCTCGGTGCTACCAGCGGACGTACTATCATCGGTACCATCAACGACGGACGCTTTGAACTGGAAGAGGTGACACGCTTCCCCAACAACCTCATAGAGCAGGGCGGCCACTACTACTGGGACATCTATGCGCTCTATTTCGAAATCATACGCGGACTGAAGGAAGTGGCACTGCGCGGACTACAGATCACCTCCATCGGCATCGACACCTGGGGCGTCGACTTCGTCTGCATCGGCGACGATGGCGCCATACTCAGAAATCCCCGGGCCTATCGCGACCCCATCACTTTCGATGCCATGGACGACTACCTGTGTCACGTCGTTCCCCGACGCGAAGTCTACGGCATAACGGGCATACAGTTCCTCAACTTCAACTCCATCTTCCAACTCTACGCCATGAAGCGCGAGGGCAACTCGGCACTCAAGCACGCACAGAAAATCTTGTTCGTGCCCGATGCACTGTCCTGGATGCTCACCGGCAACGAGGTGTGCGAATACACCATCGCCTCCACCTCACAACTGCTCGACCCGCGCACCAAGATGCTCGACGAGCGACTGTTGGCGAGCATCGGACTCACACGCTCCAAGTTCGGCAAGATGGTCAACCCCGGCACCGTCATCGGAGTGCTCACCGACGAGGTCCAGCGCCTCACAGGACTGGGACCTGTACCCGTCATCGCCGTCGCCGGACACGACACCGCCTCCGCCGTCGCTGCCGTACCCGCCAAGGACGAGAAGTTCGCTTACCTCTCCAGCGGCACATGGAGCCTCATGGGCATCGAGACCCGCGATGCCATCATCAGCGACCTGTCCTATGAGCGCAACTTCACCAACGAGGGTGGCATTGAGGGCACCACGCGCTTCCTGAAGAACATCTGCGGCATGTGGCTCTACGAGCGATGCCGACTCGAGTGGCCCGAGGAGGTGCGACGTCTGTCCCACCCCGAACTGCAGGGACAGGCCATGACGGTCGAAGCATTCCGTTCCATCATCAACCCCGACGATCCCGTCTTCGCAGCACCGGCCAGCATGATTGGGGCCATAAAGAAATACTGCCGCGACACCAATCAGGCCGTCCCCGAGACGCCAGCCGAGATATGCCGCTGCATCTTCGACTCTCTCGCCCTCCGCTACCGACAGGTGTTCCAGTGGATGCAGGAGTTCGCCCCCTTCCGCCTCGACGTGCTCCACATCATCGGCGGCGGATCGCTCAACAAATACCTCAACCAGTTCACAGCCAACGCTACAGGGGCAACCGTTCTCGCAGGGCCGCAAGAAGGCACTGCCATCGGCAACATCATGCTCCAAGCCAAGGCCGCCGGACTCGTCAGCGACATCTGGCAGATGCGCGCCATCATCGCCAACTCGCTCGAACTGGTCAAGTACGAGCCTACCGACAAGGCGCAGTGGGATCAGGCCTTCGACAAGTACCTGAGAATCGTCAATAAATAATCCCAGTTCCCTGGCAGGCTGTGCCTTGCGGTTTCCCCGCAAGGATTCGGGCGACAGGGTGACGCTTTCCTCCCCCCAACAATAAATCAATAAACAAATAAAACAATATATTGTAAATCGTAAATCGTTAAATTGTAAACCAATTATGAAAGCAAACCTCATTGAACAGGCTTATGCCGTAGCCAAAGAGCGCTACGCAGCCATCGGCGTCGATACCGACGCAGTGCTCGACCAACTACAGAAGCAGCAGATCTCACTCCACTGCTGGCAGACCGACGACGTCGTCGGATTCGAGCGCAACGAAGCACTATCAGGCGGCATACAGACCACCGGCAACTACCCCGGACGTGCCCGCACCATCGACGAGGTACGTCAGGACATCGAGTTCGTCAAGACCCTCCTCGCAGGCAACCACCGTCTCAACCTCCACGAGATCTATGGCGACTTCGGCGGACAGTTCGTCGACCGCGACCAGGTCGAAGTCAAGCACTTCGAGAGTTGGATCCAGTGGGCCAAGGAGAACAACATGAAACTCGACTTCAACAGCACCTCCTTCTCCCACCCCAAGAGTGGCAACCTCACGCTCTCCAACCCCGACAAGTCTATCCGCGACTTCTGGATTGAGCACACCAAGCGCTGCCGCCGTATCGCCGATGCCATGGGCAAGGCTCAGGGCGACCCCTGCATCATGAACATCTGGGTGCACGACGGTTCCAAGGACATGCCCGTACAGCGCAAGAAGTACCGTGAGATCCTCGCCGCATCTCTCGACGAGATTATGACCGAGAAACTCGACGGCGTCAAGAACTGCTTCGAGGCAAAACTCTTCGGCATCGGACTCGAGTCCTACACCGTCGGCTCACACGACTTCTATACCGCCTACTGCGCTACACGCAAACAGATGTACACCCTCGACACCGGCCACTACGAGCAGACCGAGAATGTATCCGACTTCGTATCCACGTTGCTCATGTTCGTACCCGAACTGATGCTCCACGTCAGCCGCCCCGTACGCTGGGACTCCGACCACGTCACCATCATGAACGACCAGACACTCGACCTCTTCAAGGAACTCGTACGTGCCGATGCACTCCACCGCGCACATGTCGGACTCGACTATTTCGATGCCTCCATCAACCGCATCGGGGCCTACATCATCGGTGCACGCGCCACACAGAAGTGCATCCTACAGGCTATGCTCGAGCCGAAGGCTAAACTGCGCGAATACGAGGACAAAGGTCAGTACTTCGAGCGTCTCGCACTCATGGAAGAGGCTAAGTCCATGCCCTTCGGCGCCGTGTTCGACTATTTCAACCTGAAGAACAACGTGCCCGTCGGCGAGGAGTTCATCGCCTGCATCCAGCAGTACGAGAAGGATGTCACCTCAAAGCGCTAACATCGCCTCTTAACTACCCAAAGGGATAGGATGCCAATACCGCATCCTATCCTTTTTTTATTCAAGCCATCCAATAATAACCGGAAAAAGACGAACGCTTTTGCGCGTTCGGCTTTTTTTCACCCCGAACCAGAACGTATTCAATGGCTGTCGGTCTTCTGCTCGTCGATCTTGGCCGTCGGACATTCGGCAGACTTTATTCTTTTTCTTGAAAAAAGTTTGGCTATTCCAGATTAAAGCCGTACCTTTGCATCAACAGTTCCCGCCACGCCTCCTAA
>DETM01000062.1:0-1388 GCA_002361655.1 Prevotella sp. UBA3288 | reverse complement strand
AATGCGTACCACGGCGGGACTTCGTTATTTATAAGGGTATGAGATATAACAAGCAACCAACAGACATTACCACCCAGCTTGCCATGCTGAAGCAACGCGGTCTCATTGTCAGTGATGAGGACACAGCCTTGAAGCAACTTGCATCCATCAGTTACTTCCGTCTGGCCAGCTACTGGAAAATCTTTGAGACAGACGAGACTACACATCGGTTTGCCACAATACACCTATTTGGAAAGTTGGATGCGCAGTCTCACCGTTCTTCGTAACTGTTGTGCCCATCACGCCCGTGCATGGAACCGCCGTTATCCTGCCATGCCCCAGATGCCAAGACGATCGCCGCTTATATGGGTTGATACGCGGCAGATGGGCTTCCCTCATGGATGGGAGAATGAGCCGCTATGGCAATAACTTTATTTCTCACTTCTTTGTATTCTGCTGAATTCTGTGCCTTGTGGAGCGGATGGCCTCTTGAGTGACACCCATGATGCGGCGCACGTCCTTGTCTTCAAGGCCCATTTCGTAGAGGATGAGGAAGAAGGTGTTGTGGGCGGTCTTGGGTGAGTATCTCTTTTGGATGCGACAGAAGGCGGCGAAGTTGATGGCCTTGTAGTAGTCTATGAAGCATTTGTAGTCGCCATTAGCCCAGCCTGAGGTCGTTCCTCCGTTCTTGATGTCTTCGTAGAGCAACTTGCCCTTTAAAAGACTCGGTGATTCCTGTTCTACCAATTCACGTATCTTTTCGTTCAGTTCCTCTATCTGTTCTGCTGCATCAGTATTGTCTTGTTGATTCTTCAGTTGAGCTATCTCGTTGACATAGTTATTGATAATCATCTGCTTCTCGGCGAGTACAACCTGTCCTTTCGCCCTTTGTTTCGCCATACGATAGCGGGCATAAAGAGCCAAGAGTACGAAAGCGATTCCTACCCATATCATTTTCTGTTGATGAGCCTCCTGTGCGGCTTGTTCATCAAACCGATGCTGATACTCCAGTATTGTACGATCCATTTGGGCTTTATGGAGACTGTCAGAAATGGCCATCATGCGATATAATTTCTGCTCGGCTCCCTCAAGGTTCTGATGCTCAATGTCATATTGCAGCAGATGATACAGGATTTTATGTTTTGGCCAGTTGTCGTTTATTTCGTTCGCTTTCAATCTGAGCAGATTAGCATACTCATCGTCACCTTTCTTATTATATATCCATGCCAGGTATTCGTAAGCGACAGCGGTCTCCTTTATTTTCAGAGACTGCGCCAGATATGCCTCGGCTTCCTCATAACGCCCCACGGACATATAGTTGTAGCCGATGTTCGACAGGAAGATGGGGCTAAAATTCTCGCCATCCGATTTGATGAGGTCATCAAGATAGGGAATCTGCATGTCTGTAT
>DETM01000048.1:39357-40260 GCA_002361655.1 Prevotella sp. UBA3288 | reverse complement strand
AATTTAACCGGACACTAGTGATATGGACGAAAAGAAGTTGAACGAAATACTAATGACTTTAGGCATTGGGGAAAATGATGTCGCTCAAGATTATACCAATGAACCTATTCGCTTTCTTATTGATAAGGAAATTGTGACACTTTGTCATAATGAGAATAGGGGGTGTTGGTATATCAACGATGATGTCAATAGAGAAATGTGGTTTTCACAATTTAATGGTATCTACATATCTTTTGATGAGCATTTCAACTCGATTCAAAAATATGGTAGCTGTGATTTAATTCTGCTAGACGGGACGTGCATCCATATAGATGAATTACCATATAATTCTTTTATAGATATTGTTCAAGGAAAGGTGTTTGAAGTTTCTATAAATAGTAACTTCCATTATTACATTTATAACAAAAAAGAGTATAATAAAAATTCTAACGCTTTTAAGCAGATTGTAGATGATATAAATTTAAATTCTTATGAAGCACTTTCAAATAAGATAATCAGAAAAGGTAATTGTTACATTCTAGCAGAAAAAACAGAGTAAAGTTCTTATAAGATAAGAAAAAATGTATACAGATGTAGGCAAATATACAGGTACATTTCAAGAATCACTGCCCCCTAAAATCTTCGCTTGGATAGACATCCATTACGAAATACAGGCCGTGCCTTTCGCCCAACTGTCGCAGATGCAACCCGGCGAACCCAGTGCCGTCATCCGCGAGCGCGTCATCCGAGCCCGCAACATCCAGACCGAGCGCTTCAGTTCCCTTCCCTTGGGGAAGGGCCGCATCCACTGCAACGCCCAGATGACGGAGCGCATGCTCCACGAGTTTGCCGAGCCCGACGCCGCCTCGCTCGACATGCTCCGCATGGCCATGGAGCGACTGAAGCTCTCCGCCCGTGCCTACA
>DETM01000048.1:4057-39298 GCA_002361655.1 Prevotella sp. UBA3288 | reverse complement strand
ATCCTGAAGGTGGCCCGCACCATTGCCGACCTTGCCGGCTCGGAGAAAGTGGAGACCATGCACATCGCCGAGGCCATCGGGTATCGTAATCTTGACCGAGGCGACTGGGCGGAGAGAGGGATATAATTGTGAAGGATAACCTTTTTATATTATAAGGTATGGACGAACAGCAAAACATCATCATCTATCGTACAGCGGATGGCCGGGCATCAGTAGCACTGTTTGCCAAGGACGGGAAGATATGGCTGAACCAGCAGCAGATGGCAGAACTTTTTGCCACCTCGAAGCAAACTATAAGTTATCACATTATTAACATCCTAAAAGAGAGGGAATTAAACAAGTTTTCAGTTGTCAAAGAGTTTTTGACTACTGCCGCTGATGGGAAGAACTACAATGTGGTTTTCTACTCTTTGGAGATGATTATTGCCGTGGGCTATCGAGTTCGAGGCATACGTGGCACACAATTCCGCCAGTGGGCGACGGAGCATCTGACGGAATATCTTGTCAAAGGATTCACAATGGATGATGAGCGTCTGAAGAATCCTGATGGCAGACCCGACTACTTCGATGAACTTCTGCTTCGCATTCGTGATATTCGCACGTCAGAGAAACGCTTCTATCAGAAAGTGCGCGACCTTTTTGCACTCAGTAGCGATTACGACAAGACGGACAAGGCCACGCAGATGTTCTTTGCCGAAACGCAGAACAAACTGCTTTATGCTGTTACTCATCAAACGGCGGCAGAACTGATAGTTGCTCGTGCAGATGCTAATCAACCAAATATGGGGCTGACCACTTGGAAAGGCAGCATAGTTCGTAAAGGCGATGTGATAGTAGCGAAGAACTATCTGCAAGACAATGAGATAGATTCACTAAACCGACTCGTTGACATCTTCCTGACCAGTGCGGAAGAGCGGGTTAAAGGACGTAGAGACCTCACTCTTGACTATTGGCGGAAGAATGTTGACAATTTGCTTGCTTTCCAAGAGAAAGACGTCCTTCAAGGTAAAGGCTCTATATCCAATACTGAAGCAGAAGAAATAGTTCGCAGCAGATACGACATCTTCAATGCCAAGCGTAAGCAACTCGATGCTCAAGATGCAGATGCCGAGGACTTAAAGATGTTGGAGAACTTGGAAAAAAGCATTTTAGGAAAAGACAAAAGAGATTGAAAATGACAACATCTATCAAACGAAAAGCGGGCCCTATAATCCCCAGCAGTACCGACATCCACTGCGAAATACAGGCCGTACCCTTCGCCCAACTGTCGCAGATGCAACCCGGCGAGCCCAGTGCCCTCATCCGCGAGCGCGTCATCCGAGCCCGCACCATCGCCGACCTCGCCGGCAGCGAGAAGGTAGAGGCCATGCACATCGCCGAAGCCATCGGGTATCGCAACCTCGACCGAGGCGACTGGGCAGAAAGAGGGATATAAACAATATGATTATTAATCAAGATATCTCCATAAAGTGCAATAATCCTTATTTATCAATCCTGATGCGGGCATCGACGGCCACCACCTGATCGCCGTCGGCCAGCAGCGGATTGATGTCTATCTCCTTAATCTCGGTAGCGAAGCGCAGCAGCGTGCTCAGTCGGACTATGATTTCGGCGAACTTACGCTCGTTGATGCCCTGCTGGCCGCGGGTGCCCTGCAGAATCTTGTAGCCCCGCAGTGAGTGTATCATCGAGTAGACTTCGTCGTAGCCCAGGGGTGCCAGTCCAGACGACACGTCCTTGAGCACCTCGACGAAGATGCCGCCCAGACCGCAGAGCACCACATGGCCGAAGCGCTCCTCATACTTGGCACCGATGAAGAGTTCGGTGCCCCGCATCATCTTCTGCACCATCACCGCCGTGGCATCGGGAATCTGCATCATGCGGTCGAACTCGGCACTGAGCACCTCCTTCGAACGGACGTTCAGCGCCACACCGCCCACGTCGCTCTTATGCAGCGGGCCCACCACTTTGGCCACCACGGGGAAGCCCACCTCACCGGCAAAGGCCACTAGTTCTTCCTTCGATGTAGACACCAGTTCGGGCACCAGCGGTATGCCGGCACACTCCAGCACCTGACGCACGAGAGGGGGCTGCAGATAGCCGTTCTCCGTGATGCCCAGAATAATCTGGTGCAGCCGCACCAGGTCGATGCCATAGAGTTCCACCTCGGGGGGAGCGGGCTTCGGCGTGCGCATGATCTGCGACAGTGCCGTGGCCAGCGTCACCTCGTCGGAGAAGTTGACATGGCCACGGCTGAGGAACTGCTGCACCTCAGGACCGGCCGTGCTGACGCTGGGCAGGATGGGGAAGATGGGCTTGCGGCAGGTTTTTATTTTCTGGTCCAGCACGTCATAGACCTCGTAGATTTTCACCAGTCCGGGCGTGCCGAAGATGACCATGATGGCATCGATGTCGGGCATCTCGTTCTCACAATAGTCGATGGCGATGCCCAGATGTTCGGCAGTGCCGGTGGCCAGGATGTCTATCGGGTTGGCCACACTGCTGCCGGGCAACAGGCGAGCCTTCAGGCTATCAGCCACCTCGCCGGTGATAGGCGGCACGTGCATCCCGCCCTTCGACAGGGCATCGGTGAGCATCACGCCCGGTCCGCCGGCATGGGTAACGATGGCGAAATTCTTGCCCGTGAAGCGCGGCAAAGTGAAGATGCAGCCCACGGTGGTCAGTTCTTCACGGCTGAAACAGCGCACGATGCCGGCCTTGCGGAACAGAGCCTCAACGGCAGAGTCGCTCGTGGCAATGGCTCCCGTATGGCTCGAGGCAGCACGCGAGCCGCTTTCGCTCGAGCCCGACTTGATGGCGGCGATGCGACAGCCCTTACGGATGAGCGACGAGGCATGATAGAGCAGTTTGTCGGGGTCGCCCACATTCTCTATATAGAGCAGTTTCACCAGCGAGTCGCGCTCGGCGTCGAAATGCTCGTCCATATATTCCAGCACCGACTCCACGCCTATCTGATGACCGTTGCCCACGGACCACACCGAATTGAACTGCAGTCCCTTGGTCACGGCGCTCTCGAGGATGAACACCGCCGTGGCACCTGAACTGCTGATGAAGTCGACCCCCTGCGGGTTCAGTTGCGGAATGGGCTGTGTGAACACCGAGTGGTGCCAGCGCGTCAGCAGTCCGATACAGTTAGGACCTATCAGCGCACAGCCATAGCGACGGCAAGTGTTCAGAATGCGCTCCTCCAGGCGGGCACCCTCTGCCGTCTCCTCGCTGAAACCGGCTGATATAATAATGAACGCGCGAGTCTGCTTCGTGGCAGCCAGCATCTCCACATAGTCGGGACAGTATTTTGCAGCCACCACCAGAATAGCAAGGTCGGTAGGCGGCAGCCCCTGCACATCGTGACAGGCCTTGATGCCCTGCACCTCGTCCTCCTTGGGATTGACCACTCGCAGCGCGCCCTTGTAGCCGCCCTGCAGCAAGTTTCTCACTACAGCCCCACCGGGCTTGTGCACATTGTTGGAGCCACCGATCACGACGATGCTCTCCGGTTGCAACAATTCTTTGTTTATCATAGTGCCATAGATTTTGGGGCAAAGATACTTATTTTGCACGAGAAAAAAGAAGAAATACAGCAAAATGTTTGGCCAGTAGCAAGAATTGTTGTACTTTTGCACTACACAAACCCTAAAACTTAAGACATGATTTGGAATCCGAACAAAGAGTGCATGAGCCGCGACGAGATGAGCGCGCTACAAGGCAAACGCCTGCACAAGATTGTAGAGTATGTGTACCACAATGTGCCGTTCTATCGGCATAAGTTACAGGAGTTGGACATTCGCCCCGATGACATACAGACCATCGAGGACATCAAAAAACTGCCCTTTACCACGAAGAAGGACTTGCGCGACAACTATCCCTTCGGCCTGCAGGCAGCCCCTCAGAGTGAGATTATCCGCATCCACGCCAGCAGCGGAACGACGGGCAACCCTACCATCGTGGGCTATACCCGCAAAGACATCGGTATATGGAGCGAGTGCATGGCCCGCTGTCTGACAGCCTTCGGCATCACCCGCGATGACATCTTCTCAGTGTCATACGGCTACGGCCTGTTCACCGGCGGACTGGGTGCCCACTATGGCGTGGAGCATATCGGTGCCTCGGTTGTTCCGGCATCGACAGGCAACACCGAGAAGCACCTGAAACTGATACGCGATCTCGGCGTGACCGGCATCGCCTGTACCCCGTCGTATGCTCTCTATCTGGCAGAGACGATGGACAAGATGGGCATCACGAAAGACCAGATCAAACTGCGTGCCGGTGCCTTCGGTGCCGAACCTTGGACAGAGCAGATGCGGCAGGAGATAGAGGAGCGACTGGGACTGAAAGGCTACAACATCTACGGACTCTCTGAGGTGATGGGGCCGAGTGTCAGTTACGAGTGCCAGATGCAGCATGGCTCACACATCAACGAAGACCATTTCTACCCCGAAATCATCAACCCCACGACACTGGAGCCCCTGCCCTACGGACAAACCGGCGAACTGGTGTTCACCACACTGACCAAAGAAGGGATGCCCGTCATCCGCTACCGTACCCGTGACCTCTGCTCGCTGATGGATGGGCAGTGCGACTGTGGCCGCACCAACATCCGCATGGGACGTATCGAGGGCCGCTCTGACGATATGCTCATCATCCGCGGCATCAACGTATTTCCATCTCAGGTGGAGAGCGTCGTGCTGTCGATGCAGGAGTTCGCACCACGCTATATGCTGGTCGTCGACCGTGTGAACAACCTCGACACCCTGCAGGTACAGGTAGAACTGCGCCAGGAGTACTTCACCGGCACCTTCGACACGCCTGCTGCCGTTGCCGCCTTGGAGAAGAAACTGGCCAACAAACTGAAGAGCGTGCTGAGCATCTCAGCCAAGGTACAACTGAAGGCCCCAGGCACCATCGAACGTTCGCAAGGCAAGAGTGCCCATGTGATAGATAACCGTAAACTGTAAATAATGGAAAAAACAAAGTTTTTTAACCCTGAACGCGAGACAATGTCGCGTGCTGAGATTGAAGCCTTTCAGTTGGAAAGGCTGAAAGAGACCGTGCGCCACTGTCTGACCAACGAGTTCTACAAAAAGAAATTCAAGCAGGCCGGCATCACCGCTGACGACATCAAGACGCTGGCCGATGTGCGCAAACTACCTTTCACCACGAAGCAGGACCTGCGCGAGACTTATCCGTTCGGCATGGCCTGCGTACCGCTCCGTCAATGTGTGCGTCTGCACTCTTCGAGCGGCACCACCGGCAATCCGACTGTCATTCTGCACACACAGAAAGACCTGGACGAATGGGCAAACCAGGTAGCACGCAACCTGTGGATGGTGGGACTCAGACCTGACGATGTGTTCCAGAACTCCAGCGGCTATGGCATGTTCACCGGTGGACTAGGTTTCCAGTACGGTGCCGAACGACTGGGCATGCTCACCGTGCCTGCTGCCGCCGGCAACTCCCTGCGCCAGATTAAGTTCATCAAGGACTTCGGCACGACAGCCATCCACGCCGTCCCCTCCTATGTCACTCGTCTCTATGAAGTGATGCAGCAGGAAGGGGTCGACCCCCGCCGCGACACCAAGTTGAAAGTACTGGCTATCGGTGCCGAGCCGCACAGCGAGGAGCAGCGCCAGCGCATCGAACAGATGATGGGTGTGAAGGCATACAATTCGTTCGGCATGAGCGAGATGTGCGGCCCCGGCGTCGGATTCGAGTGTCCCGAGCAGAACGGCCTGCACTTCTGGGAAGACTACTACATCGTGGAAATTGTGAATCCTGAAACCCTGGAGCCCGTGCCCGACGGCGAGATTGGCGAACTGGTGCTTACCACGCTGTGTCGCGAGGCTATGCCGCTGTTGCGCTACCGCACCCGCGACCTGACCCGTGTGTTAGGCCGATCTTGTCCTTGTGGGCGCAACCATGTCCGTCTGGACCGTATGCGTGGGCGCTCCGACGACATGATGGTTCTCCGCGGCGTCAACATCTTCCCCATCCAGATTGAGAAGATTCTGATGCAGTTCCCCGAACTGGGCAACAACTACCTCATCACACTGACCACCGACGAAAACAACGACAATATGACCGTCGAAGTGGAGTTGGCCGAGGCCACCGATGACTACAAGAAGTTGCAGGCTCTGGAGAAGGATATCAAGCGCCGGCTGAAGGATGAAATCCTGCTCACGCCAATCATACGTCTCGTTCCCCAGGGCACGCTGCCAATCAGCGAGGGCAAGGCCGTCCGTGTGGTCGACAAGCGCAAGGTTTACCAATAATTCGAAATCTCAGAACATTGAAATCTCGGAACATTGAATAATTTAAAACAAATAACTATGACAGTCAATCAACTTTCCATCTTCATCGAGAATCGCTCGGGCACGCTCATCAAGGTGCTCCAGATCCTCAAACAGGCTAACATCCAGATTGTAGCCTCCACCATTGCCGACACCGCCGACTATGGCATCTATCGTCTCATCTGCAGCGAACCCCTCCGTGCCTATGAGGAACTGAAGAAAGGCGGCGTAGCGGTTGCCCTCAGCAACGTGTTTGCCCTTGAACTTGACGACGAGCCCGGCCGTGCTGCAGATGCCGTCGAGACATTCTCCAAGGCCGGTATCTCTATTGCCTATATGTACACCTTCCTGCTAGGCGGCAAAGGTATCATGGTGTTCCGTACAGAGAATGCCGATGAGGCCGAACAGGTCATCCGCAGTAATAACCTGAAATATATTTCAGAACCCGACCTGAGTAAGTTGGCCTAGACTTATCAGATAAGTCTCAATCAGGTAGAAACAATTTGTTTCAATAGTAGAAACAAATGGGGACTGCCGTCGACGTGATTGTAAACTGCTTGGTTTTTATAACATGAGCCACCCGCACAGTGCACGATAGCCTGTACGGGTGGCTCGAATCTATGGTGTTTTTTATGGTTGAACGACGTTACTTCACCATCACCTTGCGGGCAGGCGTCATTTCACGATTACCTTGCGGGTAGAGCCGTCGGCATTGACGATGATGTTCAGACCACGGCGCAGCGCATTGAGGCGACGACCGGAAGGATCGTAGATGCCGGCAGGACGTCGGATGTCAGCATTGACAGTGGTGATGCCCGTCAACGTGCTGAGGTCTCTCAGACGGCACTCAGCCAGGAGGAACTCCTGCATACCGCTGCCCACTTCACGGAACTGGATGATATAGTTGCCCTTTGTCGCGATATCGAAGTCGAGGGTATTGCGCACAGCCGCTGAGATATCGCCCGCAGCATTGCCTTCGAGGTTGGGTTTGGCCGTGAGTGTGGCAGACAACTTGATGGTGGTCCCGCTGCTGCTCAGAATTTTTGCCTGATAGGTCGGTGCACCCTTCCATGCTGCCATGACGAAGACGAGTTGGTATTTGCCTGGCTCGAGTGTCAGCGGATAGTTGGCGAGCCGACCGTATTCGGCACTGGTCGTACGCCAGTAGAGTGCCTTGCCCTGATAGCCGGTCAATCCGGCAAAGGTACGCGGTCCGCTGCCATTCGAGGTGGGATAGTTGCGCACGTCGCCGCCATCGGTGGTGCGCCACCCCTCGGGTAGTGCTCCACTGGCCACATCGGTAAAGTCGAGAGCGTGGACGGCCGCCTTGTCGTAGAACACGGGCTGTATGGTCACATTGTCGTCAGGCATGACGAATGAAGCCTCGATTGCATCCTTGTCAATAGCGATGGTCTTACCCTGAGTGAAGAAGATGGAGTTGACCACATTGAGTGCCTTGATGGCATAGCCCTCGTCGGGTGTGATGGTCAGATGAACGGTCTGTCCGGCCTCAGCCGAGTCGACATCGGCCACGACGGCACCGAAGTCAGCGTCGCGCATCTTCACCTTGAACTTCTCTTTGGGCGTGCCTTCCGGCTCGTAGATAATCTGGTCGATGGTCGCCTGGATAGCACCCGAGTTCTGAAGGATGAAGGTGTTGGTACCGGCATTGAGGGTAACAGGAACCACCGCTTCGCGCCAGTCGTTGATATTGACCTTCTCGAAAGCGATGTCCTGTGCAGCGCCATTGACGGTCACCCGCATGTTGCCGGCCTTGTTACTCCGGCAGTAGCGCACCCGGATGTTGTACTTTCCACCCTCGTCCAACCTCAACTGATGGCGGAGGGCACTGTTGGTGTTGGCCTGCGTCATGATAAAGCCCAGACCAGCAAAGTCTTTGTACTCCTGAGCCCACCATCCCGAATTGGTCAGTTTGTGGTCTACACTCTTGCGATCCATATCTTCGGCTTCGATAATGATTGGGCCCTTGAAAGGAGCCGGCTGCTGGGGCGTGGCCACATGCTCTGCCGGCAATACATCGGTCAGCCTGTCGGTGCCTGCGCCGGTGCAACTGATTGTGACCGTCACCGGTCCCATGTGCTTAACAGCCACCCGAAACTCCTGACGCTCGGCATCGTAATTTGCCACGACCGTAGACGACTGCCCGGCTGCTCCTGTAGCGTGGGCCGTCCGCTTATATGCCGGCTGAGAGGTGACTCCCTTCACGATGATCGAATCGGTCTGGATAGTCGTGGAGTCGCTGCGATAATTGTTCAGATAGAAGTCAATATGGTTGTCATACTCGCGGATAACGCCGCTAGAAAGTTTACCCCAGACGAGACGCATCGACTCACAGGTATTGTACTGCAAAGGCACCTCGGCCGATGCCGTCTTCTTGCCGTTCAGATAGGTGTAGGGTGTATAGGTGACCAGTTGGTTGCGATAGCGGTTGACATAGAGGTCACCCTTGCTGACCTCAGGATACTGCGCATTGAAGTCTGCCTGCTTCTTAGCCTCCGTGCCCCAGCGTGACGTATAGTTGGAGCGTTTCACCTGAACAGGAATCGACTTGGCCAGGTCGTCGTACAGGCCGATGACGATGGGAACGGCACCATAGCGTCCTGTGGACTTGAAGTAGCAGAGGTTGTTGTACCACTGGCCGTAGTTATGACGTGCCTCCTTCTTCTGGTTGGCAGGGTCGGTCTGCAGGTAGAGACCATTGTAGAGGTCGTCCCACGATGTGTACGACGAATAGCCATTGCTGATAGGCAGGTCGTTGACCACCACGACCTTCGTCTTCTTCACCACCTCTTCGCGGGTGGGTATATACATGGTGCCGTTGATGATGCGGCGCCACATGTCAATCCAGATTCCCTTGAAGTTGTCGAAGGTGCCCCAGTTGCGGCGTGTATAGCCGTCGACCGTAGAGTCCCACTGATTCTGGAAATCCTCGGTCCAGATCAGTTCCGGGCCGTCCCAGACCGCACCGCCGTTGACGCAGGTCTGCTCCATGACGGTACCGATGCCGGCTGAACCGGGATACTTACACTTGTTCTCGCCCACTAGTTTGGCGGTCATATCATTCCAGCCGCAATTGTCGTAGCGCACGCCGTAGTTTTTGGCCAGACCGGAGACGAAGGGCCCCCAGCAGATGCTCTCATTATTATAGAAACTGCTGGAGTGCGTATATTTATAGAGGAAGAGGATGGCCTCGGGGTAGTTCTTACAAGCCGCCAGGAATCGCTTGTCGGCCTTCAGTTCGCCCATGGGGTTGGTACTCATGTGATAGTCGCCACCACACCAACTGACAGTGAGGAAACCGCCGTACTTGTGCGACATCTCCACCAAATTGGCAAAAAGAGCCCAACGACTGGCAGCCGTCTGCGAACTCAGGTCGCCGGCATCACCGAAAGCCCAGAACTGCTCGGCATAGTTCCACCCCAAGAAGTTAGGATAGGTCTTAAAGAAATATTCAAAAGTCTCCAGGTCGTTATCCTGAATGTGGGTATGACCACCGCTGGCCGGCTGACAGGTGAACCACATGTTGTTCAACTGGCATACTGACGCCCACGACTTGTAGGTACGGACGGCATTGCGAGGCATACGATACATGCCGGTCTTTGTGTCGAACTGGCACGACAGCGAGAGGTTCATCACCACATACGGCTTGATGTCGGCGGGAATGAGGTCGATAATTTTCTGCGGGTCGGCCGAGTTCCACACGTCAATATGAATGAGCCACATAGGATGTTGGCTGTCTATGGGTCGGCGCTGCTGTGCCGAGAGGTTGTTTCCAACAAAGAAGAGCATCAGCAGAGCGATGCATAGGGAGTAGATTTTTTGTTGCATAAAAAAAAGGTCTTTAGAATTCTGCTGCAAAATTACGAAGAATCCCAAAGACCTGTTTTTGTAGTTGTCTCAACTTTTATTGTCAGCGTATCACTATTATCTAAAAAGGAGAGGAGCCATCTCGCGAAGGCTGCGGCGCCATGTAAGGAACTCATGTGCAGTGCCCTCTGAGACGTAGCCGACGGCATTAATGCCGGCAGCCTTCAGTGCCTCTGTCGACTGACGGATGCCGTCGGGACGCTCCTTGGAGCCACAACTCTGGAAGATGAGGCGCACCTGATTCTTGGTCTTGATGTCGGCAGGCTCATACTGTCCGCCGCTTAGCAGACCATAGTAGCCGAACACCTCGGGACGGCGCAGGGTGATGAGTTTAGTCTCGATGCCACCCATCGAGAGGCCGGCCATGGCACGGCCCTCCTTCTTGGCGATGGTACTGAAGTGGCTGTCTATGTATGGCACCAATTCGTCGACGAGGACGGTCTCGAACTCTTTTGCGGTGAACTGGCCAATGCCACCAAAGCGCACATCGTTGGTCATGCCGTAAGTCATCACGATGATGAAAGGTTTGGTCTTTCCTTCGGCCAGAAGGTTGTCCATGATGAGGTTGGCATGGCCCTGGTTGCTCCAGGCATACTCGTTCTCACCCCAACCATGCTGCAGGTAGAGCACAGGGAAGCGCTCCTTCTTGTTCTGACCGTAGGTGGGAGGCAGATAGACGAAGGCACGTCTGAGGCTCTTAGTGCTCTCGCTCCAGAAGAGCACCTGGCTCACCTGGCCGTGAGCGACATTCTTCTCGGCATAGAAGTCCTGGTCGTGGGCGGGAATCTCGATACCGCTCTCCCACCGGCAAGAGCCATAATAGTTCTGAGCGCCGGGGTCGTTGAGCGTGCCGCCATCGACGGTCAGGTGGTAGTAGTGGAAGCCTTCGTCCATCGGACCTACCGTTTGTCCGACCCATGAGTTGTCGTAGGCCCGGTGCAACTTGGTGCCCCCCTGTCCGCCCAAGCCGAGGCTGACAGTGACAGACTGTGCCTCTGGAATTTCCACGCGGAAGCGGACCACGCCCTGTGAGTTGACCATCGGGAACTGCTGTCCGGGCTGGTTCTTCACAGAGGGTTTGAAGTCTTCCTTCACACCATCCTTTTCTGGGAAAGCCATATCTGGATTGAAGGGAGGACGCTGGTCAGCCTGACGTCGGTTACGGGGCTTGCGTGCCGGTTTCTTGGGCATCTGCCACAGCGGGGCCTTCATGTCGTGTATATACTCGTAGGCTTTCTTTGGCTTATAGTCGGTGTCGAAAGGCAGGGGATAGTTGGCGGCACCAAGCCACGAGTCGCGGTCGCCAAGATTCCAGAAGGTGACGCAGTCAATGACATCGGCATGCTTGCGGAAGACTCGGAAGATACGTGCGTATTGGTCAGCCAGGTGCTGCTTGACCGAGTCGGTGACGGTGACGCCCTCACGACTGAACTGCAACTGACCGCCCATCTCCTCGTTGACACGGACGTCGAGTTCGGTGACGTGGATATGGTCGACAATCTCCTTGAAGCGGACGATTGCCGAGTCGAGTTGCTGCTCGGTGGGGAAGTAGATATTATAGTGGCCCTGCATGCCAATGCCATCGATAGGTACGCCGGCAGCCTTCATCTTCTTCACCATATTATATATACGTTCCCGTTTATGAGCATCGACGGTGCTGTAGTCGTTGTAGAACAGCAGGGCGTTGGGGTCAGCCTCACGGGCATACTGGAAAGCCTTGGCGATAAATTCGTCGCCGCAGAGTTTATACATCGCACTTTGGCGATAGGGATCCTTTGCATTGGGGTCGTCGCTGATGGCCTCGTTGACCACATCCCAGCAATAGACCACATCCTTGTATCGGGTCACAATAGCCTGGATATGGTTCTTCATACGAGCATAGAAGACCTCTTTCGTGGGGTTGTCTTCCAACATCCACCGTCCGATCTGCGAGTGCCACATCAGACAGTGGCCGCGCAGTTTGATATTGTTTTGCCGACAGAAATAAGCGATTCTATCGGCATTCTGCCAATTGAATTGGCCTTCACGCGGTTCGGTGGGCTCAGGTTTCATGTCGTTTTCGGCCGTGATGCTGTTGAACTCGTTCTTGATGAGCGTCTGCTGGTCGGCATTCGACACGTTGCGCAGGTTGACGGCGACACCTATCATAAAATAGTCTTTGTAGGCATCTTTCAGTCCGGTTTGTGCCCAGATAGTTGTACTGCCCAGTGTCAGGGCAGCAGCAAGGGCGAGTGTTGTAATCTGTTTCATTGCTATTTGGGGTTGTTGTTATTGGGCTAATAGGGCATATGGGGCTAATAGGGCATATTGGGCACATGGGGCTCATGGGGCTCATGGGCTCATAGGCTCATAGGGGCTCATAGACCTACTTGAACAGGTGAGGTATCAACTCGTACAGGCCGCGTCGCCAGGTGAGCCACTCGTGGCCGGTGCCCTGCGACTCGCGAAAGTCGACCTTGATGCCCTGCTGCTGCAGGCTCTTGGCCAACGGCTCACTCTTGATGAAGTCGTCGCTGCCACTGTTCATATAGAAATAATGTATCTGCTTGTTGAACTTCTCCGCATCAGCAAACACACCATTGTAGGCCGTCTTCACATCGATGCCGAAGATGGCACCGCTGAAAGTTCCAAGCCAGGCAAACTTGTCAAGATTTGTCAGCACCACGTCGAAAGTCTGATGACCACCCCACGAGAGACCGGCCATAGCGCGATGCTCACGATCAGCCTTGGTACGGAAATGACTGTCGATATAGGGAATCAGGTCGTTAAGCAGAACGGGATAGAACGAAGCACCATACTTGCTGGTTCCTGCACGGTTGTCACCGCCGCGGAAAGGAGCCTTGATGTCGCCACTCTCCATGACCACAATCATCGGCACCGCCTCGCCCTTGGCAATGGCGTTGTCCATAATGTGCTGCATGTGGCCCTGCCTGCTCCAGCCGGTCTCGTCTTCGCCCATGCCATGCTGCAGGTAGAGCACGGGGTAGCGAGTCTTGCCCTGTTCGTAGTCGGCAGGCGTATAGACGAGGGCGTGACGCCAGACTAATTTACTATTTGACGATTTAGTATTTACACTTTGACTATTTGACGATTGCCCATTTGTCATTTCGCCATGCGTGGCGGGGTAGTAGATGCTGCGCACCTGACCGGCCGGCACGTCCGGCTGCGGACGGTAGTAGTCACCCTCGGGACCCTCGGGTATCTCGATGCCGCCGGCCTGTCGGTTGCAACCGAAGAAGGTTTCTGTGGCGGGGTCGATGAAGTTCTGCCCACCTATATTAATAAAATAATAGTGGAAGCCGACGGGGAGCGGGTCGGTGACTGCGCACCAGGTGCCCTTCTCGTCACGGCGCATCTCGTACTTCTTGCCACAGATATCGACCATCACTTGATTAGCCTGCGGCGCGGTCACCCGGAAATAGGCCCGGCGCTCACCATCCACCTTCGGGAAATCGTTGCCGGGAATGGTGGTCTCTGCTATGTGGGCATCGTCGGGCACGATGAAGGGTGTCTTCACCTGATAGCCCAAGAGGGCCAGCATCTTTTCACCATAGCGCCGCCCCAGTTCACGATAGCCCGGGGCATCGAAGTGCAGATTGTCCGGCCCATTGGTGCAGCCGGTGGAAGAGATAACGATGGAGGTGTGGAGGGTCTTGGGCAGTTCGTTGATCTGCTTGTTCATGGCGACGCACTGTCCCTTACCATTGGCCTGTACCACCTCGCCGGCTAGCAGTGGCACCTCCTCGGGCTTCAACTGCAAGTCGCCCAAGAGACGGTCATAGACGCTCTGTACCATCGAGGCCCACTTCGGATCGCCGGTGTTCGACTCGCCCTGGTGCATCAGCACACCCTTGATGACGCCATCCTGCTGAGCCTTCTTCGCCAGCGTGACGAGTCGCTCGTAAGGATTGTTGCCGTAAGCCTTGAGCATACCGGTCATCCATCCCGGAGCCTTCTTAACATAGGCCTCGATGCTATCCGGCATAAATCCCTGGATATGGATACCGCCGATAGCGACGTGAATCACGCCCACCCGGACATTCTCAGGGAGTCCCTGAATCATCGTCCGGCCAAAGTAGTCGGCAGGGGTCAACCCCGTGTTAGGACGGCACAGCGGCGGCACAGCCTCGCACCACTCGCCCATCTTCCGTCCCCGTTGCGGGTCGTCGACGGCAGGCATGAGCAGGAAGCGCGGTCCGGGGCTCACCAGGTCCTGGGCCTCAGGACGGGCTGCGCCCTCCATGTTTGACTGTCCAAAACAGAGGAAGATATAAAAATTAGGATCTACGGCTGCCTTCATGGCTCCAAAGGGCAGAGCCAGCATCATCATGGTAATTACTGCTTTAAGTTTCATAACACAGGTCTTGGTCTCTAAGTTGGTTATTCTATTCGGCTGCAAAGGTAGTTAATTTCGCATTAACAGCCCTACAGGCATGTATCATATTCTTTTTTAGAGGTTGCATGCTGACTAACGAGGCAGATTAGCGCTTCATTTTTTTCTTACCATCGACGATATATATGCCCTTTGGCAAACGCTCCCAGCAGTCAGCGGTGCCTACTTTCACGCCCTGCAGGCTATAGACGGTTGATGGGGTGAGCGGTAAGGGACGAGAGGCCATGGGAGCCACAATGCCCGTGGGCTGATAGCCCAGCGTGGCAAACGTAAAATAGGTCGGTTCATCGTATTTGGCCGTGTCGTTGGTCTTCAGGTATTTCCCGGTGCCGACATTCTTCAGCGAGAATCCCTTGCCGGCCACATACTGGATATCCCAGACGGCTCCATTGACGATGTCCTGGCCGTTGCTCTTCACCGTGTTGCCCAAGATGAAACAGCAGTTGCCGTTGACGGGCTGCGAGTTGAGATAGCCGGGGTAGCCCCAGATGTTGTATTCGGCGTTTTGCGGTGTGATGAGGCGGAGCAGGTATTTGCCCGACACGCTACTGTTGACCAGTTTGAACAGATAGCCGCTATTGGTCTCTGCGAAAGCCTTGTCGTAGGTGTCGTAGCCCAGGTTCTGTTCGTTGATGCCATAGAGGGCTTTGCCGTCTTCCTCGTTGACGATGGCAAAGGTCTTACCGGCGGAGATGGTGGTCAGACGGTCTGTCACCGTCAGCACATCACCCTCCTGAGGAATATAGTTGTTGGTAGCGGTGAAGCCCGACAGACGCTCATACTTGGTACCGTCGGTGGTGGTCACCACAGCCTTCAGGTTGTACTTCTGCGCAGTGGTCGGCTTATAAGTAAAGGTATAGGGGGCTTCCTTCACAGTCTGAGCAAGCACATTATTCACATAAAGGGCTACGCTCTCGACCGTCTTGGTGCGCATCTTGGCCGTCACGTCGATGGTCATCTCCTTGCCGGTATTGACCAACAGGGCCTGCGGCTTCACATAGACCGAGGCTTCCTTCTTCATACCGGGGAACGGACTCTTGGCCGTCTTTGCCTTGTCGGTCTGCATATACTCACGCAGCCACGTCAGGGCCGAGCGCTCCTGCTTGTTCTTAATCAGGCCGGAGATACCGCTCTCGCCGGTGTTATTGTCCTTGATCCAGGTGTGGCCGTAGAACCAGCCCCAGAGGGTGACGCCGGCACAATAGTCGGCCTCCCACATCACGGGGAAGTGCTGCTGGAAGTTCCACTTCTGGTTAGCATCATTGGTGTCGCCGATATCATACTCGGTGATATACATCGGCATCTTCAGTGCATTCTGAATCTTGGCCATCACCGTCTTGAAGTTGGCCTGCGGCATACCGCCCAGGTCGTGACTCTGACAGCCGTAGGCATCGATAGGTGCACCGGCATCACGCAGGGTGCGCACCAGTTCTATGAAGCCATCGGTATCGTAGTTGAACGTATTGAAGTCGTTGTAGATCAGTATGGCGTTCGGCCAGCGTTCATGGGCCATCTCGAAGGCACGGATAATCCAGTCGTAGCCTGTCTTACCGTTGCCGCCCAGGGCTTCACGCATCACATAAGTGTCGGGCTGGTGGTTGCCGACAGCCTCGTTGACCACGTCGATTATCTCCAGGTTCGGATATTTCTTCTTGACCGTGTCCATCCATTTCACCACAGCCTTATATTTCTCCTCGGCGGAGAGGTTCTTCAGCCACCCGGGATACTGATAGCCCCACACCAGACAGTGGAACTTGAAAGGGAAGCCTTTCTGCTTGGCATAGTTATAGGCCGGGTCAGCCCCACCCCAGTAATAGGAGTTGCGGGTGCCCTCGACGGTGCCCCACTTAGTACCATTCTCGGGTGTCACCTGATTCCAGTAGTCGGAATAGATAAAACCGTCGTAGTTCATGCTTCCGGGCCAGTCGGTAGTGATATTTCCCAGGAACTTATCCGGATTCTGCGATAGTTGCGCCATACCGGCCAAAGGCATCAGCAGGGCGGTCAATGTCAACAAGATAATACGTTTCATTTCTTTCTGAATATACCCTTTCTTCTTTATATTATTTCCTTTCTGTATATATTCTATTATTTAATAGACATAAACAACTGATTCTTCTCGATAGTCCAATCCTTACGCTTCAGCAAGCCGCAGTCGTCGCCCACGAAGATCTTCGCTGCCTGACGGTCGCCCTTCAGTTGCCAGTCGAGCCATGCCAAGGCAGGCACCGTAAACTCGCCGCCATGGGGCTGACGATAGGTGCCGCCATGTCCCACAGGGTAGTTGACGGCACAGGCCGGCACATGGTCTATACGATGAAAGTCGTCCATACCATTCTCATAGGCGATGTCGGTCTTGCCGCCCAGAATGTAGATGATGGGCACCCTTATGTCGGTCAACTTGCTCTTCGGCGGCATCGGCATCCCCCCCACAGCCTGTGCGGCATTTTCACGTTTAAACAGACCGCTGTTGCAGATCATCAGGGTGGTGATGCGCGGGTCGGCACAGTTGTAGAGCGTCTGCAGTCCGCCGCACGACATGCCGGAGGCACAGATGTGCCCGGTGTCTATCTTCTGATAATAGGGCGACTGCGGGTCGGCATTCTGGGCGATGACCCAGTCGATGGACTCTATCTGCTGTGCAGCCGTTGACATCGGACCGTTGTAGGGCTCTTCCTTCATGGGGATATAACCTGTGGCTATGACGATATAGCCGTGAGAAGCAATCTCGTTGAGGAACTTGAAATGCTCCCAGGGCGAATTGGTGCAGGCACCATTGCCCCACACCAGTACGGGAAGCGGACGTGCCGGACTGACGGCTTTCAGGTCCTGCGGTGCGAACACCGTGTGGGCCGGCAGCGTAGGCTCTTCCTTCATGACCACCTTGACAGGACCCGTACCGCCATCCTCTACTATGAGCGACTTGCCCAGCACTGCCGGCTGCCCCTTGGCGGGGGTGAACTGCCAACTGTCGAGACGCACCTCACCATTGACCTGGCTGAAACAGATATAGAGGTCGTGCACGCCGGCTGCACCACTAGCCTTTGCTGTAAAATCGCGATATTTCTCCAGCGAGCCCGTCTTGCCAACTTTGATGGTGGCGATAGCAGCACCGTCGGGCGCATCGGTGCGGAGCGTCACCGTGCAGGAGCCTGTTGCGGCAGCCTGAAGCGAGAACGACTTGGCACCCTGGCCGAAGTCGACACCCCGCATCCGGATATATTCATCGTCGTTGATGTCATAGACATACATGTTGACTCTGCCCGTAGACATCGGCATATCGTTCACCACGCCGGTATTCTCGATGCCCATCTTTGCCGTCTTCAGACCATAGCCCCAGGCCATCGTCTCTGCCTCCACACGGCGGTAGGGGTTGAGCCATTCCAATTGCTGCAGGGGTTTCTGGTCCAACCAGTAGGGCACTTCCTGTATGGTACCGTCGGCATTGTAGGTAATCTCGGTGGCCGAGACGCTGCGACGCTCATGATGCTCCCAGAGGTCGAGGTGCATCAGGTCGTAATTCTGGCCGAAGACATACGAGTGGCCCTTATAGTCGCATATGCCGGGGTGGTTGCCACGGTCGCGTGGTGTGGGCCGCATGATGTAGCCCTTCGGCGACCACGGCCCTTCAGGCGAGTCGCTCATGGCATAGCCCAGAGCCTCCGGACAACAGGTGGAGGCATAGGCCAGATAGTATTTGTTGTTGCGCTTGTAGAGCCACGGACCTTCCTGATAGTGCTCGATATGGGGCAGTTGGGTGATCTCGCCCTTGACGCTGATCATGTCGTCATTCAACTTCACCCAATAGGTGTGGGGGTTACCCCAGTACATATAGGCCTGGCCGTCGTCGTCGATGAAGACAGTTGGGTCGATGTCGTTCCAGTGCTCTTTCTGCCATACCAGCGGTTCGCCCAGCGGGTCTTTGAACGGACCGTAGGGCGAGTCGGCCACCAGCACGCCGATGCCATGACCATGCAGCGGCGCATAGAGGTAATACTTGCCGTTGCGCTCCACGGTCTGTATGGCCCAGCCGCCATTGTCACGACTGCGCCACGCGAAGTCCTTCAGCGAAGCCACAGCGCCATGGCAGGTCCAGTTGACCATGTCGGTCGTCGACCACAACAGCCAGTCGTACATAAAGAAGCCGGCCGAGTTCTTCTCGTTCAGGTCGGGGATTTCTTCGGGCGAGGCATCATGCGAGGTATATACGAACAGCGTGTCGCCGACCACCAGCGGTGACGGGTCGGCCGTAAACTTCGTCTGGAACAGCGGCATATTGACTTGCTCCAGTCCGCCGAACTCCCACCAGTCGAAATTGAAGAGTTTCGGTCCCTTGCGACCGGTGAACACGAAGTACAGGTCGTGGGTGCCACGGGCTATCGCCCGCAGGTCGACGGTCTGCGTCTGCCACTGTTCCCAGCCGCCGGTGCCCGTCACGCGGAGCGTACCGAGCAGTTCTCCGCCCAGGCTGTCTAGCCGCACTTCGATGGCACCGCCACGCAGACCACTGGCCACACGGGCTGTGAACGTACGGGGCGTCTTGTTGCCAAAAGCCACGTTCTGCAGTTTGATGTAGTCGCCGTTATGAATATCCGTCACATAGACCTGCAAGCCGTTGCCTTCACCCGGTGTGGCGTGCTGTTCGGTCTTGACGCCCTTCGAGAAGGCCATCGTCTCGGCCTCCACCCGCCGATAGGGATTGAAGGTAGCAATGGGGTTCACACCTTCATCGGTGGGCAGTATCGTCGGAAAGGAGCCGTCGGCGTTATACTTGAATTCCTCCACGGCCACGCTACGGCCGAAACCGCCGCCACCGGGCAGTTTGCCGGTGTGATAGAAGAAGTAACTATGACCTTTGTAGTCGGCCACGCCACAGTGGTTGGTAAACGACTTGGTGTCGCTCAGCGGCATAATCTCGCCGGCATAGGTCCAAGGCCCTTCGGGCGACGGTGCCGTGCTGTAGGAGATATGCTCCGGCACACCGCCGGCGGCATAGAGCAGGTGGTAGGCCCGCTCCGAACCTCCCCGGGGGGAGGCTTTTGAGGTTCCAACAGTCGACAGCAGAGGAGCCTTCATCAGCCACGGGCCTTCCACGTAGGAGTCCTTGTATTTCTTGCCCTTCTCGCGCTGGTTCATAGCCGGCGAACCGAAGGCTTCTTCGGTCATCGGGAGTTTCTTCACCTCGCCGTCGATTGATATCATGTCATCGTTCAACTTGGCATAATAGACCTGCGGGTTGCCCCACATGATCCAGGCTTGCTGTCTGGTGCCCCCTCCCTCGGAGGGGGAGAGGGGAATGTCTTCAATCATCACCGTGGGGTCGATATGGTCCCACGAGCCGTTCTCGTAGAGCGGTTTTCCGATGGCATCACGGAAGGGACCGGTGGGCGAGTCGCTCACGGCCACGCCGATGGCCATGCCCTTCGACAGACGCGAGTGGGCACAGACGTACCAATAGAACTTACCGTTGCGCTCGATAGTCTGTGCGGCCCAGGCACGGTCGTCGGCCCAGGAGAACGACTCCAAGGCCAGTGGCGAACCGTGGTCCTGCCAGTTTACCATATCCTCGGTCGAATAGACACGCCACTCCTGCATCCAGAAGAAGTCGGCGCCATCCTCATCATGCCCGGTATAGACATACAGCCGGTCGCCATGTACCATCGGTGCCGGGTCGCTGGTGTACCAGGTCTGTACAAAGGGGTTTTGTGCCATGGCTGCCCCCACCGTCAGGGTCAGCGCAGCCGTCAAAAGAATCTTCTTGTTCATATCTCTATTTATTCTCAATTCTCAACTCTCAATTCTCAACTCTCAATTCTCAACTCTCAATTCTCAATTTCATATCCCACTCTCACGAAGACAGGTATATGACCCTTGTCCACCTCGGTGGTCACCGTCTGTCCGCCGTCGTAGTGACGACCGGTGCGATAGTCTTTCCATCCGCCCTTGTTACGCGGCAGATAGGTTTGCCACGTGGTGACGCCGGGCTCGGTGACCGGACTGATGAGCAGCGACGGACCGAACATATACTCATAGCGCTGCTGCAAGGCCTCTGGGTCGTCGGCAAAGTCGAACACCAAGGGGCGCATCAGCGTGTAGCCCTCTTCGGCAATGCGGCGGGCACACTTGGCAATATAGGGTTTCAGTTTGTAACGTTCCTTCAGGCAGTTGGCGATGATGGCTTGTGCCTCTGGGCCGTAGTTCCACGGTTCGGTGTTGCTCATATAACCATGAACACGCATCAGCGGCAGATAGACACTGATCTCTATCCAGCGCAGCATCCGTTCGATATAGGCCGGATCGCTATATTGGTTCTGCGGACGGAAGAAGCCGCCGGCATCGTAGGTCCACCAGGGGATACCGGCTGCCTGCACGCCCAGTCCGGCGGTGATTTGCCGGCGCAGCGTCTCCCAGTCGTTGCCCACATCACCGCTCCACAGGGCAGCCCCGTAGCGCTGGATGCCCGGGAAGCCGCAACGGGTCAGGATGACAGGAGCGTCGCAGTCAGCGGCCAAGAGACCTTCGTACACGGTCTTGTTCACCAGCAGGGGATAGACATTGCGTACCTGTTCCCCACTCCACCGGCCGTTGTTCACACGCCGTCCCACCAGGTCGTCGTTCTCCGGCTCGGTGGCATCCTGCCACCAGGCGTCGATGCCCAGGGGCACCAGCCGTTCGCGGAAGTTCTTCCAGTAGGCAGCGGCCGCCTCGGGATTGAAGAAGTCTATCCAGTCGGTGCCGGGGATATAATAATTGTCGGCCATCATCTGACGGCCCACCTCCGAGTTCTTGTCTATCTTCGACCACACACTGACCATCAGCCGCATGTTCATCCGGTGCAGACTGTCGGTCATCGCCTTCGGGTCGGGATAGTGGGTCTCGTCGAAGCGCATCGAGTTCCAACCGTACTTGCCCCAGTACTGCCAGTCCTGCACCAGCACGCTGACGGGCAGTTGCTCCTGGCGGAAGCGGTTGGCGGTCTGCAGGATCTCCTCCTGCGAGTGGAAGCGCTCCCTGCAATGGATATAGCCCAGCATCCATTCGGGCATGATGGGAGCGGGACCCGTCAGTTCGCGGTAGGCGGCGATGATTTCGTCGGGGGAACCGACGAATACGGTATAGTCGACACTGGTGGCGACAGGCGAACGCAGCACTGTCTCCTGGCGCACCTTATTATAATATAACACAGGCTTGTCGCCATTGGTCAGTTCGGCCGCCACCCGGTGCTGACCGGCCTCGAGAGTCACGATGGTCGACGCCGTGGGCGGCAGCCAGATGTTCTGCATCTCGATGACCGCCTTTCCGTCGATGGTCAGGTGATGGCGGCGGGCCATCTTCTGCCCTACATCGAGCAACAGCGTGTAGGCACCGGTCTCCGGCACGTCGATGGTGGCCTCGAAGATGTTACGCTGTCGCACCTCCCGTTTGCCACCCTCCGTCGAGGTCACATCGACCACCTCGCGGGAGCCTTCGCCACTACGCCGCTGGAGCGTCACCTGCCGGTCACAGGGATTGTAGTCCGTCAGTCCGTAGTTATTCCACAGCACACCATAGCCTTTGCTGGACAACAGCATCGGAATACTGATTTGCGTGTTGACCTGCGTCAGTCGGCGTGACAGTCCGCGGATATTGGTAAACCCATCCTGAAACTGTCCCAGACCATACAGACATTCGTCAGCAGCCGACCGGAAGCGCAGGGTGGCCACGCCGTTGTTCAACTGATGGGCAGTGGCAGTAAACACCGTCTTGCCCTGTTTGTCCTTCACGCTGACAATGCCCCGTTTGCGGTCGATACGCACACTGATGTCGCTCTTCTCCACCGGTGTGTCTTTCACATACACCCAGTCGGGCAGCGTGTCGCCGGCCTCACCTTCGGTATAACTGATGCGCACGGCATTGCGAGCCAGCATCTTGGTACTGATGCGCCCCTCGCCAAATGTCGTGTCCTCGGCAACCACCGTGCCGGCCACCATCACCAGCACAGCGGCCAAAAGGATTTTAATGCTGTCTTTCATTTATTATCCTAATTATTAATCCTCAACTCTAAACTAATTCACCACCACTTTCTTGCCATTGCGGATATAGAGCCCCTTCCTGCTCGGTTGAGCCTGCTGCAGCCTTTGTCCGTTCAGATTATAATAGACAGCAGTGCCTTTAGTGTCGGCCGTCACCTGCGAAATGCCCGTCACATTGCCCACCCGATAGATGCCAGCCTGACCGACCACGAGGTCAGCCCATGGAGCATCAGCGGTATAGAACGTCAGGGCGTAACGCCCTTTCTCCGTCACATCAAAGTAGAAAGTCTCCAGTGTCGTACCTGAGAAATCGTTAGAGGCCGCGTTGCCCACATTAGAGGTCGGCGTGAACGTCTTTGTCCACACCTGCTGACCACTCATCGTCTCCACGGCAAAAGTGACGGGCGAGAAACTGGCCTGATTCCAGTTAGACACACGGCACATCAGCCGGTAGTTGCCGGGATACAGGGTCAGCGACGTCGCTGTGGCCTTGTCGGCAAAGCGGGCATAGCCGGTCTTCTTGCCTCCCGTCGCATTGCGGGTATAGAGGCCCCAGTCGAAGTCGTGCTGAGCACCGGTGAAGTGAAACACACGGCTACCGGAAGAGAACCCGGAGGCGAACCCCACACGACGCTCATTACCGTCGTAGGTAGCCCATCCTGCAGGCACGCTGCCCTCGGCGGTGAAAGCCTTATGCAACAAACAGTGGGTTGATTCCTGCACGCTGACCACCACCTCGCTGCTGCCCGTACGCCCTTCATCGTCGGTGACGACAGCGCGCAGCGTATGCTCGCCCTTCGTCAGTCCCTGCAACACGTAAGTATAGGGTGCTTTGTCGAAAGTGGCGAGCAACTGACTGCCATCATAGAAAGCCACCGTGGCCACTTTGCCATCAGGGTCGCTGGCCGTCGCGTTGAGCGTCAGGTCGCCTGTTTCCGAGACACCGCCGATAGTGATATACTGCAGGCCCGACTGCGGAGTAGTGAAACGCACCGACGGATCTTTCAACTCCAGCGAGTAGCGTTTGCAGAAATTCCATATCTCCTTGCCGGTGTACACCTGTGGCTCCTTACATATCCAGTGCCCTTTATCCTTCAGTTCTATGAGGCGCACCTCGACGCCATTGTTGCCCGGTCCCCAGATGTGCAACTTGGCACCGCTGAAGCCGTTGTAGTTATTGATGACCTTTTCCGTGGTGGGACAGCCGTTGTGCTGTATCCAGGGGTTCAGTGCCGGCTGCACACCTCCGAAGTTGTCGGCCGTGCCCTGAATATGCAGTATAGGCACCGCACGCGTCTTCGCATTGGGTGTCACCACCGACGGACCGCTGCACGATACGAACGCTGCGATGATGTCCGACATCTTGTTGATGGCGTTGTACGTCAGCATGCCGCCCATAGAGAAGCCGCCCATATAGATGCGGTTGCGGTCTATCTTATACTGTGCCGCCATCTTCTCGATGATGGCCTTGATGAAGTTGATGTCGCGGTCGCCGCCAATGTCCCAGGCCCTGTCGATACCGTTGGGGAAGACGACGACAAACTTGGCAGTGTCGCAGACGGCCTCCATGCTCACGGTCTCGTTCTTGAACTCACTGTTCTGCATCCAGTTGGCATCCTGGTTATAGCCGTGGCAGAAGATGAGCAGCGGACGGTTCTCGCCCAGGTCCTTAGGGGCATAGACATTGTACGAACGCGACGTGCCGTTCACGGTGATGGTCTCGGCAGCCACCGTGCTGACCACCATCGCCAGCACAGCGGCCAAAAGAATTCTAATGTTGTTTTTCATTTTATTCAATTATTAATTCCCAATTCTAAACTCTAAACTCTCAACTCTCAACTAATTCACCACCACCTTCTTGCCATTGCGGATATAGATGCCGCTGCCTACCGGCCGGGCCACCTTCTGACCGTTCAGGTTATAGTACGGCCCTTCGGCCTGCTGTCGGCGCACCGTGCCGACAGCAGTGTCAACAGCCGGGACGAGCCATGCCCCACTCAGAGTGACGCTGCCATTCTGAACCTTCATGGCATTCAGATGAGTGAACGCATCCACACGGGTCGTACCCTGGTTGGTCTTGGCCGTACGCAGGTCTGCCAACGGCAGTACGATGGCTTGCAGCGTGTGGTCCCAGTAAGGATCCCACTCGTTGAACGAGACGACGATCTGCTTATACTCGCCGTGGTCGGTCTGGCGGTTGGCCAGGATGCGCAGTTCGCCGCCGGTGCCACGGAGCACCAGTCGGTCGTAGCGGCTGATGTCGGCATAGAGGTTATAGCCCACGCTGCTGAAGCCGGCGACGACGCCGCCGTTGCCCACACTCTGGTTGAGGTTCAGTTCAGCGCCGGGATTCTCGTTGGTCACCAGTGCATCGGCCTCTGTACCGTTCCACTGGTGGAACATCGACGCTGTCAGCGGAGCCCAGTCGTCGGGAGCCTCGAAGTCGTCAATCTGTGCAAAGGCGAGGATATTGTCGAGCACCACACCCGAGCGGTAGGGGAAATACTGCGTGAGCAGCCGGTTACGCTCTGCCATATAGTGACTGTCGACGGTATATAGTTGTCCGGCCGACTGCCAGCGGTGCACATCGCGGCGATAGTCGCCCCAGCGGGCCGCCTCGGCATAGAGGGCCTTGTCGATGTTGTGATAGAGACTGTCCCACAGAGCGACCACCGATGCCTGACCGAGCAGACCGTCGTCGGCCAGCACCTGCTTGGCGCGTTTCACGTAGCGGCGTGCAAACTGCGGGTTGCGCATCAGGTTATGGAAGATGCCCGTGGGGAATGCCTGTCCGTTGTCCTTAGTGACGACATTCTCGTTGACATTCTCCATGATGATCTCGCTGTCCCAGCAGAGGAAGCGGAAGCCCTTGCTGTCGTTGCCGCGCCGGCGGATGGCATACCAGTTGTGATGGTCCCAGTCGGTATTGCCGCCATACTGGTTGATGAGCATATAGTCGATAAACGCATCAATGTCGAGCAGGGTGTCGAGTTTGGCGTAAGAGGCGTCGTCGGTGGCCTGGGCCACCGTCTGCACCATCTCGTCCCACGCCGCCATGTCGCCCTCGCTGGCCTCATGGTGGTTGCCGCCCTCCTCTTCAATCTTCACCACGTCAATATCGCTCTTCTTTCCGCCGAGATGGTCTTTGCCGTACTGGTCGTCCACACGCTCCGCAATATTATACATGCCCCAGTACATGCCATTGATAAAGAGGTTCACATAGAGGGCGTTGACACTGGTGTGCCCCATCTTGCGCTGCATGCGGCGGGCCCAGACGTCACGGGTGTACTGTGCCTTCTGCCTGTTGGCCTCCGACCAGTGCTGCCACGAGTTGCCGAAATGGCAGCGCAGCACCAGTTGGTCGAACTTCTGCGGCTCTCCCTTGCCGAAGAGCGGATAATTCAGACTCTTCACACCGTACTGTTCCTTGAACACCAGTCGGAACGAGTGCTTGGGGTTCTTCTCTGCCAGCCGCCCATGACCGCCATGCAGACGGAGCCCACAGGTGGTGGTGAACTCAGGGTGGAGCGTAGAGTGCTCAGCGGCGGGCGCCGGGGTAAACATCTCGACGCTGACGGGGCGTGTCCAGCCGTTGCCCGTAGGGTCGCCCACCGGAGGCCCGGTAAAGATATAGATGCCGCCGCGGTCGGCGTCGTTCTCGTGACTGAACAGATGGTTCTTGTCGGTGACGATGCTCAGCACCGGCAACGACTGCAGGCCTTCAGCAATCTTGGGGCGCAACGTGGCGTTGCCGGTCATCTCCGGGTCCATCTCGTAGTCGGCCATGGCCGTACCGCCGATGTCGGTATATTTGCCCCACGTGTCGGGGTAGCCGGCCGGTGTGTTGCTCTGACGCAGCACATCATCGACAAACAGGTAGGTGGCCGTCTGAACGGGGGTGACCAGCCCTGAGGCATCGGCAGCGGCGGCTCTCAGTATGGTGGTGCCCTTCACCACGATGGGACTCACATAGGCCGTGCTCTGCTGCGAGGGCTCACTGCCGTCGAGGGTATAGTAGATAGTGGCACCGGCGGGCAGACCGTCGCCGGTGATGGCCAGCGTGAACTGCTGGTCGTAGAAACCGTGCTGGTGGCTGAACTGCAGCCCCTGTGCCTGGCTGACGGCTGTCATGGCTGTCAGCAGTAGCACACTCATCGTTCTGAATACTTTATTCATCATCATTTTAGTTTTTAGTCCATACGTTGGTAGTCGAAGCGGTCTACGTCGATATAGCCGCCCGACCGCTTGGTGGCATAGTTGAAGATGGCAAACTTCGTGCCCATGAAGAAGCGCCGGTAGTCGAAGCGCATCTTATAGTCGGCAGTGCCTATCCGGGTCCACTGCACGCCGTCAAGGCTATAGTAGAAAGCCGCCACATCACGCCCCACATTGAAGTCGGCATCGATGCGCAGCCTGAGGGTTTCGGTTTTGGGCAGGTCGACGGTCTCGACGACTTTCTCGTCGACGCTGGTGACCGCCTTCTCGCGGTCGGAGAGCGCCACCGTCTGCTCGCTCATGGTGAGCACGTAGCGGCGTCCCTGCTTACGGATGGTCAGCACGCCGCTGTCGCCGTTGAAGGCAGCCAGTCCGGCACAGTCGCCATCGTTCATCTTGCGCAGGTCGAGGGTCACGGCACCTGTGCACCGCGGTCCTTCCATGCGCTGGGTCAGCGTGTTGGGAGCCAGATAGAGGTTGGGCACCACGCGGCTGGTCTTCAGCCGCAGGTAGCCGGGACGCTCGGTGAGCGACCATGCCTCGTCGATGGGGTTGTGGTTCCACTGCCAACACTTGTTTAATTGAGAATCGGGAGCGGAGGATGGAGTATTGGAAGCAGAGGATGGAGTGTTGAGAGCAGAAAAGTCGTCGCTGCAGACGATGCCGGTGGCGGGCTGGCCGCTCACCAGTGGGCGCATGGTCTGTGGCACCTTTCCGTTTTCGTCGCCAATCATGGGCCAGCCGTCAATCCAGCGCACCGGCGACAGAGTGAGCACACGGCCCACGCCACCACGGTCCTGGAAGATGATGGCATACCAGTCGCCATCCTCGGTGTCGACGATGGTGCCCTGGCCGATATACGGGAAACCGCCGAAGTCGCTCTCCAGGATCACGTTCTTCTCCCACGTGCCGTTCAGGTCGCGGGTGCGGTAGCACACCTCGCGGCGATGGCGGCCGGGGGCATAGACATGGCTGATGAGCAGGGCATAGTAGGTGCCGCGATGCTTGACGACGCGCGTCCCTTCCAGCAGTCCGCGCTCGTCGGCTTCACGCTGGAAGTAGTGGCGGTCGCTGCCATCGACGACAGCCTTCAGGTCGCGGGTCAACTGGCACATCTGTCCCGTGCCGTAGAACACGTATGGTGTGCCGTCGTCGTCGAAGAAGAGGGTGGCATCGTGGAAATGGCGCAGACGCGAGTGGATGGTCCACGGACCCTCGGCCTTCTCAGCCGTACAGATATAGGTCTGCCCCATGGCTCCGCCCTCGTTGGGGGCGAAGAGTGCCCAGAAGCGCCCGTCGTGATATTTCAGCGACGTAGCCCATTGTCCGCGACCGTAGACTGTCCCTTGCTGCAGGTCGTACTTCGGCGAGTCGGTCAGCCGGTCGAACACATAGCCCACGGTCTGCCAGTTCTGCAGGTCTTTCGAGGTCATGATGGGAGCACCGGGCATCAGGTGCATGGTGGTGCTCATCAGATAGAACGTGTCGCCCACCCGTATCACGTCGGGGTCGGGCACGTCGGCCCAGATCATGGGGTTCTTGATAGTTGCCTTGGCGGGCATCAGCAGCAGTAGCAGGGCCACCAGGGTCAGTGCGGACTTCTTCATTGTTTCTGCGCTTTTGTTTTTAAAAAAGCGGGCAAACATGCCTCGCAGCACATTTGCCCGCAATTCTGTTCAAATGATATTAGACTATTTACGGATTACTTTCTCAGTACGAACGGTACCGTCGTACATGTACTTCTTCACAATCTGGATGCCCTTCTGAGCGGTAGCGATGCGACGGCCGTCGAGCGTGTACAGTTCGATAGCACGCACCTTGGCAGCAGGCTGGGTCTCCAGGGTCTCAATGCCGGTCATTGCATCGTCGTAGAGAGAAGCATAGTCAACGGATGCGGGAGCGGTCAGGTAGAGGGCCTTGATCTGGTCGAACATATACTGAGCCTGGGAACCGAAGGCAACACCTGCCGTCAGGATACCGTCAGTGACTACGATATTCTCGATCACATTGTCACGGTGTCCACCGTCGACATGCTCTAAGGTCAGCGTTGCTGCGAAGTTGGTAGCGCGATCCTCTTCCAGACCTTCCTCAGGTGCAGGCGTGTCAGACAGTTTCACGTAGACGAAGCCGTTCTCCTTATTGATGGCCTTCTGATCAATCTGTTCCGGAGTGTCAGTGTCCTTCGGAGTAAACTCGTTACTCCACTCAACAGCATCGAACACGATGGTATAGACACCGGCAGGCAGGTCGACAATGGTCTGCTCCATGCGCGTGGTGGCATGGTACTGAGTGAATACGCAGTCCTCAGCCACACCGGGGATGTTGTACGGGCCACCGGTCCACATGATGCTGATATTGCCATTGTTGGTGGGCACTTCCCAACCGGGAACATTCTCAGCGCTGAAGCCCTTGTTCTGCTGCAGAGCATAGATATTCGGGTTCTTGAAGAACACGCTCATCTCATACTTCGGCGTAACGGACTCGAACGTCGTCTCATCAATTTTCTCTTCGAAGAAAGTGTTGCCGGGAGTCTTCAACTGCTCGTAGATGATCTTGGTGATGTTCTGCTTGATGGTCTCTGCCAGGTTATCGTCGTCAGTAACAGCGTCGTTAGCGGCCACGACAAGTGCGTCATCATCAGCCACACCGAGCGACTTCAGGGTCTCGGCACCACGGCGCAGGCGCTCAACCTGAGCCATCACACCGGTGCTACCGGTCTTCGACTCACCAACGGTGAACAGTCTTGAAGTGGTGTTGGCGATGTCCTTCAGTTCAGCGACAGCAGCAGTCAGGGCTGCATCGTCGGTCAGCACGTCGTAAGAGTAGTTCAGTTGCCACTGTGCAGCCACGGGATTATCGGGATCCTCGTCGGTGTGGTCAGCAACGTCAACCCACTCTGAAGTGCCATGATACTTGTCAACAAGAGCAGTCAGTTGTGTGAAGAGTTCGGTCTTCATGAACTTCTTCTTTGCGTTGGGCACTTCTTTTCCATCAACAGTCTCAGTCTCGGCAGAAGTCTGGCGCACCACGTCGATGGCCTTCTTGATGGCCTCGTCATAGTTGTTGCAGAGCGTACCGTGATCCGTCAGGGCAGCAGCCAGTTTGTTCAGGTCGTCAGCAGCACTCTGGTAAGCAGAAGGACTGGTGAAATTCTCCTTCTCTACCTCATATTTGGCGATAGCCTCATCCAGAGCGGTCTGAGCCGCACCGGCATAACGCTCGCCGGCAAACTTGTTCAGGTCGGCCTTGGCATTCTCCAGAGCCTTGTCAAGCAGACGGATCCACTCAGCACCGGCCGTGTTGGGCAGATACTGCACCTTCACATTACCAATAGCAGAACCATCAGTCCAACCGCCGGGCTGGCCATTGGTACCACCGGCCACGAGACGAATGACATAGTTACCTGCTACAGTGACAGGGATAACGACATCGAAATCAATAGACTTAGTGGTGTTCTTGAAGGAAACATCAATTAGTTTAGACTGCTCGACCAAGATCTGGCTCTCGTCAATGATACTGCCATCATCAGCATTCACGGCAGCCTCGGGCAGAACCTGAACCTTCAGCGTAGAAGCCTGATCCCAGTAGCCTGCGCTCAGGAAGAGGTGATAGTTCTTGGCCTGGAGGGGCAACTTGGCATCATCCATGACGCCATACAGGGCAATACCACCCTGAGGAGCAGAACGCTGGCACAGATAAAGGGCATCCTTCACAAAACCAGCCTGGTTGTGGACAATACGGCTACCGCCACCGCGGTTGGCAACATCCATACCTCCGGCCCATCCATCGGGCTTCGGATTAGGCTCGTCAATACTTGTCAGCCAAGTAGCGCCGCTGGCGGCGAAGTCGTCGGTCATGACGGTCTCTTCCACGTCAGTGGGATCCAGTTCCACCTTACCGACATTGAAGGTATAGGTCGTGTCAGTATAGAAATCATCGCCCATCATGTCATTCTCAGGATAAACCTTGGTGATATTGATGGTGTACTCGCCGGTAGGCAGGTCGGCATCACCAGAACGGGTCAGAACGAAATCGGTAGCAACACCTTCATTGGGCGTGATGGTCAGAGCCTCGCCGTTCAGGGTAGCCACCATCTTATCAGCCTGTGCATTCTTGTCGAACGACACCTTGAACTCCTTGATGCTGTTGGGCAGGTTGAACGAACCATTCTCAGGGTCGGCACTCACCAGCGTGGGTTTCTCCATGTCATAAGGATAAACATCTTCAGTGATTACCTTTTCGCTATAAACAACATCCAAATCAACAACGTCCTTCACCACTTGACCGGCAACAGCGGCAGAGGTGTAGACAATCTGATAAGCAGGGTCAGCGGGATTGGTGAAAGAAACCTTCACTTCACTCTCTTCGCCAGCACCGCTCAAAGTGAAGATATAGAAACGTCCGTCAGCGTATGCCTCTACTGAGTACACGTCGACAGCCTCACCGTCAACAGTCACCTTGGCGCATCCCTCGGGATAAACCAGACGCTTCTTGCCGCTCTGCTTCACCAGGTCGGCAATATTGGTGTCGAAACCGAAGTCCATCTTGATGATACCGTTCTGCTGCTCAGCAATGGTACCATACTTGTAAACCTCGAACTTGATGTTGTCGAAATAGAACGTGTTGGCAGTCGTCTTGTCGTTGTTCAGGTCGAAGGCGATGCTTCCGAAAGCCTTGTCAGCCAGATCCTTGCTGATCTCACCTTCGGCGGTGATGGTCTGCCATTCAGAATTGGTGGTGAACTCGGGGATGATACCGCCGGCAATCCATGAGCGGGGAGCGGCATGGCAGCCAGAGGTCACACGGGCCTCATTGTCAGACTTCACGTCCATGGAGAAGCGCCACTTCGTACCCTCGGTCACAGCCTCGTTCAGTTTCACGAACAACTGGGTAGACCAGGTCTGAGGAGCATTAGCCATCGACTCGATGACCAGACCAAAAGATCCGTTCTGACCGGCACCGTCTGAAGCCTCGACAGGATAGGTCGCATCGCCGTCATTATTGTCGGCATTCTTAGCCTGAACGAACGAACTCATGTCGGCTTCCTCGAAACTGCCGTTGTTGATGATGCTCGTCCAGCCCACCTTAGCAGTGGCAGGAGCCTTCTCCACCTCAAGGCTATGGACGATAGCCTTGGTGTTCCAGGCTGAGCCCTTGATAGAGTGGAAATGGACAAAGCCGAAGTCCTTGGCAATCTTCGACAGGTTGATGACAAGCGTACCCTCATCATCACGGGTGTAGTAGTCGGCAGCCCATGTGCCGTCGTTGGGGATAACCAGACACTTGGCAGCAGCCTTGTCGGCGTTGAACTGGCCCTCAGTCACCAGACGGTTGATGAAGATACGGGGGTTGGTGCCGTTGGGGTTGCCATCAGCATCGCAGCCTTCCATCTTCACATACATCTTAGAATAGCCGTTCAGGTCGACCCAGGCGTTACAACTGGTGTCGCCGATGGGACAACCGTCTGCCTCACCAAATTTGAAAGCGCCAGACATCGACGTCGTGACAGTAGCATCAGCATCCCAACCGTCATGGTTGTAGAACGTGAAATGCTCTGCATCAAACGGAATGCGCTCTGCCGCATAGACACTTGTCACACCCAGCAGCATCAGCGCCAGGGCGACATACATACGGAAAAGTTTTCTCATGTGCATAAATGTTTTTAGTTAATACTATATATAAATAAAAAAGGTTTTTAAGCCTGTCTCAGAGCCTCCGGGCCACTGAATCACGGTGCAAAGATAAAGCCCTTCCGGCGAAAGGACTTTATCGTTTGTTTCATAAGGTTTCGTTTTCGTAACAAACTCTATTTTTTGGCCATTCACCGCAAAATTTGATACAAGAGACCATTAATAGTCTTCCTCGTCGTCCCAGGAGAAGTCGGACTCGCGGGAGAGGACCTCTTTTTCACCACTGGCAGGAGTATCGTACACGCCCTTGCCTTTGATACTGCCTGCAAGCAGGTTATACTCCAAGTTGACCACCGTCGTATGAGTCTGTGGAATGATATATGTCTTTTTCATTGTCGTAATTCTTTATTTTGTTGGGAAAGAAATTTCCGTAATTATTTCACAATCACCTTTTTGCCGTTCACTATGTACAGGCCCTTCGTGGGCTGAGCCACGCGCTGCCCCTGCAGGTTGTAGACGGCTTCAGAACCGTTAACCTTGACGTCTGAACCCTGAACCGCATTGATGCCCGTCGTCTCGTCGGCGAAGTTAATAGCCACACGGCTGCCGCCGCCCGTTGCCGTCAGATAAGCGCGGAAGGGCTTGATGCCTATCGTATTGTCTGCAGCCACCTTATAGAAGCCCAGGCCGCTGTCGCCATTCTGCAGCACATAACTGTCCTTGGGCACGAAGCCCTGCTCGAGCACGCCGGTCAGCGCACCGGAAGCGAACGCGCCATCAGCATCGATCGCCACCCCCGTACCGTTGAAGTCAGTGCTTCCCTCGCCGTTCAGCAGCACCGGTGTGTTGGCGGGAATCGTGCCCGTTGTGATCTCCGTGGCCGTCACCTCACTGCCACTGGTGTACGTCAGCGTATAGGCTTTCACGCCCGACGGGATGGCAGCGGCGTAAGGCAAGTAGAGCGTGCCGGCCTTTGCCGTCGTATTAATAGTGGTGTTATACGTTGCCGTGGTAGCCGTGAAGTCAGCAGGGGCCTTAAAGGGATGGTTGTCCGTCAGCACCAGGTTGGCGCATGTTCCACCGACGATGACGTTCTGAGTGTTGGTCACCATACCATCATTAGCCACAATCAGGCAGTTGGGGTTGGCCGTAGGAAGTGCCGTTGCGGCCGTGATGCCGGTGGCATCGATAGAGGTGGCATTGGCGTCGGCAAGTATTTCAGAAATTGATGGCCGTATTATTCCTTTCCCAATAATTACATAATCATAAACAGGATCATCTACTATCATATAAATCGCATCAATAGTAGATGTCGTATACTGTTGAGGGCGAACAGAAATAAGTTTATAGTTCCCTACAGAAGCATATACTGTGGACAACAACAATTCATAATATCCTCCCGCATCATTCCAAGTGAAATTAAAGGCGGTTTGGTTATTACCTTCGTTATTGAAGAACATCGCACGAGGAACATTTCCCTGAGGAGAATAAATTCTGATTGCTTTATAGCCATCAACATCAGAATACCTTTGACAATTCTCACCGCTGTAGTCAACACCAAAATATGCAGCCCCCGTAGATTCCCTGACACGATATGACGGAGTGTATCCTGTTGATTTGAATACGCTAGTTCCACTATCCCATAAATAGTTTGTTAAAGAACTCATTGGCACTTCCTCACCAAGATGAGCATTCACTACATTAGCTTTCAACTTGATAGAAGAAATTGTCATAGTACCAGTCTCTGCATTATTCCACCACTTCCAAAGAGTAATTGCCGATGGATCGCCAACATTCACTGTAGTTATATGCGTTGCCAGGTCGTCTCGACCTGTAGGATTTGAGTAAAAATCTTTTTTCTTAGACTCACTAATACCTATTTTAAATCCACCAAACAGATTAGTTCCAGAGTAAGTCACAGAAAAACCTGTTAAAGAAGACAAATCAACACCACCTGCAGGAAAATTAACACTTAGTTCTCCCGATCCTTCAGTTTTAGTAAGTTCACCCGTCTGATCGTCGAAAGTAAAATTGCCCGATGCGGTAAGGTCTGTAATATCAATCTCTGCAGTTCCACTATCATCCCACGTTAACGACATCGGTTTCTCAAGATACGGCTTTTGAGTCAAAACTATAGAGCCACTTCCAGAATAACCACCAAAACTGATATGCGTTATTTGGGAAAGGTTACAATCCTTTTTATCTGAGGGATCCTCCCAAACCTTATTGTTCTCAGCATCGATGTATACTGTTTTTCCACCCGCAGAATTGAATACAATAGTAGCAACTGCAGTACTACCATTCATAAAACAGACACGATAAATATCTGTATAACTGCTTGTTGTAAAATGAAGTGATTTATAATCACCCAAATTCCTTTCCGGGAATTCAAAAATGGTCATTAAGTTATTAGTACTTGCTGTCCAAGAGTAAGTTCCTGTTCCTGCATCCCAAGAACCACTACTTGCCGGCTCGCCATAGGTAGCATACTTTTTAGTGGCACTAACAGAATCTACCCCCCCCACTACGCCAACGAGCATGGCAAGAGTGAGCATTAGTTTTGTAAATGTTTTCATAATTGTTTTAGTTCTTATAATTTTTGATTGGTAAAAATTTGGCAGCAAAGATAACAGGTTACTAAGAGAACGGCTTTAGAAAATGTCTCATTTGCTTTCGTTTTTCGCCACCACCCCCGGTATTATGCACATTTTTACCCTTCCCCGACACATCTAGACAGCCACACCGTAGCATACAACGGGATCTTGCCAATAAGGTGTTGTGACCATCAGCACAAG
>DETM01000048.1:0-3993 GCA_002361655.1 Prevotella sp. UBA3288 | reverse complement strand
GTTACCTTTGCAACCTAATTTCATCAACTCACGAAAGCAGAAACGGCAGACTCAGAAGTGGTCAATTATCATAAGAAATCAACCTGTTTATTATAATCGAAGATGTCAAAATGAAGATTATTGACCATAAATTTGCAAATATTCGTGTTTTCTTTGGTAAAATTGAAAGAAAAGTCTTATCTTTGCAGAAAATTTACAAATACGCGACTTATAATTATGGTTCTTGAATTTTGTGCAACCAATTACTTGTCAATCAAGGAAGAATTGAAGCTTTCCTTAGTTGCTACTCCACTCAAAGAGTCTTGCTCTGAGCCTAATGACCTGTTTCCTCTTGAAGATACAGGAATCTCACTCGTAAGAAGTGCTGTCGTTTATGGAGCGAATGCTTCTGGAAAATCTAACGTGGTGAAGGCATTTGAATTTTACAAGAGGTTTATCACAGAATCATTCAAAAACAGTCAGGCAGGAGAGGCTATTGATGTGGAGAATTTCAGACTCAATGCCACATCCGTAAAAGAACCGACCGTCATGGAGGCCACCTTCACCGATGGCGAGTTCATATACAGATACGGATTTGAGGTAGACAGCCTATCCGTGCATGAAGAATGGCTCTACAAACGTGTTTGCAAAAAGAGAGCCAAGGAGGTGGAAGTGTTCTATCGTGAAGGGCATTCTACAACGGTACATCCAAAGAGCCAGCTTATTCAAGAACTTGTCAATAAGAAAATGGTACGCAGTAATGCGCTTTTACTTTCAACGGCAGCCCAATTCAACGAGCCAACGTCAGTCAGCATCCTTCAATGGCTTAATGATACGAAGGTCGTTTTCTGCTCTGAAGACGAACCGCTGTGGAACAATGCCATCAAGCATCTTGATAATGAGCCTCTGCGTAAAAGGATTATTGACTTTGCAAAGTATGCTGACCTCGGCATAGAGAACATCACCAAGATAGACAACCGCATCGTCAGTGACCACAAGCAGTATGACGATGAAGGACGCGAGGTGAACAATGTTTCCTTTGCATTCAGCAGGAATGAGTCTGAGGGAACCATAAAATACTTTTCTCTGGCATATCCCATCATCGATGCGCTTGATAATGGAAAGCGTATCGTCATTGACGAACTTGACTCGAAGCTCCATCCGCTTCTTGTCAAGAGGGTAGTTGCACTTTTCAATGATGCTAAGACGAACCCGAAGGGTGCCCAGCTACTGTTCACAACGCATGACACCTTTTTGCTCAGTGCCGGACTGTTCAGAAGAGATCAGGTTTGGTTCACACAAAAAAACAGTTTTGGAGCGACAGAATTGTTTTCTTTGGCGGAATATAAGGTTCGAAGCACCTCTCCATTCGAGAGAGACTATCTGTTGGGCAAGTATGGAGCAACCCCCATCATAGGCGATATAGAGAAAATCTTTAATCCTGCAAAGTAGCTATGACTAAACGACAAAAGAAAGACCACAGGTCATCAGACCTCTCACGCCGTCAGGGTGTAAGAGAAATCAAGCAGTCGTTCCTCATTGTCTGCGAGGGAGAAAAGACAGAGCCAGACTATTTCAAGGCATTTCGCATGACAGCAGCAACTATCAAGGCTGTTGGTCAAGCAATGAACACGATGACGCTTGTCATCAAAGCAATCAGCATTCGTGATGCCGATCAAAAGAGAAAGAAGATTTATGACCAATGCTGGGTGGTCTTTGACAAAGACGATTTCCCCGCGAAGGATTTCAACCAGGCAATACAATTTGCAGAGAAGAATGGATTCCGTGTGGCATACAGCAATCAGGCGTTTGAGTATTGGTTCCTGCTACATTACAACCTATACACCGGTGCCATTCATCGAAGTCAGTACAAAGACATGCTTACCAAACTGACTGGTATGCCATATAGCAAGAACGATGGCTATGGTGCAGTCATGTACAATCTTCTATTGTCCCGACAGCAACAAGCCATCGACAATGCAGAGACAGTGCTTGCTGAAATCTCGCATGGCAACCCTGCAGAGGAAGAATCTTCTACGACTGTTCAGAGACTTGTTGTAGAACTCAACAAATACTTGTAGAAAAAAGCATATTCAAAGTTATTTTTCGAAAATACAAAAGAAAACTCGCCGATTTGCAAATTATTTGCATTTTGGCGAGTTTTCTTCCGAAATCACAGAAGATAAATCGAACGAGAAGAGCTTACGGATTCTCAGTAAAGAAGAAAGCGTAAGAGAAGGGGAGGATGTTGCCGCCTATGGGCATTATGATGACAAGTGATTTCATATTCATTCAGATGTTAATAGTTTATTCCTATAGTATTCATATTGCTTCTCGCGCTGCTTCAGCTGATAAATCAGAGTCCCTTGATCTGTTCGTTCTTTGACATCGTGGCACAGAAATCATGAGAAAAGATTTGGCGTTTTCAATCTTTTATCGTACATTTGCAGCATCAAATCTGCAATGGTATGATGAGTGAAGAAGAAAGACTGGTGAAAATCCTACAGTTAAGCCACAGCCAAATACTGGCTGGCAAGAGTTATTCGCAGGAGGAAGCCGAGCGATTCTTAGACCAGCGGCTGTATGAGTTTAGAGATAAGATGGTCGGAACAGGCGTTGCTGAGCCTTGCTGAGGTCTTGCAATATACGTTGGAGGAACACGGTGAAAGGCAGTACAGCAAAATGCGCCGACAGGTGATGGACGCTGTTAAACAGATTGCACTGTCACCGTATAGTGCTGCTGTTGAGCCTGTTTCAGAAAAGGTCGGCTTTGATCTTCGTGGCTATAAAGTCATACCTCGAATCAAGATTATTTACTCTATAATAGATGATATCGTCTATATTGAATATGTCAAAAACACATGGCTCTCTGAAGAGACAATGCTGAAGCGAATGGGCTATTATTGGGAGTGATTCTTCTGTTTTCTGTGTCACGTTGTCCTGAACGCATTAACAAATAATGTATATGACCGGACAACAGAAATCAACAGAAGGACTTGCTATCCTCCTTCAGAAAAGAGCAGAGTTGGATAGAACACTAGCAGAGCGACTGAAAAAGAGCATTCTGCAAGAGGCTATTGAAGGGCGCCTTGGTCACCTTCACCATCACCGTCGACGACGAACATCTGGTTATAACTAATGTCTATCGTAGCATTCATATATATAAATGATTGATGCTGCAAATATACAAAGAATATCTGAATTACCAAATAAAAACCAAATAAGATAAATCACGATGAAAACAAGAAAAATATTTGGTGCTTCGGGATAAATTGATTATCTTCGCACCCGATTAGAGACATATAAAAGAATACAGCATCGGAAGCATCGTTTCGGCTCAAACAACCACATACGCTCGAATTACGACTAGTCGAATGCTGCCTGCTCACGTTATGCAGAAGCGTGGGCATTGGCGGTTTAGTCGTAAGGGATGTGGTTGTCCTGAGCCGAGTAATTTTTCTGTCTTTGTCCATCGCTTCTGTTCTTTGAACTAATATGTTAATCTGAAATTTATAAAAGCATAGAACAAATGGTACATGTAGAAAGTGTAGATACACGTTCTTTCACATTGAAGGAACTTGTTGATTATTGCAAGAACTGTGTGGACTGGAATGATGCGAAGTCTATTGTGGCTATGCTGTATAAGTTTATCCGCAACGGTACTGATGAGGAGCAGGCACTGGTGGACAGCATCGAGAAGGAATTCAATAACAGACGATTTGCTTACACGTATGTCAATCAACAGACTGTAATACCCAATGTAGGTAATTACCAACCTCAAATTAAACACCAGAATATCGGTTTTCCTGCAGCCTCCAAGGGACAGAAGGGCAATAAACATATTAACAAATGAACAACGACAATCAAAACAAGGATACGGCAACCATCAATCAGATGGCTTGGATTCTTAACTACCAGCCCCAGATAAAGGAGCAACACATCCATATTGAGGGACGGCCGGAGAATGGTAAGACGAACACGGTTGCCGATGAAGAAAAGCGTAAAGCACTGATG
>DETM01000027.1 GCA_002361655.1 Prevotella sp. UBA3288 | reverse complement strand
ACGTTCAGGGCCGGCAGCACGATGTTCTTGGTGGGATGGTTGTGGATGGTGGTATTGGGTACGGGGTCTAAGTATTCACCCGAGGTGGTGAACAGGTATGCGAAGGTGTTATCGGAGTCATACTGCTGGTCGCCTCCCACCTTAGGCAGGGTGGTGAGCGTAGCAAAGCCAGTGCTGCTGATCAGGCTCATCACATTACCATATATATAAATATCGTTGGTGGCGGTAATCTGTGTGGGCTTCTCTCCATCGGTCGTTGTGCAATACGTCGGGTTGTCGCCTCGCAGTTGTACTTGGTCGCCAGCGGCAACGCTGATGCTGATGGGGTTGCTGTTGGCAGATGTCCATCCGCCACCATTCTTATTATATTCTATCGTCAGCGCATTGGGGTTGACGATATTGATCGTTCCAGCCTCCACGGCCTCAAGGGTCAGCGGCGTGCTGAGCATGTCCTGTGCCCGTACCGTACTGACGACGGCACAGAGGGCCAGGAGTAGGGTTGTGAATAAAGGTTTTAGTCTCATAGTCGTTTCATTTAGGAGGATTACTTGATGATGGTCTTCTTACCGTTCACGATATAGACACCCTTCGAGGGCTGAGCCACACGGCGACCCTGCAGGTCGTAGTACATCTTGCCTTTTGCCGATAGTCCATTGTCAATTGCATCTATGCCCGAGGGGTCATTAGCGGAGTAGGTAAAGTTGAACTTGTAGTATTTGCCGCCATTGCGGTGGATATAGACGGGCTGCAGCATTTCGTTATATTCGCTGAAGTAGAATGCGACGGTGTAAGTCTCGCCGTCATCCAGTTTATGGACGCCTAACTGTTGCTCATCGTAGAAGCCCCAACTGACGTTGACGGGATAGGTGCCTGAATACTGCCAGTTCACAAACACATCAGTCGGATAGGCATCGTATGTCCAGTTTTCACTGAGTAAGGCAAGGCCTCTTTCTGTTAAGCAAAGCACGGCATCAACCGGCGAGGAATTGATTCTGCCGAAGTTGCCTGTCTTGTAGTCACGGTTATCTACCTCGTAACCATCGACGATATATTTGTCGGCATCGCTCTTCTTCATCGTGACGAACGTCATGGAACCACCATAGGTATTTGCTGCTGCAGAATTGGTGAAGGGCGCAGCACTCTCCAAAGTGTAGCCCCAGAAGCCCAAGTCGGGGACAGTCATCTTTTCCCGCGTGTTCGTCAGTGTTATCTCAGTCGGATAGATGGTACCTAGGTCAATGGGCTCCTGGTTCGAGCCGAGCAAGCCATAACTGTTGCTTTGGCCGTTTACATTCATATATACATGAGTCGTGGTCGAAGCCTCGTCGCCAGCATAAGTGAAACTTGCCAACAGACATTCCTTGGAGTGGTCAGTCCATTTGTAATTAGAGTACTCACTGCCCGAGTTCTCCGGATAACTCCATGGGTTAGTGCCGCCGTCCACCCCCCCGACGGTCGTGTGTGCCATTTCCGTGAAGTGGATGGCAAAGACATAGGTGTGTCCCTTCTGGTATTGGCCTTCCTTATAGGTGCCTGACTCTTCATCATACACCAGCGGACGGGGCAGTACAGATTCGTCTCTCGTACCGTCGCTCCAGACGAACTGGTTGGCACTCATCACTTCGTTCATCGGCTCCAGCGCACCTGAGCCGCCGGTGAATTGGTGTCCGAACTGCACCGGACTATTGCTGCCTTGAGGCAAGACAAACAGCGCTTTGTCATTCCAGTCATAATATGCACCTGACTGGGAGATGCTTTTGTCATACACGCCGATATTGACCAGCATGTAGTGGGTGTCCTCATTCTCGAACCCTTCGCGGTCCGTGAGGATGACAACCTGATAGCCCTTTATGCTGAGTTCGGGCTTGTCTTGGTCGGGGCTCCGATAAACCATGCCCAGGTCGAAAGGCTCGGGTACGGCAGCAGAGAACTTGTTAAAACCACAGGTCAGCGTTTTCCCGTTCACGCTGAACTTAACATAGGAATTGGGTGCTGCAGCCTGAACGCCCAGGACTGCGAGCATTGCTCCGAGGAGCAGGAGTAGTTTCTGTTTCATAAGCACTGATAGTTAAATAGGTTTGTTGGGCAAAGATAGCGAAAAGTTCGTCAGGGGAGTGCCGTGCGGAGGGGGTTTTTGACGAACTGCACCCTGTGAGTGACGAACTGGATGCTGTGGGAAATAATTGTAGGCAAAAGCTTTTGCGTTTCGGCATTTTTTAGTAACTTCGCGTCATGAAAACACTCAGACGCTTATGCTTGCTCGGCTGGATGCTCTGTGTCAGCCTCACCGCCACGGCACAGATGGAGAGCCGGCTGACCTTCCGCCGCTACACCATCCAGGACGGGCTGCCACAGATGCAGTGCGAGCGGCTCTTTCAGGACACTCGCGGATATATCTATGTCGGAACGCTGTCGGGCTTCGTGCGCTTCGACGGCCATGCGTTCACCGCCTTTCTCAAGGGGCGGCGGTTTAACATTGTCGGCTTTACCGAGGTGGAGGGCACGGTCAGCGCCTTCGACTTCCGCCGCCAGTGGCTGACCGACTACGA
>DETM01000025.1 GCA_002361655.1 Prevotella sp. UBA3288 | reverse complement strand
GCGATGTGCGCTCTTGGATTTACCGCGTCAGCCTGAACGTCTGCATCTCGCTCGACCGTAAGAAACGACGAAACAAGACGGTGCCGCTGACAATGGACATCGACCCCTACGAGGAGGCGGAAACCAATCAGAACTCGCACCAAATGGAAATGCTGCGCCAGCGCATCGCACGACTTGGGCAGTTCGACCGCGCCATCATCCTGCTCTGGCTGGAGAACATGACCTACGAGGAGATTGCCGCCGTCATGGGCATCACGGTGAAGAACGTTAGCGTGCGCCTCTACCGCATCAAGGAAGAACTAAAGAATATGTCTAACCAATAAAACTACAAAACATTATGGAAAATCAGAATAATAACCTACAAGAATTGGAGCAACTGCGCAGTCAGGTCGCAGAGTTTAAGAACCGTTTGGAGCAGCAGGAGATAGTCAGCCGTCAGATGCTGGAAGAAGCGATGAAGGCCCATGTGGCGTGGATTAAGCAAATGAGTGTCTGGGGCGGCGTCGTTGACTTGGCATTGGTGCCATTAATTGTTTATATCTTAAAAAGCATAGTCGGTGTTTCGTGGCTGCCAATCATTGCCGTATGTATAGGAATGGTTTTCGAGGCATTCTTCAATTTCTGGAATGTCAGTACAATCCGTGACAAGTATCTGGCAGCTAACAATGTAATCAACACACAGCACAGACTGAGGACTTACAAACGTAGAGAGAAGCTTTACACTTTCTTCGCGATTCCTTTTCTTCTTCTCTGGTTTATCTGGTTTTTGCTTGAAGTTCACTACGGCACAAACATCCCATCCAGTAGGCTTGTGATTTCAATTGTGATGTTCATCATAATTGCACCTATACTTTTCTTTGTCTATAATCGCGAAATGCGCTCGCTGAACAAAGCCATCAAGGACATCGACGAGTTCGTCAACGGCAAGTAGAGCAAAATGCCTCAATGTCTTGCGGGCTACGATCGGCTTGTCCGAGCGAATCAAGAACAGATCAATCGAAATTTATATGATAGTATCAAAAAAAACTATTGGGCTAATCGCCCTGCTGATTGTACCTTGTTTTGCTATTGGCCAAAACTGCATGGACAATACAACGGTCAAGCAAGACAGCATAGCCATTAGAACAGACTCTTTATGTCAGCAGAAGGCTATGTGCAAATGTGACACAGTTAGAATAGACAGTTGCCAACAGCAGCATGGACTATCTTTTGTCCGCAAAGCGCAAAGGCAAACATGGGATATTAGTCCTAATGCTGTAAAAATGCAGAAGTTCGACCCATGCAGAAAGAAATTTACCGATATGCGGATAATGGAAACTATAGGCTCGCACGTAAGCAGATAAGATACATCCTAATTTTGTCTCATTTTAAACTATTTTTATGACGTATTCTAAAAAAGAATGTATTTTCAAGATGGCAAGAGTCTTTCTTGCTTCCTTCATCTTGATGGGCGTTTTCCTGTTGCCCTACTTCGCCTATATTTTCTCACGGGATATTCCTTTCAGTCGTACAACATTAGATATAGGAAACCTTCTGTGGCCGTTGGCAATTTTTGCCGTCTTACTTTACGAAGAGAAGAAAGAGAAGTTAGGAACATGGCGTAATCCGAGCCTTGGAATGAGCATGAAAACGGCTATTCTATCCTTGGCATTGGGAGTTCTCTGGCAACTCATTATACTTCTGCTGACCTCCTTGTTTGACGCGCCCAATACAGACCATCGGGAGTCCTATACGCTGGCGGGCCTGATCCTGCATATATTCTCCTTCGCCATCATCGGCCCCATTGCAGAGGAACTGTTTTTACGGAAATGGTACATATCCGTGATGGAAAGAGCCTCTTTCGGCAAGATAGCGATTGTCGTTTCCAATGCACTCATCTTTTACGCGGCGCATGTAGGTACAGGCATTTGGAGATTAGACACGCCGATGATGGCGGTCATTCTTTGCCTGATGTACATGAGAACCAGAGATGTTCGCTATTGTGTGATTACGCATGTCACATGCAATCTCCTGGGAATCTTCTCTGCTTATTATTTCGTATAAAAATTTGTTCATGAGAGATTTTGTCGACATCAAAAGATTGTTTAGCACATATGACAAGTGTAATCACTCAAATTTATATATTGTAACGAAGCAGAATCCGCTGCCGCTGTCTATTCCTATCTGCATCACTCTCTTTTCGTCGCTATTTTATTACAGGTTCTTGAAGTAGTTGTCTAACAGGTCTTGCGCTGCCACGAACGAGGTCTTGTGGCCTTGCAGCACACTTTGCTCGGCAGCGGCACAGTATTTGATGCCAATCACACTGATGCCGAGTATGCCCGCATCGACGGTGGTACGGATGCTCCGGGCTATTTCACTGACAAGGCAGCAACCGGCATTAGCAATGTCAAAGCAGACATAAAGGGGCAGGACATCTACAATCTTAAGGGTGAACGCCTATCTGCGCCTCGCAGTGGAATCAACATTATTGGTGGCCTGAAGGTCATTATAAAGTAATATCTGCCTGAACAAAAGGTGTGCCGCAAGGATTTGCGAGCACACCTTTTTTCATGACTTTGGCGATGCGTCACCATATTCGACTATTCACTTTCAGTCATTGCTATATAGGTAATAAAAAACAAGGTGCACTAACTGCACCTAAAAAACTGCTCTCACTGAGAAATTTCCATAGAGTGCAGAGATATTATACATAGACTTTTTGAGAGATTTAATGAGGTATCTGAAAAAATAACTTTGTCCCACAAGGATACAAAAGCCATACCACCAAAAGTGGTTTCATATAATTGGCTCAGCCCGAAAAAAAACTTCACTAAATTTGTGAATATCAAAATAATTGTTTATCTTTGCAGCCAAATAAGGCTGAAAACATGGTCATAGAATACGAAAAAGATTATCTCGAAGAACTGTACAACGACGGAAAATGCACGAACAAAAAGTACCGTTTTCAGAAATCCGTCATAGCAAAATACCAGAAGCGCATTGATACGCTCCTGGCCGCTACACGCATCGAGGACTTATTCGTGTTCAATTCCCTAAACTTTGAAGCACTTGACAATGGATACTTTTCTATCCGAATAGACTATCATTATCGTTTGGAGTTCAAAATCAGACAAGAGGGGTTTGAACCCATTGTGACCATCTGCACAGTAACTGACATTACAAACCATTATCAATAAGATAGAGACATGAACAGAATAACAACACACCCGGGAGATGTTCTGAAGGAAGAACTGGAGGCAAGAGGAATTTCGCAAAAGAAATTCTCAGAGGTTTTGTCTGTGCCCTATACTCAACTGAATGAGATCTTAAACGGCAAACGACCCGTCACAACTGATTTCGCTCTCATGGTTGAGGCCGCCCTTGGCATCAATCCAGAACTGCTTATCAACATGCAGGCACGATACAACATGTCAGTAGCCCGACAGAAAAAGCCCTTGCTTGCAAGATTGATTGACATTAAAAAAGCGTGTGCCGCTGTTTTTTAGTCATTATTTATCACAACTTGCCTTAACTCGTCATAAGTCTTTAGGCAGGTTCTTGAAGTAGTTGTCCAACAGGTCCTGCGCTGCCACGAAGGAGGTCTTTTGGCCCTGCAACACGCTTTGTTCGGCAGAAGCGAGTTGTGCCTGGATGACGGGGTTGTTGTAGAAGTGGAGGCGCAGTTGTTCGTTGATGGTCTCATACATCCAGTACTTAGCCTGTTCGTTGCGGCGGTAGTCGAAGTAGCCGTTCTGCTTCACGAAGTCGAAGTACTGATAGATCATGTCCCATACCTCCTTGACACCGGTGCCATAGAAACCGCTATAGCACAGTACCTTCGGTGTCCATCCACTCTCGGGCATAGGGAAGAAATGGAGGGCGTTGCGGAAGTTGGTGGCCGCCATGTGGCAGCGGTCCACATTGTCGCCGTCGCACTTGTTGATGACGATGCCGTCAGCAATCTCCATGATGCCGCGCTTGATGCCCTGCAGTTCGTCGCCGGTGCCTGCCACTTGGATGAGCAGGAAGAAGTCTACCATTGAGTGACAGGCTGTCTCGGACTGTCCGACGCCGACGGTCTCGACGAAAATCTTGTCGAAGCCTGCGGCCTCGCAGAGGATGATGGTTTCGCGTGTCTTGCGGGCCACACCACCCAGTGAGCCTGCCGACGGGCTGGGACGGATGAACGAGTCGGGATGGACGGCGAGTTTCTCCATGCGCGTCTTGTCGCCCAGAATGCTGCCCTTGGTGCGCTCGGAGGAGGGGTCGATGGCGAGGACGGCCAGGCGTCCGCCCTTCTCGCGTAGCAGGTGGATGCCGAACTCGTCGATGCTGGTTGACTTGCCTGCTCCTGGCACGCCGCTGATGCCGATGCGCACGCTGCGGCCGCTGTAGGGCAGACAGCGGTCGATGACCTCCTGGGCTTTGGCCTGGTGGTCGGGGTTGACACTTTCGATGAGCGTGACGACCTGAGAGAGGATGGTGACGTTGCCCTTGACGATGCCTTCGACCATCTCGGCGACCGTCATTTCGCGGCGGCGGAAGCGGTTGCGCTGGAGATAGGGGTTGATGATTGAGGGCTGCTCAACACCACTGTTGACTTGCAGACCTGCATATTCTGAACTGTTCTCGGGATGATCCATGAGGGATATTGTATTTACAATTTGACAATTTCTTTTAGTCGCTACGCTTGGTAAAAGCGCTAAAGCGAATTCTTGATGCCGACACGGATGACGACCTTGGCATGGTCGGGGTCGTTGGTAATCATCAGCACACGCGGTCGCTGACGTGCCTTGAGCAGCAAGTGACGGTCGTCGATGGCGATTTTCAGTTTTGCCGACTGCTGCGGCTGCAGTTCCCGGTTGTCGAGTGTGACCTTCAGACCGCGAGTAAACATCTGCAGCGAGGAGATGGTCAGAGGCAGACGTCCGGTGTTGGTCAGGGTGATGATGCCGCTCTTGCGTTTCCGGCCGTTGACCATGCCCAACGTCAGCGAGTCGGCCGACAAACGGAGCGACGGTGCATACTGCTTGTTGGCACCCTCGAAGCCGATGGTGCTGGGCAGGAGTACCACGGAGACGGGCAGTTCGATGTTGTCACTGACTTTCTGGCCCAGTTGCGAAGCCAGGTAGACAGTAGTCTGGGTCAGTCCGAAGTCGTGAATCTCCTGCGAGTTAAGGGTGAGCGTCACCTGGCCTGCACGCCCGGGCAGCAGCGTGTCGGGCTGTACATCGGCCGAGAGGTAGGGAGGCAGATGGAGCACGTTGGGTGTCATGGCCTTCTCGCCATTGTTGACGATGTTGATGACCGTCTGATGGCGTTCGCCCTTGTTGACATCGTCGAACTCGACATTGTCCTGGTCGGCCAGCATTTCGCCGAAGGCATAGGGATGCGTTCTGGAATAGTCCTTCAACTCCGCCAGCACGACGCCCTCCATGGTGAGGTAGACCGGTTGCGTCTGTCCGGCATAGTAGACGGCCGCCTGCTTGGAGAAATGTCCGAGCATGCGTGCATCGTAGGTCATGGAGACGGTGTATTTCTCGCCGGCAGCAATCGCCTTGCGGGGGAATTCGGCCTGCGTACAGCCGCAGTCGGTCTTCACCCGGTCGATGACCAGTCGGCGCGAACTGTTGTTCTTCAGTTCGAAGGTGGCGGTGACGGGAATCTGATAGCCCGTCTTGCCGACGTTGACAACGGTATGTGCGCTCCCCTCCAAACCTCGCCGAGGGGAGGGGCTCGCTGCTATGGCCATCAGCCAAAGGCAGGCTGCTAAGATGATTTTTCTGTTCATTTCACTTGAATGGTTATAGATGGAGCCGTGCCCCGGAACTCGGGACTATAGGCACACTCGGCAGTGCAGGTGCCCGTCTCGTAGGTGCCGGCACGGTCGATGTAGTATTCGGTCTCGATGACATGCCGGCCTTTAGCCAGGCGGTCGAAGAAGTAATGGGTGGCACAGTCTTTCGGCACGGTATAGTAGCCCCAGTGGTAGCCGCTCAACTGGCGTACGGGCTCCATGCAGGCTGCCCGCTTGTCGGCGACCTGCACGAAGTCGTAGTCGCGGTCGGCCTCGATAGTGATGCGCACAGTGATGCGGTCGCCGACTTTAAGTGCAGAGTGCAGATTGGAGAGTGAAGAAGTATCAGGTGCCATCATAATTTCGCGACTGACGCTGATGCCGCTCTGCTGTGCCTTGATGTCGGCGACGGGCTGCATGAACTGCATATAGACGGCACCCCAGGAAGTGCCGGTGGAGGTCTTCTCGGCCGTAAACGAGCGTTTGCCGTTGCCAGGCAATGTTGTCTTCACATAGCCCAGTCCGGCCGTGGCCTCGCTGGTGGGCAGTTCCTTACCGTCGACCTTCAGGACGGTCTTCGGCTGGGCCGCGAGAGCCACACTGTCGCCATGGAGGAAGGCATAGACGGCGTCGGCGCTGTTGATGGGCGTATCCCACGACTGGGTGCGCTTCTGCTGCAACAGCCAGCGTTGCATCTCGCTGATGGTCTTGGTGTCTTCGGGCGTGAGGCGCTTGATGGCCTCGATGGCAGCCACCTGAGTGGGGATGCGGTAGTCGCGCCAGGAGTAGAGGGCCCTCGGCGTGTCGTAGTAGCGTCCCATGTCCTCTTTATATACGGTATACTCCTTGAGACTCTTGACGTAGGTCTTGTTGTTCAGCACGATGGCGGTCATGGCCTTGTCGTAGATGCTCTGGTTGCGCGTCTCCTTCTTCAGCAGGCGGATGAGATAGTCGTTGGCGGCCCGCACCTTGGCCGGCAACTGCCGACCGTCGAGGGTGCAGATGTAGAGCCACTGCAGGGCCATGTGGCTGGGGAAAGAAGTCCCCACCCCGCCTTCGCGTTGGGAGGCTTTCTCGTGTTTCTTCATCTCGTTGACCATGTCGATGATCTCACGGCCCATGAAGTCGAAGGCCCGGTTGAGCATCTTCTCCGTGTCGTGGTGCACGGCGGTCATCTGTTTCAGACGCACCAGCATCTCGCTGACCTCCACCGTCATATACATCGAGCCGCGCATGCCCGGCCACCAACTCCACGAACCGTCGCTCTGCTGGAGCGACTTCAGTTTGCCTAACGACGCGGCAAGCCGCTGGTCCATCAGGTTCTCGTCGAAGAAGTCGGCCAGTCGCTGTCGCTGATCCCGTTCGCTGTTGGCCTCCATCACCCAGGGAGTCTCGTTGAGCACGAGGTCTTTCAGTTCCTGGTTCTTCTCCAGTTGCGAGTGGAGCGAGGTTGTGCCCATAGCCCAGCGGGAGAACCGCTGGGCACAGTTGCTTACGCCGTTGATTGTCTCGTGCTGCCAGGTGCGGAAGATGTGCTTGGCGTGGGCGTTCTGTGCCAGGATATGGCGGCCGATGCTGTTGGCATAGTAGGAGGTAGCCTGACAGATGGCGCAGTTGTCGTGGGGATGTCCCACTTCGGGCAGTGCCTGAATCATCAGCCAGGCGGGGTTGTTGGTGTATTCGATGGTGAGGGTGGAGGACGACGGGGGGGCCGCTATCAATTGTATTTCCTTCGTGCCCGGTTCCGTCTGGGTGAAGGGCATGGTGATAGTCACGCGCTCCTTGTTGGTGAGCACGGGCAGATAGTGCTGCTCGCCGTCGCTGAAGCCCTCGCCACTGGCCGTTATCTTTGCTACCAGCAAACTGGGCGTCTGCTCCGTGCAAACCCAGAGGAAGGCGGCAGCAATCTGACCATTGGCAGGCACCTCGACCCTCTGTTCGTCGGCATAGACCGTCTGCCCGGTGGCGGGGTCGATGAGTTCGAGTCGTGCCTTGCCGCTGACAGCCTTGTCGCCGGTGTTGAAGATGCGTGCCGAGATGGTGGCCCGGTCGCCAATACGTACGAAGCGCGGCATGTTGGGCTGTATCATCACATCCTTCTTGGCCACGGCCTCATCAGTGAACGTACCCACCATCATATCCTCGGTATGAGCCAGCGACATGAATCGCCAGGTGGTGAGACTCTCGGGCAGCGTGAAATTCAGCCGCACACAGCCCGTGCTGTCGGCCGTGAGTTGCGGATAGAAGAAGGCCGTCTCCTGCAGGTTCTCGCGTGTCTGCACCTGACTGGTCTCTGCCGACTGGCCGCCGTTGTCGGCCTCTTCAGCATCCGCAGCCGCTCCTATCATGTCTGCGGTGCTGCTTGCCGTCTGTGCGCCAACAGCCATCTCCGGCATCGCGTCGGCCATCATCTCGTCGTTGGCAGCAGCCCTCGACTTCATCACGGCACCGACAAACATGCGTCCATAGGCAATGACGGCATTGCCCGAAGGATAGAGCGTATGGTCGAAGCGGTTGAAAGCCAGATTTGGCACGGGGATGGCCGTATAGTCTTCGAAACGCTCACCCTGCATGGTGTGCCACGTGTTGTAGCACCACGCGGTATTGGCGATGGGCAGCCACACATAGGGCGTGAGCGACCACTGGTGAGCCACCAGTTGGTCGAGGCTCTTGTCGTAGAGTGTGGCCATCATCTGTGCCTGTACCGGTTTGCCGTCGGGCGAGAGGATGGTGAGTGTCCACTGCTCCTGCTGTCCGGGAGTGAGGCGGTCGCGGAAGGTCTGCCACTGCATCTTCAGCGTCTTGTCGGGCAGGGGGCGGCGGATGGTGGTCTGATGAGTATAGACGATGCCCGCTTTCACCCAGGCGAAAGTGAGCAACAGACCGTTGCCGTAGTCGTCACGATAAGTGAACCGCCGGTTGACGAGAGCGTTGCTCTTATCCACCGAGCCACTCTCAATGACGGTGTCGCCGGCAATGATTGTATAGACGATATGCACATCCTTAGCCGACGAGCCGACCTGCAGGGTGACGGGACTGCCGTCGTTGGGGAACTGACGGTCGGAGACATAGAACCAGTCGTCGGTCTCGATGGGCGTCCGCTGTTCGTCGAGCGAGAAGGCCACAAACTGTCGGCTCAGCGTGTCGCCTTGGCAGACAGCCTCCAGCGTGTGACTGCCGCTGTCCAGACGGGGCAGGGCGATGGCGTGGCGTGTGCTGTCGGTCTGCCATTTCCCCCGGTCTATGCGGTATTTCACCTGCCCAGACAGGTCGGTGCCTGCAGCATTGCGCAGATGGAAGGTGACGGTGCCGCCCTTCTCCCTGAGCACCTGATCTGGGAGGTCCATGCTGAAGGCCTTGGCGCGGTTGCCCAGCGGCAGCGACAGTTCGCCGTGGCGGGTCTCGCCGGCCTGGTCGGTCACCTCGGCAGACACCACAAAGTTGTAGAACATGGGATGGGCGGTCTTGGGCATCGTCAGCGGCATGGGCACTGAGAACGAGCCGTCGTCGCCGGTCGTCACTTCGCCGCTGGCCACAGTTTCGTCTTCCACCTCTTGGCCCACGAAGCCCTGATTCCAGTAATAGGAATAGGACATCCACCAGAAGGCGCGCTTACGCTCTACGGTATAGCGCACCGTGGCACCCCGCACCGGCACCCCGGCATAGGAGCGGGCCGTACCCTTCACCTGCAGGGTGTCGCCGGCGGCATAAGTCTCCTTCACGTCGGGCATCTCCACCTCGAAAGTGGGCCGCTTGTATTCTTCGACGCGGAAGTACTGCCGATGGTCGTTGGCCTCGATGCAGAACTGTCCGTTCAGTCCCTGTTGCGGCAGTGTGAAGTCGGCAGCACAGGTACCATAGTCGTCGGTGGTCAGCGTCTGTTCGCTCACCACTTCGTTGTTGGCATTGCGCAGGCGCATCGTCACCGTCTTGCCGCCGTCGGCCTGATGGCGGAAGCCCTCCGTCGTTGTATAGAGAATGGCCGCCGCATGAACGGTCTGCCCCGGACGGTAGATGGCACGGTCAATATAAATATGTACGCGACGGGTATCACGACTGTTTTCATAGGCAGAGAAATAACCATAGGGCGACAGCAACGGACAATAGTAGTCGTCGCCGGCGGTGATCCACACTTCGCGCCACCGGATGTCCTTGGTAGCGTATTCACATTCACCATGACCGTCAGTGGTCAGCGTGGCCACCCGGTCCTTGCCGTTGCTATAACCCTTGAGTCGCAACTGGGCTCCCTTGACGGGCTGACCACTGGTGGCGTTGACCACCACGAAGCGCTTCTTGCTGCCCGGCAATTCCTGCGACAGCAGGCGCAGGTCGCTGACATGATAGAGCATATCGAGCCACGTGGTGCCAAGTGCGGTCTCGACGGCGATGGCATAGATGCCCAGCGGCAGTCCCTCGAGCGTCAGCGTGTCTTTGTATTCCTCCCAAGGCTGATGCCCCGTATAGGCACGGTTCTGTGCCATTTCGCGCATTTCGGTCATCCGCGCCTTCAGTTTCTTGAAGTCGCCAGAATCAGCCGGCGACAGCCGATTAAGTTCCAGCGCCGTACCCTTCACCCGATAGACGCGCATGGTCAGCCGGTCAATGCCGTGAAGGGTCAGACAGACCTGTTGCGACTTGCCGGGAATGGAGGCATAGGCATTCATACTGACCCGCACAAATTTGCGCTTCTTTGCGTTCAGAATGTTGGTGAGAGTGGCTATCCGGGGCCACCGGCTATAGCGTTGCAGAGCCTGATTCAGATAGTTCCAGGCCTCCTGCTGATAGTGCCACTTTTCCTCCTCTTTGTCCGATGTCAAACTGTTCAGGACATGATAGCGTTCGATGGCCACCTCACCCACTTCGGTCAGGTCGCCGTAGCGTGCTATCAGGTCATCGAGACATCGCAGACTATCGTCGCCTGTGAGCGTATCCTTCTGTTGGCGGTAGACCGCCAGACTGCTCATCAGCATGGCCTGCCGGTTGCGTCCCTGCTGCTGATAGTAGTCGCGCAGCAGGTCGTAGCGTTTGGCCTCGTAGGCGATGACACTCAGCAGATCGCCATCGTAGACGCGACTGTCGTCGCCCTTGATGACAAAGGGTGCGAAGTCGAGGGCCTTGGCCTGGGCCAACAGGTCAGGACGGGCGAGGGCCTGGTCGTAATAGCGGCGTGCGATGCTGCCGTCGTCATCGCCGAGCCACCGTCTGTTGTCCTGATAGACAGAGCCCAGGACGGCACAGTAGACGGCACGGAGCACCTCGTCGGGAGTGGTCTGCTCACGGTTCTTCAGCCGTTCAATGGCCGGTTGGAGCGAATCCGGCGATACGGTGCACCGGGCCGTAGCCTCCTGCAACTCGGCTTTCAGCAACTGCCCGTAGTTGTGCTCTTTCTCCGCCTTCTTGGCTATCCGACTGAGCACGCTCATCTCGGTCTGTGGGAGGTCGGCCACCCGTGCTTCCACCACCTGCTTCCACAGTTCGTCGTATGTCTGTCCAAACAATATCATAGGCATCAAAAACGTAAGGGCCAGGCCCGTCAATATCTGCTTCATACTCGCATCGTTTTAATTTATAACGGCAAAGATAACAAATAAATTCCATTTACGATGGTTCGTTTTCTGAAAATAGGAAAGTTTAACGGATTTAAAGAAAGAGGAGCACTATCTCACGACAGGGCTCCCGGGTAAAACTTATATAATAATACACGTACAAAACTGTCTGCCGACATCGCAGCCGAGGACACACGAACCACCTTTGCACAAAGCCGTGCACCGCTGCTTTTAACTCACTATTGCTGATCGCATCACGCTCTTACATCGAGAGCGTCATACTACGTTTCCGTAAGAAAGGCTGGTCTCCTGACTTCGCTCCACCCTGAAGCACCTTCTCGTCCAAACGGACAATGGCTGCTCGCTTCAGGGCCATAATGGAGTTCACAGTTGCGGGACAGTTGGAGATTCTCACTCACATTCCCAATTAAGCGCGGCTAAGCGCACCTCCACGGGCCGTGCCGCCACTGGCGGCAATGCGGGTGCAAAGTTACGAAAAGTTTTTCAAACGGCCGCCATTTTCCTGCGATTTTCTTCCGCAACATGCCATTCTGTCCGTCTTTTCCGTCATTCTGTCATACAATCCACGTTAGGCACGCTGTTTGTTGCCTAACAAGTAGAAACAAAAAAAAAAGAAAGGAGACTGATTATGACATTAGACAAGTTTACAATCAAAGCGCAAGAGACCGTTCAGCAGGCCGTGAACATAGCCCGGCAGAACGGACAGCAGAGCATCGAGCCGGTGCACCTGCTGAAAGCACTGATGGACAAGGCGCAGGACATCACCTCGTTCATTTTTCAGAAACTGGGCGTCAACGTGCAGCAACTGGACATGCTGGCTCAGCAGGAGATGCAGCATCTGGCCCGTGTGCAGGGTGGCGAGCCCTACTTGAGCAACGACTCGCAGAAAGTGCTGCAGAAGGCCGAAGACCTCTCTCGAGAACTCGGCGACGAGTATGTATCGTGTGAGCCGATACTGCTGGCTCTCCTTACGGTCAACTCTACCGTCAGCCGTATGCTGAAAGATGCCGGTGCCACGGAGAAAGACATGCGGCAGGCCATACTCGAACTGCGCCGCGGACAGAAGGTGCAGAGCCAGAGTGCCGACGACAACTACCAGTCGCTGGACAAGTATGCCAAGAACTTGGTGGACCTGGCTCGCACCGGCAAACTGGACCCCGTCATCGGACGTGACGACGAGATACGCCGTGTGTTGCAAATCCTGTCGCGCCGCACGAAAAACAACCCCATCCTGATTGGCGAGCCGGGTACCGGCAAGACGGCCATCGTCGAAGGACTGGCTCAACGCATCGTGCGCGGCGACGTGCCGGAGAACCTGAAGGACAAGCAACTCTACTCGCTCGACATGGGCGCACTCGTGGCCGGTGCAAAATACAAGGGTGAGTTTGAGGAGCGACTGAAGAGCGTCATCAACGAGGTGACCTCGGCCGACGGGCGCATCATCCTCTTCATCGACGAGATACACACCCTCGTAGGTGCCGGCAAGGGCGAGGGAGCCATGGATGCCGCCAACATACTGAAACCGGCACTGGCACGTGGCGAACTGAGGGCTATCGGTGCCACGACACTGAACGAATACCAGAAATACTTCGAGAAGGACAA
>DETM01000047.1:41274-41505 GCA_002361655.1 Prevotella sp. UBA3288 | reverse complement strand
CCGAGGGCGACTCGGCCAGCGGCAGTATCACCAAGAGCCGCGACGTGAATACGCAGGCCGTATTCTCTTTAAGGGGTAAACCCTTAAACACGTTTGGCTTGACGAAAAAGGTGGTCTATGAGAACGAAGAGTTCAACCTGCTGCAGGCAGCCCTCGACATCGAAGAGGGCCTCGACACGCTGCGCTACAATAAGGTCATCGTGGCTACCGATGCCGATGTCGACGGCATGC
>DETM01000047.1:11995-41239 GCA_002361655.1 Prevotella sp. UBA3288 | reverse complement strand
TCGACGGCATGCACATCCGTCTGCTAATCATCACCTTCTTCCTGCAGTTCTTCCCCGAACTGATCCGCAAGGGCCATGTCTATGTGCTGCAGACGCCGCTGTTCCGTGTCCGTAACCGCCGAACGAAGATCCGCCGTAAGGAGGAGCTGGCCGAAGTCGATGCCAAAGGCGAGAAGAAATCAGACTTCATCGTGCGCTATTGCTACAGTGAGGAGGAGCGTCAGAAAGCCATCAGCGACTTGGGCCCCGACCCGGAGATTACCCGATTCAAAGGTCTTGGCGAGATCTCGCCGGAAGAGTTTGCCGGCTTCATCGGTCCTGACATCCGTCTGGAGCAGGTCACCCTGCACAAGACCGACCAGGTACAGAAACTGCTGGAATACTATATGGGTAAGAACACGATGGAACGCCAGAATTTCATCATCGACAATCTGGTCATCGAAGAAGACCGTCCCGAAGAAGAGGTCTACGACTAATCCATCCTTATGACAACTGCTCGTCACTATACCGGCCTGACTGATGCCGAAGTGCTGGAAAGCCGCCGGAAGTATGGCATCAACGTACTGACACCTCCTAAGCGAGAGACGCTCTGGGACCGGCTATGGCAGGCGTGCCGCCACTGGATTACCATCTGTCTGATGGTACTCTCTGCTGGAACCATTGCTGTCGCGGCCTGTCTGTCATCCTCGATGGGGACGGCCGTGTGGAGCATGCCGGCCATGCTGCTGACAGCCACCATCCTGATAGTCATCGTAGGTTTTTTCGGTGGTTTTAAAGATCCGCTATACCGGATACTGATCGTCGTCTTTGTCCTGTCGATAGGCATCTCCGTCTATGAAGATCTATGGGCGGGCGAAGGCTCTTCCACCTATTTCGAACCCATCGGCATCATCGTGGCCCTGCTTCTGGCCACGGGTGTGGCCTTCTTTCTAGAGCGTAACAACGAGAAGACCTTCCAGAGTCTCAACGAGGTGAATGACGACACGCTGGTGAAGGTCATCCGCAACGACCATGTGAGCCAGGTACCCCGTCGCGACATCGTGGTGGGCGACATCGTCATTCTAGAGACCGGCGAGGAGGTGCCTGCCGACTGCGAACTGCTGGAAGCCCTCAACCTGATAGTCAACGAGTCGTCGCTGACCGGCGAACTGCAGGCCGAGAAGACCACTGACGCGACCGCTTTCGACCACGAGGCCACCTACCCCTCTAATCATATTATGAAAGGTACGACCCTCATCGAGGGCTATTGCACGGCCCGCGTGCTCCATGTCGGTGATGCCACAGAGAGCGGACGGGTGTTTGTGGCAGCCCAGGTTGACGAGGGTGCTCCCACGCCGTTGAGTGAGAAACTGAATCGATTGGCCGGTTGGATTACCAAGGCAAGTTACCTGATAGCCGCCCTTATTATCGTGGGCCGTGTGGTGGTCTATGCCTTCATGAGTGACGATACCGACTTCAGCACCACCGACGACTGGCTCGACTTTATCACCTTTGTGCTCCATACGGTGATGATTGCCGTGACGCTGATTGTGGTGGCGGTGCCAGAGGGACTGCCCATGAGCGTCACCCTCAGCCTGGCCTTCAGCATGCGCAAACTGATGAAGCAGAACACGCTGCCCCGAACGATGCATGCTTGTGAGACGATGGGTGCTGCCGGCGTGATCTGTACCGACAAGACGGGCACGCTGACCCAGAACCAGATGCGGGTGGCGGAAACCAGGTTGGCACCGGATGTCAGTGCCGACCTGCTGGGCGAGATGCTGGCTGTGAACACCACGGCCAACCTCGACCTGCAGCCGACGGGTGTCAAGTCTGTGGGCAACCCCACCGAGGGTGCCCTGCTGCTGTGGCTTCACGACCGTGGCACTGACTACCGCATCATCCGTGAGTCGGTGGCGGTCGTCGATCGTCTGCCGTTCTCTACCTTTCTGAAATATATGGCTACCATCGTCAGGTCGGAGGTAACCGGTCGGCCGATGCTCTATGTGAAAGGTGCGCCGGAGATGGTGCTTGCACTGTCGGCACTATCAGAAAAGGAGCGCCAGGCTTATGAGGAACTGTTGCAAGACTATCAGTCCAAGGGCATGCGCACTCTGGGACTGGCCTATAGAGAGATAGGTGACGACCGACAGGTGTTCGTCGACGGGAGGTTGGCGGTCGAGGGTCTGCGCTTTGCCGGCATCTTCGCCATCAGCGACCCGGTACGCACAGAGGTGCCTCAAGCCATTCGGAGTTGTCTGGATGCCGGCATTCAGGTGAAGATCGTCACTGGCGACACACCGGGCACGGCACGGGAAATCGGGCGTCAAATTGGTCTGTGGACCGATGCCGACGGCGAAGGCCAATGGCTGACAGGTACCGACTTTGCTGCGATGAGCGACGACGAACTGCTTGGTCGAGTGCAGGACCTCAAGATACTGTCGCGAGCCCGGCCAAACGATAAGGAGCGACTGGTCAGACTGTTGAAGCGCTGCGGACTGGTGGTGGCAGCCACCGGCGACGGCACCAATGATGCGCCGGCCTTGAATGCTGCTGATGTTGGCCTGTCAATGGGCGACGGTACTGCTGTGGCCAAGGAGGCCAGCGATATGACAATACTGGACAACTCGTTCTCGACCATCGCCAATGCGGTGATGTGGGGACGTTCGCTCTACAAGAATATCCAGCGGTTCATCATGTTCCAGATGACCATCAACGTTGTGGCCTGTCTGGTGGTGCTTATCGGGGCCTTCGTGGGTCGTGAGTCGCCATTGACGGTGACCCAGATGTTGTGGGTCAACCTGATTATGGACACCTTCGCCGCTATCGCCCTGGCCTCGTTGCCGCCCAGCCCGGAGGTGATGCGGGAGAAGCCGCGCCGACTGACAGAGTCGATCATCAGTCGTGAGATGGCATGGAGCATCTTCGGTGTTGGTGGGCTCTTCACCGTACTGCTCACAGCCCTGCTGCTGTTTCTGGAGCATGCCGACATCCGCTTGGTCAGTGACCTGCTGACGGAGCACTATGGTGCCTACGACGGGTTGTCGCCCTACGAACTGACCCTCTTCTTCACCACATTCGTGATGTCGCAGTTCTGGAATATGTTCAATGCCAAGGCCTTCATGACCGGCCGGTCGGCCTTCTCGCATCTCAGCGAGTGTCGGGGCTTTATGTTTATTGCCGTAATCATCCTGGTGGGACAGGTCTTCATCGTCGAACTGGGTGGGGCGATGTTTAATGTCACCCATCTGAATTGCGCCGACTGGACTGCTGTCATTCTGACCACGTCGACCGTGCTATGGATAGGAGAGGGAGTGAGGAGAATTGGTAATTGAGAAAAGAGAAGTGAGAAATGAGAATCGATAATTGAGTATTAATATGGTAAAACAGATCTTGATGATAGCAGCCCTGACTGTGGGGCTGACGACGCAGGCACAGTTGCGAATTGACAACGAAGGGCTGCGAAAACTGACCATCGCCGAGATGGCCGTGAAGAACCTATATGTGGAGGATGTAGACGAACAGAAACTGGTGGAAGACGCTATCCGCGGCATGTTGGAGAAACTGGATCCTCACTCTAGTTACTCCACGCCCAAGGAGACCAAGGCCATGAGCGAGCCGCTCAACGGATCGTTCGAAGGCATCGGCGTACAGTTTAATATGGTCGATGATACGCTCATCGTTATCCAGCCCGTCATCAACGGCCCGTCGGAGAAGGTGGGCATCGTGGCCGGCGACCGCATCGTGATGGTCAACGATACGGCCATTGCCGGTGTAAAGATGAGCAAGGAGGAAATTATGCGCCGTCTGCGTGGTCCGAAAGGCACCATTGCCGACTTGCGGGTGGTTCGTCCGGGTATCAAGGACCTGCTGACCTTCAAGGTGAAGCGAGATAAGATTCCCGTTCATTCCATCGATGCCGCCTATATGTTGCGGCCGGGCATCGGTTATATCCGTATCGGCAATTTCAGTGCTACTACCTACGAGGAGTTCTTGCAGAGAATGGACCGGCTGAAACAGGCAGGCATGACCGATCTTGTACTCGACCTGCAGGAGAATGGCGGCGGCTATCTGCAGGCTGCAGCCGACCTGGCCGGTGAGTTTCTTGATGCCGGCGACCTGATTGTCTACACCGAGGGTCGTCGGGTGCCCCGCCGCGAATATCGGGCACCGGAAGATGGCGGTTTTCGAAAGGGTCGTGTGGTGGTGCTCGTCGATCAGTACACAGCCTCGGCTGCTGAGATTGTGACGGGAGCCATTCAAGACCAGGACCGTGGTCAGGTAGTAGGCCGCCGTACCTATGGCAAGGGCCTCGTGCAGCGTCCCATTGACCTGCCCGACGGTTCGATGATCCGGCTGACCATTGCCCACTACTATACCCCTTCGGGGCGCTGTATCCAGAAACCCTATGAGAAAGGAAACAAGAAAGACTATGATCAGGACATCCTGAACCGGTTGAACCACGGTGAACTGACCAATGCCGACAGTATTCATTTCGCCGACTCGCTGAAGTATGAGACACTGAAGAGGCATCGCACCGTCTATGGGGGCGGCGGCATCATGCCTGACTACTTCGTTCCCCTCGACACGACGAAATACACCCGCTATCATCGTGAACTGGCTGCCAAGAGCGTGATTATCCAACAGAACCTGCGCTATGTCGACCAGCACCGCAAGGCACTGAAGAAACAGTATACCGACTTCGCCTCGTTCAAAGCCGGATACGAGGTGCCCCAGTCGTTTGTCGATATGATTGTTCGCGAGGGGGAGAAACAGAACATCAAACCCAAGGATGAGGCTGAACGAGTGCGTACGATGCCCTATCTGCGACTGCAGTTGAAGGCCCTTGTGGCCCGTGACCTGTGGGATATGAGCGAATACTTCTCGGTGATGAACGAGGACAATGAGGCAGTGAAGAAAGCGCTGGAACTACTCTCGGAGTAGTGCCAGCGCACGGTTTTCAGCGGCTTCCATCATCTCGCGCTCTCCAGGACCTTTGTCATTGATGCCGCAGAGGTGTAGGATGCCGTGGATGATGACACGGTGCAGTTCCTCATCGTAAGGCTTATGGAAGAGTTCGGCATTCGACCGTACGGTGTCGAGTGAGATGACCAGATCGCCATTTAGGATGTCATCCTCGCAATAGTCGAATGTGATGATATCCGTATAGTAGTCGTGACCGAGATACTCGCGGTTGACCGCCAGGATATGTTCGTCGTCGCAAAACAAATAGCCCACTTCGCCTACCTTCTTGCCATAGGTGGCAGCAACACGGCGTATCCACGCTGAGGTGTCGCGCTTGCGAATGGCAGGCATCTTCACGTTTTCGCTGTTATAGGTAATCATAATTCGTGTTTTTACAGTCTAAGGGTTGGGGAGAAACGGACTCACGTCAACGCCGAAGTGCTGCAGTTCTCGCACCATCGACGATGAGATGCTCGACAGATGAGGCTCGCTGTAGAGCAGGAGTGTCTCCACCTCACCATTGGTCAACTGGCGGTTGATGTCGGCCTGTTCCCGTTCATACTCGAAGTCTTTCACCGAGCGTACGCCTTTGATGATATAGCGGGCTCCCTCGCTGCGGGCAAGGTCGACAGCCAGTCCATAGTAGGGCTTCACCTCGACGCGCGGCTCATCGCGATAGAGGCGGGCGATGGCCTGCATGCGTTGTTCGGCGGGCATCATGCCGGGTTTCGACACGTGGTCGCCCACCACACCGATGACCAAACGGTCGAATAGTGGCAGGGCACGGCGCACGATAGAGTCGTGACCGATGGTGAAGGGATTGAAACTTCCCACGAAGATGCCTGTTCTCTCTTTCATATACCTCTTATATATTATTATATACCTTATTATATATAATATTATAGTATGATTATATAGTATTGTTATTTAGTTGCAAATTCCTGTACTTGCTGCATGACACGGAGGAAGTTGCCGCCCCATATCTTCTGGATGTCGGTCTCGCTGTAGCGGCGCTGCAGCAACTGGCGGGTGAAGAGGGTCAGTTCACTGGCATCGGCCAGGCCGCGAATGCCGCCGTCACCGTCGAAATCGGTACCCAGTCCCACGTGATCGATGCCCATCACTTGGATGGCATGTTCCAGATGAGCCATTGCATCGAGGATGGTGGCTTCGCCGTCCTTGACGAGAAAACCATTGTAGAGCGTAATCTGGCAGACACCGCCCTTTTGGGCCAAGGCTCGCATCTGGTCGTCGGTCAGGTTGCGGGGATGGTCGCAGAGAGCACGTGCCGACGAATGGCTGCACACGATGGGCAGCCGTGATATTTGCAGTGCATCGTAGAAACTGCTCTCTGCCGCATGGCTTAGGTCGACCATCAGTCCTAGTTCGTTCATCTTGCTGATGACCTTGGCACCGAAGTCGCTCACGCCGCCGTGAGTCTGTGTGCCGCGGGCCGAGTCGCAGATGTCGTTGTCGCCATTGTGGCAGAGGGTGATATAGACCACGCCGCGCTTCCGGAAATGGCGCACATTGCGCAGGTCGCCTTCCAAAGCCAGCCCGTTCTCTATGCCCAGCATGATGCTCTTCTTTCCCTCGCACTTGTTGTGCAGAAGGTCGGCTGGGGTGCGAGCCAGGGCAACACGGTTGTTGTTGTCGTCAACGATCTGTCCTATCTTGTCGAAGATCAGGTCAGCATAGGACTTTGGACCTGCCACGTCGAAGGTTACATTCTGAGCGAAGACTTCGTCGGGCTTAGGCTGTGGCAGGTAGCACACCATGATGGTGGCGTCGAGCCGTCCTTCCGTCATCTTGGGCAGGTCGACGAGTATCTTGCTGTCGCGAGTGCCGAAGTTGACCCCCTGTGGAAAGAACATGGGCGTGTCGCAATGTGTGTCGAGCGAAAGGATGCGGTCATGCAACTGCTGAGTCTCACGATAGGCTTCTGCCTCGCTAACCAGCCAACGGAAGAGCGGCATGCTATCCTCTTCGTTTACCATGCATTCCGGATGCCACTGCACACCGATGAAGGGCTTCATTTCAGTACTCTCGATGGCTTCTACGATGCCGTCTTTGGCCCTCGCCGTCACACGGAAGTGGGGGCCTGCATCGCTGACGGCCTGATGGTGGAACGAGTTGACGGCTATCGTCTCAGGGTAGGGGGGGGCAACAGGGATAAAGGGACTATAGAATGGTTCGCTGTATATATTATATAAGGTGGAGTCCTTGTCGATGGTGACGGTGTGGGTGGGTTCACAGCGGTCGGCCTCCTGCGAGTGTTTGATGGAGGTGCTGATGTGCTGATCTACTTTTCCGCCCAGTGCGACAGCCATGGTCTGGATGCCGCGGCAGATGCCGAGTATGGGCATCTGACGGTTGAAGGCCAGACGTGTCAGCAGCAGTTCAGGCAGGTCGCGCTCACGGTTGATGCCTCCCAGGTTGGGGCAGGGCTCTTCGCCGCAGTAGAGGGGGTTGATGTCGGCACCGCCGCTGAGCAGCAGGCCGTCGATGTGGTCGAGGGCAGCGAGCAGGGCATCCTCATCGTCGGTCGGCGGCAGGATGACAGGTGTGCCGCCGGCATCGGCGACCTTCTTATAATAGCCTTCGCCCAACTTGCAGGTCTGATCGCCATAGTTGCCGGTGATGCCAATCAGGGGGCGGCGGTCACGCTGTATGTCGTGGCGATATACAGTGTCGATGTTCGCTTCAAGGTTGAATCGGTTCATGGTCAGAGACTGCTGCTATTCGTCAAGTTCGTCAAAGTGTACGGGAATCTCGCGCTTGATGTTCTGCTCCAGCGAAATGAGGGTCTCTGTAGCGGTAACGCCGGGAATCTCCTGCAACTGTCCGTTTAGTAGGTGCATGAGTTGCTCGTTGTCGCGGGCATACAGTTTCACCAGCATAGTGTAGGGACCGGTGGTGAAATGGCACTCTACCACTTCAGGTATCTTCTCCAACTGCTTCACCACATCCTTGTACATAGAGCCCCGTTCCAGGGTGATGCCTACATAGGTGCAAGTGCGATAGCCCAGCGACTTGGGGTTGACATCGAAGCCGCTACCGGTGATGACGCCCATCTCGATGAGGCGCTGCACACGCTGGTGGATGGCCGCCCTTGATACGTTGCACTCGGCAGCCACATCCTTGAATGGGATGCGGGCATTCTGTGACAAGATGTTAAGAATCTTCTTGTCGAGATTATCAATCTTTTCCATTGCTCGGTTGATTATGTTACAATTTGTCAGCAAAAGTAAGCAATTAAATTGAAATGTGCAACCTTTTGGGCGGAAAAGTACAAAAAAAAAGTGGAAAACGGCAACAGTCTGTCGTTCTCCACATGCTTTTTTATTTGTCTATCCCCACCAGTTCGACATCGAAGATGAGGGTGGAGTAGGGAGGTATCTGTCCGGCGGGCCGGCTGCCGTAGCCCAGTTCCTGTGGGATGAAGAGTCGCCACTTCGAACCGACGGGCATCATGGTAAGGGCTTCTTTCCAGCCTTTGATGACCTGATTGGGCTGGAAGGCGACAGGCTCAGTGCCATGCTTGGCCGAGGCATCGAAGACCGTGCCGTCGATCAACCGGCCTTCGTAGTGCACCTTCACCTTGTCGGTGAGTTGGGGCACCTGGCCGTTGCCCTGCTTGAGCACCATGTACTGCAAGCCGCTGGGGGTGGTGATGACGCTGTCGTTCTTGGCATTCGCTGCCAGGAAGGCCTTGCCGGCGGCTATCAGTTGTTCGGTCTTCTCCTGCTCTTTCTGGGTGAAATACTTCATCACCATCTGCTGCATGTCGTGCTCAGCAAACTTCTTCTCGCCGCCACCGAACATGGCTTGAATGCCCTGGGTCATCTTGTCGGCCTTCAGGTCGGTGGCACCCATCTGCATCATCTGCATGCCGATGCTCATACCGACGGCATAACTGATGGAGTCGGCAGCGGTGACCAGCGAGTCGGGAGCGATGGCTGCTGCAGGTTCCTTGTCCTTCTTTTTCTTGGCGGCATCGGCGGTATTGAAAGAGGCACTCACCACAAGGGCGAGTGCCATCAACAGATATTTCTTCATATCGGATTACTTCACTTCCAACACTTCAATCTTGAAAATCAGCGTAGAGAAAGGAGGAATGTTGCCCATCTCACGGCTGCCGTAAGCCAGTTCCTGAGGAATATAGACCTCCCAGACTGAACCGGCAGGCATACGCTTCAGGGCCTCTATCCAGCCGGCGATGACACCACCCTTCATGTCGACGGTGAAGGGCTCGTTGCGCTTGTAACTGCTGTCGAACTCTGTTCCGTCAATCAGGCGACCGGCATAGTTGACAATCACCTTGCTGGTGTCGGTGGCGATGGCACCATTGCCCGCCTTGAGCACTTTGTACTGGAAGTAAGAGTCGAGTGTGCTGCCGTCGCGCTGCTCTACGGTGACATTCACGGTCTGCACGCTGTCCTTCTTGCCGTTGTCGGCCAGGAACTGCTCGTTGTTAGCCTTCACGTCGCCGTACTTCTCTTCCATGGCCCGCGACTTGATGCGCTCAAACAGGAGGTTGGCGATAGAGTCAGCCTCTTCGGTAGTCATCTTCTGGCCGTTCTTGGTCAGGGCGTTGATGAAACCGGCTACGAGGTTGCGCTTCGAGATGGTCTTGGTAGAGTCGTTGCCGAACAGTTGGTAGTTGATGTTCTTCACGGCACCTTCGCCTATCTGCTTGCCAATCTCAACACCGGCCAGATAGGCGGTCTTGCCCTTGTCGTCGGCAGCGTTGAAACCATCGTTCAGACCCTGGATGAACTGAGCCATATAGGTGGTGTCTACACCCTTGGCCTGTACCAGATAGTTGGTCAGACCGTTGGTTTGTACTACGCCGATAGCGTAACTGAGTGAGTCCACGTCGTTCTTCAGACTAGCCTTCGGATTGTTGCCTTCGCACGATACCATCGTGCTCACGGCGATGGCCATAGCGGCCATAGCGAAAATAATCTTTTTCATTGTTCTTTTCTATATTGTTTTAACTTCTTAACTTACATTACCTCAATGAGTTCTACGTCAAAAATCAGGGCAGCATAAGGAGGAATCAACTGACCGGCACCACCCTCGCCATAGGCCAGACGATAGGGGATGAAGAAACGGTATTTGGCGCCCTCGGACATCAGTTGCAGACCTTCTGTCCATCCGGCGATGACCTGCTGCAGACCGAACACGGCAGGCTCGCCGCGCTGAACGCTGCTGTCGAACACGGTACCGTCGATGAGGAAACCCTCGTAGTGACATTTCACCGAGTCCTTGGCCGTGGGCTTCTTGCCGTTGCCTTCCTTCAGCACCTGATACTGCAGACCGCTGGGCAGGGTAACCACACCCTCCTTCTTGCCATTTTCTGCCAGATAGTTCTCACCGGCCTCCTTGGCTGCCTTGCCCTTCTCGGCACGCTCGGCGTTCATGGCTTGCTCTTTCTTGGCGAAATAGTCCTGCACAATCTGCTGGGCTTCACGGTGCGACACCTTCAGTTCGCTGCCGCTCAGCACGTCCTTAATCGACTGTGCGAAATCATCTACATTCAGGTCGCTGGCACCCATCTGTACCAGTTGCTGTCCGATGCCCAGACCGAGGGCATAACTCACTTTATCCATGCTTTCTCTTATATTAATAATGTATATACACTAGAAAAATCGTGCAAAATTAGCAATTATTTCTGACTTCATGGCTATAATTCGCGAAAAATTACTATTTTTGTGGAGTTTTAATAATCTTTGAAGCCTTATGAAGAAGAAAATCGTTGTTTTGACAGGTGCCGGCATGTCGGTGGAGAGCGGTCTGAAGACCTTCCGCGATGCCGACGGGTTGTGGGAGGAATATCCGGTGCAGCAGGTAGCCACCCACGAAGGCTGGGAGGCTGACCCCACGCTGGTGACCAATTTTTATAATATGCTACGCAAGAAGTGCTGGGGCGTGAAGCCCAACGAGGGACACCGTCTGGTGGCAGAGTTGGAGAAGGACTATGACGTGACGGTGGTGACGCAGAATGTGGATAACCTGCACGAACAGGCCGGTTCGACGAAAGTCATCCACCTGCATGGCGAACTGATGAAGGTCTGCTCGAGCCGTGATGTCGACGATCCGCGCTATCAGATACAGTTGTCACCCGACAATTGTGAGGTGGCTCCCGGCACGAAAGCCGGCGACGGCTCGCTGCTCCGTCCGTTTATTGTCTTCTTCGGCGAGGCGGTGCCCAACATCTCCGTGGCTGCCGAAGAGGCCCAAACGGCCGACATCTTCATTATCATCGGCACCTCGCTCAACGTCTATCCTGCCGCCGGACTCATCCATTATGTCCGTCCCGGTGTACCCGTCTACCTGATCGACCCCAAGCCCGTCAGTGCCGGCAGCGGTGTGAAGCAGATCATGAAAGGGGCAAGCGAGGGTATGAAAGAACTAATGGGGATGCTGCGGGCTTAACCCCTAGCATCCCCATCAAGTTACAGGGCGCGGTCTTTTTCTATCAGGGCGAGCAGATGGTCAACGGCCTCGGCCTCGGGAATGTTCTTTTCCACACATTCCTTCTGGCGGTAGAGACTAATCTTGCCTCGCCCGGCTCCTACGTAGCCATAGTCGGCATCGGCCATCTCGCCCGGACCGTTGACGATGCAGCCCATGATGCCGATCTTCAGCCCCACCAGGTGGCCGGTGGCTGCCTTGATGCGACGGATGGTGTCCTGCAGGTTGTAGAGCGTGCGACCGCAACCGGGGCAGGAGATATATTCCGTCTTGGTGAACTTGATGCGGGCGGCCTGCAGGATGCTGTCGGCGAGTGTCGTCAGTTGTTCGCTGCTGAACAGAGAACAGCCCTTTAGCGTGAGTTTGGTGGCTTTGCGGTCGATGAGCAGGGCACCGACAGTCATTGCTACCTTCAGTTGCAGCGTCTCCCAGTCGCACTGCCCTTGTGCTGACGAGCCAGACTGGCAGATGCTGTCTACATCGAGCGTGATGGTGTTGTCGCTGATAGAGGCCTCGGCTGCAGCCCGCAGACGGGTGCATTCATCGACCATGTCCACCAGGCGGCGGGCTACGGGAATCTCACATTCCGGCTCTTCGCTGAGCGACACACGGATGGTGTCGCCGATGCCTTCGGTCAGCAGGGCACCGATGCCCACGGCACTCTTGATGCGGCCGTCCTCGCCCTCACCGGCCTCGGTGACACCCAGGTGCAGGGGGTAGTGCATGTCTTCTTGGTCCATCGTCTTCACCAACAGGCGGACGGTGGTCACCATCACCACGGTGTTGCTGGCCTTGATGCTGATGACCACATCGTCGAAATGCTCGCGGCGGAAGATGCGGAGAAACTCCATGCAACTCTCCACGATGCCTTCCGGCGTGTCGCCATAGCGCGACATGATGCGGTCGGAGAGCGAACCGTGGTTCACGCCGATGCGGACGGCGGTGTGGTGCTTCTTGCAGATATTTATGAAAGGAATGAGCGTGCGCTCTATCTTTTTCAGTTCCTCGGCATATTCCTCGTCGGTGTACTCCAGATGCTTGAACGTGCGGCCCGGGTCCACATAGTTGCCGGGATTGATGCGCACCTTTTCGCAGTAGAGGGCTGCTACATCGGCGGTGTGGGCCGTGAAGTGGACATCGGCCACGAGAGGCGTGGCGTAGCCGTCCTGCCTCAGCCGGGCAGAGATGTTCTTCATGTTTTCGGCCTCGCGAATGCCCTGGGTGGTGAACCGCACCAGTTCACCGCCGGCATCGATGATACGCTTGGCCTGAGCCACGCAACCTTCGGTATCGTTGGTGTCGACGGTGGCCATTGACTGGATGCGGATGGGGTTGTCGCCACCTATGGCAATGCTGCCCACGTGGGCAACACTGCTAATTCGTCTTGTACTCATCTTCTGTTTCTGCTAATTCGTCTTGTACGTATATTTTACTTCTGCCAGTTCTTTGTTGGCCTTCTCTATCTTTGCCTTCAAGCCGCTCTTGTAGTCGGCCAGCCGCTTGGCGAGCGGCTCATCGCTGAGGGCCAGCATCTCCACAGCCAGGATGGCTGCGTTCTGTGCCCCATTGACACCGACAGTGGCCACGGGGATGCCCGGTGGCATCTGGATGATGCTGAGCATTGCATCCAGTCCGTCGAGCATGCCCTTGATGGGCACGCCGATGACTGGTAGCGTGGTCGAGGCAGCGATGACGCCGGGCAGGGCTGCTGCCATACCAGCACCGGCAATGATGACATGTATGCCACGCTCTTTGGCGGTGCTTGCAAACTGTTCTACGGCCTCAGGGGTGCGGTGTGCCGAGAGGGCGTTCACTTCAAATGGTACCTGCATCTCGTCGAGCAACTTGCAGGCTTTCTCCATGACGGGCAGGTCGCTCGTGCTGCCCATGATGATGCTAACTTGTGGAGTCATATTAGTTTTGTTTTTTTTTATTGTTGTGGGTGTTCTGATTTTTTCTGGATTTTCCGGATTTTCTGGATTTCCCGGAATATCCTGATTATCCAGAATGTCCGGCTTTATAGGAAGAGAATGCCTGTGGCAGCGCAGAGAAAGCCTACGAGGAAGCCGGTCACCACCTGTGATAGCGAGTGCTGACGCAGGATGATACGAGCCGAGCCCAGAATGCCGGCCAGGATAAGCACCAGGCAGAGCCACCACACAGGGTTGAAGGCAAAATACTCAGCGAAGACGAACAGGGCTCCGGCCACACCGCCGATGCCGGCAGTATGCGTGGAGATTTTCCACCACACGTTGATGATGGCACAGATGATCTGTATGCATAGTGCCGCGATGACGATGCTCGACACGAAGTGGTAGATATGTATGATGTCGAGTGTCCACAGACAGGCTCCGTAACAAACGATGCTGATGCCGTAGGGCACCATACGTCGCCGTTTCTGGCCCAGTTCGATCAGTGTCCATCCCTGGGCACTCCGGTAGAGATGGATGATGAGGGTGGGCAGAAGGATGGTGAACACATAGACAATGGCGAGCACCAACAGACGGTAGGCCAGTGGCAGCAGGTTAAGATAACTGAAGGTGAACAGGGCTATCAGTCCTACCAACGGCAAGTAGAAAGGGGTGAAGATCAGACTCACCAGACGTGCGGCATAGATGATGTTTTTCTCGCGTGTCATTTCCTCAGTCTTGATACGGGGTAGCCCATTTGTTCACGGTATTTGGCCACGGTGCGGCGGGCTATGGGGTAGCCTTTCTTCTTCATGGCCGCACTCAGGGCTTCGTCGCTTAACGGTTTGCGTTTGTCTTCGCCGTCGATAAGGTCGCGCAGTGCGACTTTAATCTCGCGGGTCGACAGTTCCTCACCGCTTCCAGTCGTATAGGCATCGCTGAAGAAGTAACGAAGGGGGAATGTGCCCCAGCGGGTCTGCACATATTTCGAGTTCGACACCCTTGAGATGGTGCTCAGGTCGAGACCGGTCTTGTTGCCGATGTCTTTCAGAATCATCGGTTTCAACAACGACTCATCGCCTTCCTCGAAGAAACGGTGCTGCCAGTTGATGATGGCTTCCATTGTCAGGGTCAATGTCTGTCGGCGAAGTTGGATGGCATCGATGAAGTTCTGGGCGGCTTCCACCTTCTGCTTGGTGTAAATCAGTGCCTCTTTCATCTGTCGAGTCAGACCGCCTTTGTTCTTCTGATAGTCTTTCAGCAGGTCGGCAAACGACTGCGACACGTGCAGATGGGGCATGTCGCCTTCATTGAGGACGAAGGTCACCGTGCCGTCGTCTTGCGTATCGGCGATAAAGTCGGGGGTGATTTGTTGCATCGAGCGACCGATGGTCTCGCCCATCGAGGCTCCGGGCTTCGGGTTCAGCCGGCGCAGTTCTTTCATCAGCACCGCCGTCTGCCGGTCGTCCAGTCCTAATGACTGTTGTATCTTGCCCCAGTGTTTCTTGGTGAACTCCTCGAAGTGGTGGGTGACGACCTTCTTCATCAGGTCTTTCACCTTGGAGCGCTCACGGCGTTCGATCTGTAGCAGCAGACATTCCTGCAGGTCGCGGCCTCCGATGCCGGCAGGGTCCAACCGCTGTAGTTTCCGCAGCGTCTGTTGCAGTTGGTCGGTGGTCAGGTCGATGTTGTGATAGATGGCCAGTTCCTCGCAGATGCTGTCGAGCGATGCCCGCAGCAGTCCGTCGTCGTCGAGTGAGCGAATCAGGTATTCCATCACGTAGCGTTCCTGGTCAGAGAGTTCCATCTCGCCTACCTGCTCCAGCAGATAGTCGTAGAATGAGAGACTTTCGCCATAGACCATTTCTTCGTGTTCCTCCTGTGAGGAACGTCCATCTTGATAGACGGGCAGGTCCTCGTCGTCGCGCCCCAGGATTGCCAAGGCAGCGTCGAGGGCGTCTATGCGCTCCTCCCGCTCCCTGATGCTGTCATAGTCGTCGCCGCCATCGGTGCTGTCTGACGGTTCCGGCGTGTAGGATTCGTCAGAGTAGCCCTCGTCGACGGACTGCTCGAGCGCAGGATTGTCGTGCATCTCAGTCTCGATGCGCTCCATCAGTTGCTGCAGGGGCATCTCTGTCAACTGCGACTGCAAGAATTGCTGGTGCGATATGCTTTGCTGCAACCGCTGTTCTAACTTCTGTTCTTGTATCTGATTCTGTGCCACTTCTCAATTCTTAAAGAATTCCTCCAGTTCCTTGGCATAAGCGTCCAGCACGTTCGGCTCCATCTGGGCAAAACGGCGCCAGATGTTCTGACAGGGCTGCTGCAGCACACTCTCGGTGGGGCTTTCATGCCTCAGGTATGGGTCGAACTGCTGATAGGTCATCATGACCATCACCACATCGGCCGGCTTCACTTTGATCATTCGTGCCAGTTCCTGCACCTCGGGCGTCTCGGTCACCATCGTGGCGGGTGTCAACTGGAAGTATAGGTTCAGTATAAGGATGAGCATCACCGGCGAGAAACGCTCGTCTTCAGGCAACGGGCGGAAGTCCTTCTCAAAAGTCTCCTGCATCTCTACGCCGTCGTAGAATGTTTCGGCTGCCCCAAAACCTTTCATTTGGCGCAGCAGACCGACGGCACGAGCCAGTCGGCGCGAGTTCCCGCTATAGGTCTGCCAGATACGCTCGATAAGTGGCGTCTCCAGCCTTGCTATCTGCTGCATACGGCTCTGCAGGGCCTGCGGAGCGATGTGCAACTCGAGGCTCAGGTTCACCATGTCGCGGCTGTAGAGCGGCTTTACGCCCACCGGCTTTCGCAAGTAGAGTTGCAACAGCAACAGCCAGTCGTCGTCTTGCCAGACAGCATTCTTACTCATATCTCTTTCCGTTTTTATGTGTGCAAAGATACGAAGAAGCAAACGAATAACCAAATTTATTTTGATATTTCTGTGTCAAAGGCATTTGGCCATCCTTAACGATGTGTATAGACCGGGGCAGGAATTTTACTTTTCCTGCCCCGGTTCGTATATATAATATAATAAGGTGTAAGGACTTATCGCACCACCACCTTGCGGCCGTCGCGGATGTAGATGCCCTTTCTGTCGGGCGACACCACTTGTCGACCCTGCAGGTCGTAGAGGCTCGACGAACCATGCTTGGTGCCGATGCTGGCAGCATCGATACCAGAGGTCTCTGCCACTGTTACAGAGAGCGAATTGTCGGCAGCCTTTGTGACCAGATATTCCTTATGGCTTCCGCTGGGATAACAAATGGGCTGGGGCGCACTGTCCTGAATGGCTTTCGATGCCAGGAATACCCGGTAGGTTCCGACAGGCAGAGCGGCCAGTTCTATCGTCGACACATGACTGAAATAACTGGCCATGAAGCCGTAGCCGCCTTCTATAGGTGCCATGCCGCTGGCTTTGTCGCCGGTGTCAAAGAAAGTATGGAAGAACGCCTCCTGACCATCGCCGTCGAGGAAGGCCAGTCCGATCTTGCCGTAGAACGTGAGGTGGTAGTTCTGCCAGAGGATGCCGTCGGGAGCAGAGAGCACCAAGTCGTTCAGTTCGCCCACCGTGAGGTTGTCCTCCACGGAGATATGCCAGCACGACTTGTAGGTAGTCCCCTCGAGGGGTTCTGGGTCGCAACGCAGGTTGGTGACGATAGACTGATCGTAGTTGAAATGCTGTGTGGTGCCCTGTGGCGCCATGTCCTTGATGTCATAAAAGCCGTCGGCAGTGCCTTTCCAACCCCAGTTGACGTGTACATAGCCGTTGCTGTTGATGCCGTCGATGACGAAGGCATGGCCGCCCTGGGCAGGATCCTGGCCGCACATCAGAATGGGCCGTCCTGCCTTGAGTTCATTTTGGATGGTCATCATCCATTCGGCATCGTCCTGACAGTACTCGCGGTCGACGCATCGCATGGTGAGCGAGTCGAACTGGAACACTTGTGCAAAGGCGTTGGCGGCGACATAGCCGGTAGAGCCGCTGCCGCCGGCAGAATAGTTCATGTGGGCAGCAGCACCGGCATCTGCCATCAACTGTCCGATGGCGTTCTTCTCCTCTTCGGTGATGAAGAATGAGTTGGCGTAAGAGTCTTTCATCAGGTCCCACCGGTAGGTGCTGTTGATGTCGACCAACTGGCGGTAGGAGTTGGCACCCATGGTGTAGTAGCCCTGGCCCTTACCCTGAACCGGATAGCGGTAGAAATAGAGTATCTGTGCCATGGCCGTCGCCACACATCCTGTCGGAGCGAGGGCACCGTTGACTTTAGGGCACATCGAGTTGAAAGGGTCGCCCTGTCCCCACGTGGTGGTGAGTAGTGGTGCCACCTCGTCGTACTTTTGGTTGAGAGGGTCGGTGGTGCCTGCCTCCAGCGAAGTGCTGACAGCGTTCAGCCAATAGCGGAAGGCACAAGGCATGTCGTCCTTGTTGTAAGGTGTCGACGAATAGCCCAGCACGGGAGTCTGACTATCGTTCTTGCTGATGATGGCGAAGCCCTGCTCATGGCCGTAGACGGCGTAGCCTTGCGCCTCGTCGAGCAGCACCATCGTGGCGGCTTCGGCCGACGTTTTGCTGAGCACCTGCTGTGCAATCTGTCGCATCTCAGCCGCCCGCCGTGGTTTGGCCGTGGCGACGGTGGCGATGACGAGCATCAGTAGAAATAGGTTTGTTCTTTTCATGGAAGTGTTATGATTGAAAAAGAGCGCACAACACGACATTGTGCGCTCTCTTATTGTTAGACAATGAGTTTACTGCTGTCCGGGCCAGCCGGTAGTCCACTGGAAGGCGAAAGCGAAGCCTCCGTAGTAGCCATCGCCATTTTGCAGGCCGAGCATCGAAGCCTGGTAGACATTACCGTTGCAAAGGATGTTGCAATAGTCGGGCACATACTTTTCTACCCAGACGAAGTCGAACTGGTCGGCGGTGCAGACAATACCATCAGCATCGTAGACGAGATCGATGGTGTTGTCGGCATTGTAGGTGAACTGGATGCCGGTATCCGTAGAGAAGCCGTTTCCTCCCTTACCATAGACAGCTATGAAGGGCTGAACAATGCGGTAGAGGTTGGTACCCTCAGCATGCTGGATGGGCACGTTGCGTGCAGCGGCACCATCTTCTGTGAACGTATAGTCAACGAAAGTGCAAGCACCTCCAGAGACCCAGTTATAGTCAGAGTGGATCTTCACCACGACCGATGCGTTCTGCTTATTAGTGATGGTGTCGCGGGCAGCCACTTCGGCCTCGCTCAATGTTAGCGTGTAGGTATAGTCGACACCCTTCTTCATGTTGTCAGCCTTGACGTTGATGATAGCCACGCCCTGACCATCATTGAATGTCACTGCACCATTGGCATCGTTGGTGAAGATACCATCCTCACTGGCCTCAGTGGTGAAGTTGGCGGTGTAGGCACCGCTGGTGACGGAGCGTACGATACGCACCGGAATGGTGATCGAAGTCTCCGAAGTGGTGACGGTAGCCGGAGCAGCCGTCTCGAACGACACGTTCTGGCCTGAGGGAGAATAGGTGACACCCTCCACATCAGTGTTGCAGGAGGTCATGACTCCCACCATGGCAATGGCCAGCCCAAAAAGAATTTTATTGATCTTCATAATACTCTGTGTTCTTTAGTTTGTTAAAGATTACTTGTCTTCGATGGGGTTCTGGTCTTCATCCTCGTTCATGTTCTCGTTGCCGTCGAACTCGTCCTTAGGAATAGTCAGCACCCACATATAGCACTCGGGATCGTCGCTGGGACGGTTGGCCATGAGAATATCAGGATTGTTAGGCCAGCCCTGATTGGTGGTACGGCGGAAGCCCTGCTTCAGACGACGGATGTCGAAGATACGTCCGTACTCGCCCCACAGTTCGATACGGCGCTGGTCGATGATGGCCTCGCGGAGCGAACCGGTGCGGTCGCTGGTCAGACGGCCCAGAGCGGTGCCGGTCTTCGTGCAGTTGTAGGCAGCGTCGCGGGTCTGAACGAGTGTGTTCAGGTACTGCTGTGCCTTGGCGTCGTTGCCGAGCATACACTCTGCCTCGGCAGCGGCGAGGTACATCTCCTCGATACGCATCCAGACGTAGTCACCTTCCCAAGTGCTGAGCGACTTGAAGTGGAACTTGTGCTGCTGGTAGCCGCCGTCGCCGTTGTTGGCATCGTTGGGATCCCACCAGCAACGACGTGTGTCGGCAGTGCCCATCAGGTTATAGGTGTCCTTGTTGATCTGCTTATTGGCACGGTTGTAACCGGCATAGAGCGAAGCGGTGACGTCCATGTGAGCATAGAGCGAAGCGTACATACCGGCCTGGTCGGGGATGATGGTGGCACCCCACATCACGTTGCCAAACGAGCAGGTGTTGATGAAGTTCGACTGGTTCATGGCGTACTTGCTGGGATCTACGGGCTGGATCTGGTACTTACCCAGGTCGATGGCCTTCTCGGCAGCCTGAGCAGCCGTTGTCCAGTCTTCCTGAGTGAGGGCGATACGAGCCTGGATGCCCAGAGCCACGGGATAGGTCACATAACTCTTGTTGTCGGTACCCAGCGTGGTGTTCTGGCTCTCCTCCAGGTAGGCCACAGCCTTCTTGATGTCGGCGTTGATCAGGTCGTAGACCTGCTGCACTGTAGCACGGGGCTGACCCTTGGTGCTGGCCGATGTGGGCTCAGTATAGATAGGTACGCAAGGATCGCTCTCGTGGCCTTTGTAGGTACGGGCGAAGCACTGTGCGAGCATCCAGTAACTGTAGGCACGGACGGCATAGGCCTGGCCGAGCACATACTTCTTGTCGATGTCGGCGGGGTCGAGACCGGGCTCCATGGCGATGAGGTAGTTCACGTTGGCAATATAGGTATAGTAGGCATACCACAGGTCGTAGGAACGCCAGGTACTGCTGGTGTAGCGATCCTTCACATTATAAATGGCATCGAACCAGAACCAGCCCGAACCCATCTTCGACATGATGCAGTCGTCGCCCATGACATCGGCCATCAGCGCATAGGCTGAGAGTCCGAAACACTGGTGGGTGTTACCCGTCGTCGACCAGCCTGAAGTGTACATCGAGCGATAGAGACCGTTGAGCGAAATCATGGCGGCATCGTTGCTCTCTGTCATTGTGGTACCCGAAACTGCCGTTGTAGGCGAGGTCTCAAGTTGATCCTTGCTGCAAGAAGTGGCCAGAGCCAGTGCAGCAAAACCCATGAAAATATATTTTAGACTTTTCATTGTTTATATCCTTTCTTTAGAAGTTAATGTCAAGACCAAGTGAGAACGTCTTGTTGGGAGCGTAGCGATAGTTGGTGCCGCCAGAGAAGTTGTACTGGGGGTCCATACCCTTCAGGTGAGAGAAGATAGCCACGTTGTCGAAAGAGGCATAGGCACGCACCTTGCTCATATAGGCCTTTCTGGTGATGCTTGCCGGCAGGGTGTAGCCCAGTGTGATGTTCTTGATGGCGAAGTAAGAGGCGTTCACCAGGAAGTTGTCGGTCAGCGTGCGGCTGTAGTTCAACTGAGCACGGGGAATGTCGGTGATGTCACCGGGCTGACGCCAGCGGCGGTCCATATTCGACGACCAGGTGTTGTAGGCATAGGTATTGTTCATCGAGCCGTAGTAGAGGGCATCGTAGATCTTACCGCCGATAGAATAGGTGGTCATGATGCTCAGGTCGACGCAGCGGAACAACTGCAGGTCGGTAGAAATGCTGCCGTAGAGGTCGGGGGTACGCTTGCCGGCGAAGTAGCGGTGGCTGGAGGCCACGGCATAACTGTCGGTGATGTATTCGCCACCGGGAGTGCGGCCGATTTCGTTGCCCTCAGCGTCGAGCACGGGAACGTAGCAGTTGCCCTCGTCGTCCATGTGGTCGTAAGCCCAGTAGAGTTGTGCACCCGTCTGTGGGTCGATACCGGCGCTCTTAGCCACATAGAAGGTGTGGATGTCGAAGCCTTCCTTGATGATCTGCGAGCCGTTCATGATCTGGTTCGACTCTTCGGTCAACTTGAGCACCTTGTTCTTCATGGCGGTGCCCATCCACGACATGTTCCATACCACGTCCTTGGTCTTCAGCAGGGTGCCGCTGACCATGAACTCCCAGCCCGAGTTGCGCATGTTACCGACGTTGGCATCATAGCCAGTGAAACCGGTAGACAGAGCCATCGGGTAGTTCAGCAGCATGTCGGTGGTCTTCTTGTTGAAGTACTCGATGCTGAAGCGCAGGCGGCTGTCAAAGAGTGCGCCGTCGAGGCCGATGTTGAGCATGCCGCTCTTCTCCCAAGTCAGGTCCTTGTTCTCCAGGGTGCTCACGAAGCCACCGATGTTGTTGCCGTTAGGATAAGCCAGCGAGTAGAGGTTCTGCCAAGCGTAGTAGGTCTGCAGGTTCTCGTTACCGTTCTCACCGTAAGAGACCTTGAAGTTCAGGTTGCTCACCCAAGTGAGGGGCTTCATGAACTCCTCGGCAGAGACACGCCAGTTGCCGCCCACCGACCAGAAGGTACCCCAGCGGTTGTCCTTGTGGAAACGTGACGAACCGTCGCGACGGATAGAAGCGTCGAAGTAGTACTTGTCGTCGTAGTTGTAGTTCACACGACCCAGCCACGACTCGATGTCGTGTTCGATAGAGTAAGAGTCGGCATCGTACATCGATGCACCGGGACGCAGTTCGTCGATGCCATCGACGATATTGGTACGGCCGGCCGACAGGTAGTTATAGGTGTACTGATAGAACTCGTGAGCAAACAGAGCGCCAACGGAGTGCTTGTCGAACTGGCGGTTCCAGGTCAACTGCTGGTTGAAGGTGTAACTCTGGGTGCGCATGTTTTCCTTGCTGATCATACCACCGGCATTCTTCTGGTTGCCGTGGAACTTGTTCATCGTCTGAGTCTCGTTGCGCTGACGATAGTCGCCACCGAAGTTCAGCGACAGTTTCAGACCCTGAGCCCAGCCCATCTTCACATCGTCGGAACCGAAGGTTAGGTTAGCACGGACGCTGGCATTGTCGGTCGTATAGTAGGTGCGGTCGAGGGTCAGGTCGCCCAGCGGGTTGAAGTCGGCAGCCGTTGGACGGCCGTCCTCACCGTAGTCGGGCTGACGGTTACCATAGTTGTCAAGCACGTCGTTGCCGTTGAGGTCCTTACGGTAGAGTTGGTAGATAGGAGCCATGAACTGCGAGGTGTACCAGGGGTTCGATGTGCCTGTATCTGTGAAGTCGGTGTAGTCGGTCTTGGTGTGAGCCAGACTGGTGCTCAGTCCGGCCTTGAACCAATCGGTAATCTGGGTGTCGATGTTGGTGCGGGCGTTGTAGCGCTGGAAACCGGTGTTCACCAGGATACCCTTCTCATCGGTGTAGCCCAGCGAGAGCAGGTAGGTGGTGCGGTCGGTACCGCCGTTCACCGACAACTGGTGTTCGTGGCGCAGGGCACCCTTGTTGTAGGTACCGTCGAGCCAGTCCTCATTCCATGCCGACTGGGCGTCAGCACGAACCATACCGGTAGAGGGGTCGATCAACTGGTCCCAGGTGTAGTTCTTGAAGGGGTTGTAAATCTCGCCGCCGAAGGTGGTCGACAGTTGGTTGCGGGCCACGGCCGATGCTTCGTCGAAACTCAGGCCGTTGTTGAACTGCTGGTTGTTGCGCAGTGCTTCATAGGTGATCTGTACGAACTCCTTCTGGTCTACGGTCTCGTAGCGAGGCAGGGCACGCCATGACCAACCCACAGTGTTGTGCAGGGTCACCTGCAGGTTACCCTCCTTACCTTTCTTAGTAGTGATAATCACCACACCGTTGGCAGCACGGGCACCGTACAGGGCCGATGCAGAAGCATCCTTCAGCACCGTCATCGACTCGATGTCCTGCGGGCTGATGGTGTTCAGCGCACCGTCGTAGGGGATACCGTCAACCACATAGAGGGGGTCGTTGTAGGCATTGATAGAACCGAAGCCACGCACGACGATGCTGGCGTCGCTACCGGGCTGACCGCCACCGCTGGTCACGGTCACACCGGCTACCTGGCCGTCGAGGGCCTTGGTAACGGTCGACACAGGGCGCGACTCCAGTTTGTCGCTGCTGATGGCAGCGGCCGAACCGGTGAACGACGACTTCTTGGCCGTACCGTAGGCCACCACAATCACTTCGTCAAGAGCCTTGTTGTTGCTGGTCAGCAAGATGCGCATGTTGGGACGGGCGCTCACTTCCAGAGGCTCCATGCCTACATAGGTAATACGCAGCGTGTTCTTGCCGGCCGGACAGGTCAGCGAGAACTGACCATTGGCGTTAGTTGCTGTACCGACGTTGGTCCCGACGACCATCACGGTAGCGCCGATCACGGGCTGACCGTCGTCCTGAGACACCACGGTACCATTGACTTTTGTCTGGGCCATCACCCCTCCCACAAACAGGAAGAGGACTGCCAACAATGTCATGAGTCTTTTTTCCATAAATCTCTCTCGTTTTTTTGGTTTATAAATGTTGTTTGTTATTATTTGTTGTCCTATCGTCGACTATTTATTTCTTCTTTTATTTAATAATGTACGTGTACATTAATTATATGGTTGCAAATCCTCATTAGTGCATGCCGGTTTTCTGCATCTGCTTTACTGCTGACCTCCCCGCCGGAGGTGCGCATGAGTCTGGACAGAATTCACCCAAGTGTTACAGAGTGCAAAAGTACGTAATAGTTTTTAAAAATCCAAATAATTTTACGAAAAAGTTACATTTGAGGCCCAAAAGCCATCAAAAATCAACTAAAATTGGCTTAAAAAGATGAAAAAATAACTTCCCCTCGGCTGCTGCCGGGATGTCCTTGCATCCCGCCAGGAGAGATTACATGAATGTGAATGTCCATCATTGTTGGTCTTTAGTGAAACGATGTCACAATGGTAGTCATTTATTCTCATATCCCAAGATGTGAGAGTACAAAGCGCAAAAAATTTAAATTTTTGTTTTGTGTCACAAGCCTGGTTATTTACACAAATCGGGGCAGAAAATAAAATTTCTACCCCGATTTGATTACAACGATTCTATCTCATCAGGCGAAAGGCCTGTCACTTTACTGATTAGGGAGAAGTCAACACCCAAAGACTTCATCCTGCGTGCATTCTCCATATTGGTTTCAGCCCGACCTTCAGCCCGACCTTCAGCCCGACCTTCAGCCCGACCTTCAGCCCGACCTTCCACTTTGGCAGTATTTAGCACGTCCTCCTGCACCATGATGGCATCCAAGTGGCGCTCGTAGGCCAGACGGTCTGCCTTGTTCATTGAGAGATACTGCAGTTTCTCCTTGGCTTCGCTCAGTCCAGGCGTGGTCGTGTCATCTTTGATATGCCCGTTCTTCAGATAGTCCAGCCACTCTTCAAGCGGTGTCTTTGCCACATCGTTGAACTCGTTGACGCGGATAATATAGTACTCTGGGAAAACCTGCTCCGGAGTACGCATCTTGATGACATCATTCTCCTTGGAACTGATGAGCAGTGTGTCGTGGGTATGTACTCCTTTGAAGGTGCTCTGTCCGTGATAGAGATAGTCGTTTCCCTGTCCTAGGTCGAAATAGACAATGCTGATGGAGTAGACCTTCTTTACCTCGTTGTAAAGACGGCCTAACTTGATATGCTCTGTCAGAGTCTTTGCCACACCATAGAGGATGCGCTCCAGGTAATAGAGTCGACGCGTCAGTTGTACCTCAACGATGAAAATCTCCCCGCGGTCGTTCTTGGCCTTGATGTCAACACGATTGAACTTGTCATCCTCCGACTCCTGATTGCTTTCGCTTTCAAGCAGTTCCACGATGTGAACAGTCTCACCTAGAAGAACAGTAATAAGTCCTTCCAGCACTCCAAAATTGGCCTTGTCGCGAAGCATCCGCTTCACTGCCCAGTCGAAACGTACATATTTGTTCTCTGTATCCATGGCTGATACGAAATTGATGGCTTTCTGCTTGCAAAATTAGCATTTTTTTTCTTACTATCCAAAACTTTTGGCATGAAAATGCATTGACCTAACGCTAACTGAACAAAGCAGGAAAAGAAAAAAATCCTGCCCCGATTGTTTGCAGATTCAGAAATTATGCCTATCTTTGCAGCAGGATGAAAAATTTTACTAAGTCAATCTGACAAAGCGTATGAATACATATTGCTATGTGACCTTTCTGTTTATCTCTGTCTGGCTGTTTGCCGGTTGTAAGAGCGACGATGGGGAAGCGGCGAGTATCACTGTGACCGATACGACGACGGAGATACTATATCCGACGGTGGACCAGAAGATGACTATCACTTTTACTGCTTCGGCAGACTGGTCGGCATCGTGCAGTGCCAACTGGCTGACGGTGTCGCCGGCATCGGGCAAGGCAGGCAGCCAGACCATCACCGTGACCACCACTCAGATCAACCGTACCAAGGCCAGCCGCAGTGCCGTGGTGACTATCTCGGCCGGTTCTGCGCAGAGGAGTGTCAATGTAGTGCAAAGCGGCGATTATGGTACTTTCGATCAGAAGGTGTACAGCGTCGGTGCCGAGGGCGGCGCGGTGGCCATCACTTTCACCAGCAATATTGACGATGTGGAAAATATGACCGTGGCCTACAATAGTGAGACGGACTGGATTCATTGGGACGTGTCTTCCGGCAGCAGGAGCGGTGAGGAATGGCGCGGCAAACTGACCCGCCTCGTGGTGGACGCTAACGAGAGTCGGAGTCCGAGAACAGCCATCTATGTGCTGGCTTTGCTGACCGGTGAGAACAGTTGGGTGGGACTGGACACCTGCTATGTGCAACAGGCGGGTCTGGACTCCGGCTATGAGTCGTCCGACTTTTCAGCCGACGGTGAGGTGACGGTGATGCAACGTGCGACACAGGGCAAGGGCATCAGCATTGTGTTGATGGGCGATGGTTTTGCCGACAAAGAGATTCTCGACGGTACCTATCAGACAGTGATGAAAACGGCGATGGAACATCTGTTCAGCGAGGAACCTGTAAAGTCGCTGCGCGACTATTTCTCTGTGTATGCCGTGACGGCCGTTTCGAAAAGCGATAATGTGGGCGGCAGTTTTTCGACGGTGTTCAGCACCGTGCCCGACCCACAGTCTTCGAACATTGAGGCAGATACGAAGGCGGTGGATGCCTACGCCAAGAAGGCCGTAACCGACCTGACGGATGCGCTGTCGGTCGTCATCCTCAATTCCAGCGAGCATAAAGGCGTGACCTATCTCTATCACAACTCAAAGACCAAGGTGCCCTTACAGTATGCCATTGCGCTGTGTCCGGTCATTGAGAGTCTGGAGAGTGAGCAGTTCCGTTTGGTGCTGGTCCATGAGGCTATAGGCCACGGGCTGGCAAAATTGGGCGATGAGTATGGCTACAAAGAGAATGGTGCGCCATCCCAGGATGTCATTGACGAGATTGCCCGTGACCATCAGTATGGGTGGCTGAGAAATGTGGATACGACAGATGATGTGACGAAGGTCGACTGGCACAACTTTATCGGTGACAGTCGTTTCGACAATGAGTATATCGGGGTCTATGAAGGCGGCTATACCTATACTATTGGGGCCTACAGACCAACCCCCAAGAGCATGATGAACGGTAACGACAGTCCGTTTAATGCGCCAAGTCGTAAGGCCATCTACGACCGGGTGATGAGTATCGGCGAAGGACGGCCAGAATCGACCTACGCGGAATTTGCGGCCTTCGACGAGCAGCACAAACCCCAACAGTGGTCGTATTTGTTCGGTCGCAGTACTCGGTCGGAGACTACGGTTCGTCCGGCACCTCCGGTCAGGGTCTACAGGGAGTGGTAGCGGTCGGGAGTTCCTGTTTCGGTCGTGAGTGTATGATTAGGAGCGCCTGTTTCGCTAACTAGCGTTTTCTCTTGAAAAAGTCTTGCATCAGTTGGCGGCATTCTTCCTCGAGGATGCCGCCACTGCATTCTGCCTTGGGATGAAGCACCCGGGGGGCGTATTCGCGAAAGCCACGCTTGGGATCGGGGGCACCATAGACGATACGGGGCACCTGGGCCCACCCGATGGCTCCGGCACACATGGGGCAGGGCTCTACGGTGACATAGAGCGTGCAGTCGGTCAGGTATTTGCCGCCCAGCGTGTTGGCAGCCATCGTGATGGCCTGCATCTCGGCATGCGCCGTCACGTCGTTCAGGGTTTCTGTCAGGTTGTGGGCCCGGGCTATGATGGTGCCGTGGCTCACGATAACGGCACCAATGGGTATTTCGCCCTTTTGCCAGGCCTTCTGAGCCTCGGCCAGTGCCATCTGCATGAATCGTTCGTCGAGGGGTTGGTGTTGCATTTTTTTCGAGGTTTCGATGCTCCGGAATTTCGAGCATCATCATTTGATTATGTTTCGGTGCTTCGATGTTTCGATATCATCGGCAAAGATAAGAAAAAAAAAGGAATGTGGCAAATAACCGATAAAAAACTTCGTTTGTCGGTGATAATTTATGGAAATGTTTGGATGTTTGGGAAATAATGCTTAATTTTGCGTAAAAGAACGAAATGACGCACTTATGGCGGGATGGGAAATCATATATATCGACGAGACGGACTCTACCAACCGATGGCTGAGAGAGCGGCAATGGGATGACCGGACGGACAAGGCATTGGTGGTATGGTCTGACTTCCAGACGGCCGGCCGGGGCTGTGGCACCAACTCGTGGGAATCGGAGCGGGGCAAGAACTTGCTGTTCTCCATCCGCTTCCGCCCGGAAGGGGTGACGGCGGTAGAGCAATTTCGCATCTCGATGGCTATCTCGTTGGCTATCTGTGAGACACTGGAACAACATATCGGTGACTTGGCCATCAAATGGCCCAACGACATCTACTGGCGGAACGGTAAATTGGGTGGCATACTGATAGAGAACCGTCTGAAGGGCATCCTGATCTGTGACAGTATCATTGGCGTGGGTCTGAATGTCAACCAGCAGGTGTTCCGTAGCGATGCGCCCAACCCGGTGTCGCTCTGGCAGATTCATGGGCAGGAGACCGACCGGAGACAACTGTTGGAAGACATCCTGTCGCGACTGGAGCCATGGTTGCAGAGAGATATGAAGCCGGCTTACATGTCGCGCCTTTATCGTCGCAAGGGTTTCTATCCCTATGCTGACAAGGTGGGCGTCTTTATGGCCGAAATCATCGATGTGGAGCGTGACGGTCATCTGATTCTGTGCGATGAGCATGGCCAAAATCGTCGATATGCCTTCAAGGAAGTGACGTTCGTCTGACAAGCCGCGAGTCGAAACCTCGACCTTTCGAATCCTCGAAATTCCGAAATACTGAAACATCGAAATAATAAAAAAGGAAAAATGCGATTTAAAAGAATTCTATTGAAATTGTCAGGCGAGAGCCTGATGGGAAAGCAGGGCTACGGCATTGATCCCGAGCGACTGAGTGACTATGCGAAACAAATCAAGGAGGTGGCAGAGATGGGGGTGCAGATAGGCATCGTCATCGGTGGCGGCAACATCTTCCGAGGGCTGAGCGGGAGCCAGAAAGGCTTCGACCGTGTGAAGGGCGACCAGATGGGTATGTGCGCCACTGTCATCAACTCGCTGGCCCTGTCGTCGGCACTGGGTGCCATTGCAGTGAAGAACAAGGTGCTGACGGCCATCCGCATGGAGCCCATTGGTGAGTTCTACACTAAATGGAAGGCCATCGAAGCCATGGAACAGGGTCAGGTATGTATCTTCTCTGCCGGCACGGGCTCTCCCTATTTCACTACCGACACCGGTTCCAGTCTGCGTGGCATCGAGATCGAGGCCGACGTGATGCTGAAGGGCACCCGTGTGGACGGCATCTACACTGCCGACCCGGAGAAGGACCCCACAGCCATGAAATTCAGCGATATTACATATAAAGAGGTACTCGCGCGAGGCTTGAAGGTGATGGACCTCACGGCTATCTGCATGTGCCAGGACAACAA
>DETM01000047.1:0-11959 GCA_002361655.1 Prevotella sp. UBA3288 | reverse complement strand
GACAACAACCTGCCCATCTATGTGTTCAACATGGATGTCGTAGGTAATCTGAAGAAGGTGATGGAGGGTGAGGACATCGGCACGCTGGTGCACAACTAATTCTCAGTTCTCAATTTCTTTAAACTCTACATATTCGCCCTCGTCTTGGGCGAATATTTTTTTGTTGGCCTTGTCCGGGTCACGCCGGTCGATGATGGTCACACCGTCGTCTGTCTGGGTCGTCCGATGGTGGCCTGTCTGCTGCTGTCGTGACTGCTGCTGTTTCCGGGTGCCTTTGAAATAGTCTTTGTCGAAGGCCGGTCCATTGGCCCCGCGATAGTTCTTCTTAGACAAGCGTTCAAACTCCTCGTCGGTCATCTCGCCGGAGAAAAGCCGCTTGATGAAGCGGAAGCCCTTGCGCAGCAGAATGAAGGCGGCCAACAAGAGCACGGTTACTAATACCAATAGGACGATAAATATGATGATAATCCACTTCTCCATAGTGAGTGACGATTACTGTTGTTGAGTGGCATTCCTCTGGGTGAACAGCGAGAGGAAGATATACCATGAGATGATGCCGGCAAGGCCGCCAATGCCCAGCAATAGCAGCATGGGGATGCAGATGATGAGGAAAATGTATTTTACTTCGTTGCCCTTCCAGCCCCAGTGCTTGAATTTCAGGGCGAACATGGGAATCTCTGATACCAATAGGTAGCAACTGACGGCTAAGAGCGCCAGGATGACATAGAATCCGTATTGTGAGAATTGTTCAGACTCGAGCCAGATGCTTCCGTCAAGGCTCACTATGAGCGCTCCCCAAAACAGGGCATTGGCAGGTGTCGGCAGTCCGATGAACTCAAGGGCCTGTCGTTCGTCGAGATTGAACTTAGCCAGCCGCAGGGCCGAGAAGGCGGCCATGATGAAAGACAGGAAGGGTACGAACGTCAGGTGGATATGGAATGAAGAAAGAAAACTGAACACCATCGCCGATGGGGCAAAGCCGAAAGTGATGTCGTCGGCCAGCGAGTCAAGTTCCTTGCCAATGGGGGAAGAGACATGGAGCAGACGAGCCACCATGCCGTCGAAGAAGTCGAATATGGCACCTGTCACAATGAATAGTAGTGCCAACTGATAGGCACCCTGAAACGCCCAGTAGGTGGCAATGCACCCCGAAATGAGATTCAGGCAGGTGATGGTGTTAGGGATGTGTTTCTTAATCATAGGGATTATGGGGATTTTTGGAGGCTAATGAGGCTGATGGGGCAAATGGGCTGCTATGGGAGTTTTGCGATGACTGTCTGGTCGCCTGTGGTCGGTTGGTTCATCTTTACTTTGACTTCCGTGCCCAGCGGCAGATAGACATCGACTCGCGAGCCTAGTTTGATGAACCCCAAGTGCTCATCGATGTAGCAGTCTTCTTCGTCCTTGGCGTAGGTAACAATACGACGAGCCATCGCACCGGCTATCTGGCGAACCAGAATGTCCTGGCCGTCAGGGGTCTCGATCATGATGTCGGCATGCTCGTTCTCCTCGCTGGCCTTGGGCAGCCACGCTTTGTGATAGTTGCCGCTGAAATGCTTCACGAACTTCACCTTGCCGTCAACAGGAAACCAGTTGGCATGGACGTTGAGAGGACTCATGAAGATGCTGATCATCTGACGGCGGTCGTGAAAGTATTCTGCCTCCTCGGTTTCTTCGATGACCACTATCTTGCCATCGGCAGGAGCCACAACAGTCTTCTCCGTGTCGCCATTGAAATAGCGGATAGGGCAACGGTAGAAATTGAGCATCATCAGCCATGCGGTGCCGAAGACGGCGACAAAGATGATGAAGGGTATCGGCGTGATGAAGGAGCGCCAGAGAAGCACGGCGATGGCTATGATGATGAAAAGGCTGTAGAGCAGTTCGTCAGTACCCTCGCGGTGAATCCTGATTTTCTTCAGTTTTTTTATTCTTTCTCCCATGGGTTAGTCTTGGAAATTCCGGTGCAAAGGTAATGCTTTTTTGTCAATTAACAAACTTTTTCCAAGATTCTTTTGGCAATATCAACTTTTCGCCGTAACTTTGAACACCAAATTTGCTACGGACATGGAAGATTTCATACATTTACACGTACATACCTATTATTCTATCTTAGACGGCCAGTCGAAGATCAAGAACCTTGTAGACAAGGCTATCGGCGATGGGATGAGGGGGCTGGCCATTACCGACCACGGCGATATGTTCGGTATCAAAGAATTTCACGATATCGTCATGGGGGTGAACAAAAAACGCAAGAAAGAGGGCCTCGAACCGTTCAAACCGATCTTCGGCTGTGAGATGTATGTGTCGCGTCATGGCTCGAAGTCGCTCCATCGCGGCAAAGAGGATCAGAGCGGCTACCATCTCATCGTGCTGGCCAAGAATTATAAGGGCTACAAGAACCTGATCAAATTGGTCTCTAACTCATGGGTTGACGGCTACTATATGCGTCCTCGTACTGACCGCGAAGATCTAGAGAAATACCACGAGGGCTTGATTGTCTGTTCGGCTTGTATTGCCGGCGAGGTGCCCAAGAAGATACTCAATGGCGACATGGCCGGAGCCCGTGAGGCCGTGGAGTGGTATCACCGCGTGTTTGGCGACGACTACTATCTGGAGTTGCAGCGCCACGAGGTGACCGACCCCACCATCCGAGCCAACCGTGAAACTTTCCCCTTGCAACAGCAGGCCAATAAGGTGCTCATCGAACTGGCTCATGAGTATGGTATCAAACTGGTCTGTACCAATGATGTTCATTTCGTGGACAAAGAGAATGCTGAAGCCCACGACCACCTGCTCTGCCTGTCGACAGGCAAAGACCTGGATGACCCCTCTCGTATGCTCTATTCGAAGCAGGAGTGGTTTAAGACGCGGGCCGAGATGAACCAGATCTTCAGCGATGTGCCCGAGGCCCTGTCGAATACGCTTGAGATACTTGACAAGGTGGAAATCTATAGTCTCGACCACGATCCTATTATGCCTTTCTTTCCCATTCCGGAGTCGTTCGGCACGGAAGAAGCGTGGCGCGAGAAGTTTACCGAAGACGACCTCTACAAGGAGTTTACTTCCGATGAGAACGGCGAAAATCCGCTCCCAGCAGAGGAAGCCGAAAAGAAAATAACGAAACTGGGCGGCTACGACAAGATATACCGCATCAAGTTTGAGGCTGACTATCTGGCAGAACTGGCTTACAAAGGTGCCCGTGAACGCTATGGCGACCCCATCCCCCAGGAGGTCGACGAACGTGTCCGCTTCGAACTGCATATCATGAAGACCATGGGCTTCCCGGGCTACTTCCTCATCGTGCAGGACTTTATCAATTCGGCACGCGATGAACTGGATGTCTGGGTTGGTCCAGGCCGTGGCTCCGCTGCCGGCTCGGTGGTGGCCTATTGTCTAGGCATCACCAAGATTGACCCGCTGAAGTACGACCTGCTGTTCGAGCGTTTCCTTAATCCCGACCGTATCTCGTTGCCCGATATTGATACTGACTTCGACGACGACGGGCGAGGCAAGGTGCTGAAATGGGTGATGGATAAATATGGTCATGAGAACTGCGCCCACATCATCACCTATGCGTCGATGGCCACGAAAAACTCTATCAAGGATGTGGCCCGTGTCGAGAAAGTGCCAATCCCTGTGTCGAATGCACTCTGTAAAGCAATCCCCGACCGGTTGAAAGACCCACAGACGGGCGACGACCTGAAGATGAATCTGCCCAACGCTATTAAGTGTACCCGTGAACTGCAGGAGGCTGAGGCTTCCAACGACCCCGCTCTGCGCAACACCATCAAATATGCCAAGATGTTGGAGGGAACGGTGCGCGGAACCGGTATCCATGCTTGTGGATTTATTATCTGCCGCGACCCTATCAGCAATTGGGTGCCGGTGTCGACGGCCGACGATCCTGACTTCAAGGACACTAAGACCAACTGTACGCAGTACGATGGTCACGTTATTGAGTCGACGGGACTGATCAAGATGGATTTCTTGGGTCTGAAGACTCTCTCGGAGTTGAAGGAGGCCTGTGCCAACATCAAGTTAACACGAGGTATCGATGTCGATCTTGACCATATCCCTATTGACGACCCGAAGACCTACGAACTATATCAGCAGGGACGCACCATAGGCACTTTCCAGTTTGAGTCGAGCGGTATGCAGAAATACTTGCGTGAACTGCACCCCACGGTCTTTGAGGACCTCATCGCTATGAACGCCCTCTACCGACCGGGACCTATGGACTACATACCCTCGTTTATTGCTCGAAAGAACGGACGTGAGGAGATTAAGTACGACATCCCCTGCATGGAGAAATATCTGAAAGACACTTACGGCATCACCGTCTATCAAGAGCAGGTGATGTTGTTGTCACGTCAGTTGGCCGACTTTACCCGCGGTGAGAGCGATGCCCTGCGAAAGGCGATGGGTAAGAAGAAAAAGGATATCGTCGACGCTATGAAACCGAAGTTTATTGAGGGTGGCAAGAAGAACGGCCATGACCCGGCGGTGTTGGAGAAGATCTGGGCCGACTGGGAGAAGTTTGCCAGTTATGCATTCAATAAGTCGCATGCTGCCTGCTATTCGTGGGTGGCATATCAGACAGCCTTTCTCAAGGCCAACTACCCCGCCGAGTTCATGGCGGCTATCATGAGCCGCCGTCGTGACCAGATCACGGAAATCACCAAGTTGATGGACGAGTGCAAGCAAATGGGCATCGCTACGCTGGGACCCGATGTCAACGAGTCGTATCAGAAGTTTGGCGTGAACCAGAAAGGCGAGATTCGCTTCGGGTTGGCAGCTATCAAAGGGCTTGGTGATGCTGCTGCTCAGGCTATCATCGACGAGCGTACTAAGAACGGCCCCTATAAGAGCATCTTCGATTTCGCACAACGTATCCCCTTTGCCAATGTCAACCGCAAGGCTTTCGAGTCGTTGGCACTCAGCGGCGGGTTCGACTCTTTTGGCATCCGACGGGAGGCTTTCTTCGCAGAAAACAGCAAGGGCGAAGTCTTTCTCGATACGTTGGTGCGTTATGGACAGAACTACCAGACGGCAAAGCAACAGGCCACAACGTCGCTCTTCGGAGGCTTCGATGATGTAGAAATAGCCACGCCACCTGTCCCCAAGACTGACATCCGATGGAGTGACATCGAGCGGCTCAACAAAGAGCGCGACCTGGTAGGTATCTATCTCTCGGCCCATCCTCTCGACGAGTTCCGTATTGTGCTCGACAATCTCTGTAATACTAAATGTGCCGACCTGGCAGACTTGAGTGCCCTGAAGGATCGGGAAACTGTCGTCTTGGCAGGTATCGTGACGGCTATCCGGACCCGATTCGACAAGCGAGGACAGCCTTACGGCTTTGTGACGATTGAAGATTATGAAGGTTCCGGCGAACTGGGCATGTTTGGCGAGGACTGGGGACGGCTGAATGGCATGTTCACCGAGGGGGCATCGGTCTATGTCTCCGGTCAGGTCAGGGCCCGTTTTCAGAATAGCGATCGGTTGAGTTTCAATGTGAGTAATGTGGAATATCTGCAGACGGTGAAAGACAAGGCTATCGACCGTATCACTATATCGCTGAATACTGACTTGCTCGATGACCAGATTGTGGCAGAATTGGGCGAATTGATAGACGAAAGTCCGGGCAAGACCAAACTATTCTTCCAGTTGCGCGATTCTGCAGGCAAGCATCATGTGTTGATGAGGGCCAAGGAGAAATTGGTCGACGTGCGCCATTCCTTAATCGATTTCATAGAGCAACATCCATCCATCGACTATAAGATCAATTAATAATGGCACGCCTTTTGCAGGTAGTTAAATAGAACAAAATATAGATAGATAATAAATAGTTAAATTGTAAATTAAGATTATGGAAGTACAAGTAACAAGTGAGAACTTTGAGAGTCTGAAGAATGGCGCTCTGCCATTGGTGGTTGATTTCTGGGCAACATGGTGCGGCCCTTGTCGTATGGTGGGCCCTATCATCTCTGAACTGGCAGAGAAGTACGACGGCAAGATTGTCGTCGGCAAGTGCGATATCGAAGAGGCTGAGGAACTGGCTGTGGAGTATAGCATCCGCAACATCCCCACAATCCTCTTCTTCAAGGATGGTGAGGTGGTCGATAAACTCGTCGGAGCCCAGTCGAAGCAGAAGTTTGAAGAGAAATTTGAAGCCCTGCTGTAATCATGGCCAGCCTTGATGAAGAGTTCCTCAAAGATGAGGAAGAGACCCGTAGGGAGATTCGTTTTATACGTGAGCAACTGCCCAGCGACCTTAAGGATCGCTATTCGGATGGGCAGTTGAAGTGGATGCTTGATGCCATCGCCGACTATTTCTTTGAGAGCGGCATCTTGGAATCCGACGACGATGAGGTCGATATAGATATGGATCAAGTGGCCGACTACCTTTGCCGAAGGGCTAAAGAAGAAGGACAGCCTGCTCTTGATACCAACGAGGTGCACTTTGTTGTCGAGGCCGACCTCGACTTCCAGGAACAGGATGCCTAACGGTAAACCCTTCTTTTCCTGGTTTTCATCCTGTCATATTAGGCCTATTGCTCATTTTACAGTTCTGTCATCCGTTACTAAGCACATCGTTGTCTTAGTGGCGGATGGCAGTTAGTATTGTCTCGTATCTGTCATTTTTTTGTTAGACGTAGTCCTTGTCGACTGGCTTCAGCAGGTAGTGGCGCACATAGGAACGATGGCCGTAGATGATGATGACGAGGAAGCAGATGAAAGGGATGACGAACGACAGATTGCAGGATGATAGCCCGAAAACCTGAATGCCGGAGTCGATGACAAGGGCCTGAAGGGGAGGAAAGACGGATCCGCCCAGAATGGCCATGATGAGTCCGGCACTGGCAAATTTCACGTTGTCACCCACACCGCGAAGGGCGATGCCGTAGATGGTTGGGAACATCAGTGACATGCAGGCTGAAACTGCCACGAAACAGTAAATGCCGTTGCGGTCGGTGAATAGGATGGCACCCATTACGAAACAGGCGGCCATGATGCCGAGAATTGACAGCAGACGACTAGGGGAGATGTATTTCAGAAACCAGGTGCAGATGAAACGGCTGACAGTGAAAAAGATCATGGCCGCGATATTGTATTTCTGTGAGAGTATCTCGGCGGCTTTCTCGTCCATGCCTTCATCCATGAACACTCGCGTACCGTATTGTATGATAAAGGTCCAGCAGGACACTTGGGCACCGACGTAGAAAAACTGGGTTAGAACTCCCTCACGATAGTTCTTGATATGGAAAAGTTCGGACAACGCAACCTTCAGGGGCTTGTTGGTGCTTGCCTCGGCTGCTTTGGGCATCTTGCGGAAGAAAATGAGGATGAGCAGTAGCAGGCAGAAGATACCAAGACCCAAATAGGGACCGATGAGGACTTCCAAGTCGTTGTCTTTCAGTGTGTTAAACTGTGGGGCAGGCAGACTCATACGCTGTGTTGTGCTCATGCCGCTCATTCTGGCCTGAACAAACTGCATGGCGACATACATGCCCATCAAGGCACCGATGGGATTGAAGGCTTGTGCCAGGTTCAGCCGGCGGGTGCCTGTTTCCTCGCTGCCCATACAGTAGATGTAGGGGTTACAACTGGTCTCCAGAAACGACAGGCCGCAGGTTAGAATGAAGTAAGCCAGTAGGAAGGGATAGTAGTAGCCTAATATCTTGGCAGGAAAGAATAGGAAAGAGCCGATGGCGAAGAGTGAAAGTCCCACCATCACACCTGCTTTGAAAGAATAGCGCTGAATAAACTTCGCCGCAGGGAAGGCCATGGCGAAATAGCCCAGGTAGAAAGCCACCTGGACGAGGGCACCCTCGGTGACGCTCATACGGAAGATCTTGGAGAAGGCTTTAACGATAGGGCCGGTCATGTCGTTGGCGAAGCCCCATAGTGCAAAACATGATGTTATGAGAATAAAGGGTATCAGGTAATTAACCCCGTCTTTGGTTAGGATTTTGAATTGCATGTTTTCAGGTTTTTGCTAATTTTGCCGCAAATATACAATATTTTTTTTGAACGAATGCACTTTCGTCTGTTTTTTTTGTTATCTTTGCAGTCAGAAAAGAGTTGCTACATGAAAAAACTACTATCTTTGCCCCCCAATCTGGTGCATGTCAACGATGCAGGGCTTACGGTCTTTCATCAAATTACGGGCTTGCCGGTCCAAGAGTACTTTTGTACGTGTGACCCCGATGGTCACCGGATAGGTAGTGGCGGAGGCACAGCATGGCTGTTGAAGCAGGCTTATATGAATGAGAAGACAACGGCTTCGTTCGATGAGTGGCTGTTGCAAGAGAAACGCATTCTGATTCATGCCGGTGGGCAGAGTCGTCGCTTGCCGGCTTATGCACCGTCAGGGAAGATTCTGACACCTGTACCGGTGTTCCGGTGGGAGAGGGGGCAGCGCCTGTCGCAAGATCTGTTGTCGCTACAGTTACCGCTCTATGAGCACATGCTGCAAATGGCACCGGATGGCATCCATACGATGGTGGTCAGTGGTGATGTGCTCGTCAGGGCCACACAGCCATTGGGTCCCGTTCCGCAGGCTGACGTGGTGTGCTATGGCCTATGGCTGGATGCTGATGTGGCCAAGAATCATGGCGTGTTCGTGTCCGACCGCCGTACGCCGCAGGTCTTGAAGCAAATGCTTCAGAAACCAAGCGTTGAGCAACTGAATGAGTTGCAGAAGCAGCACTACTATCTGACGGACATCGGTGTGTGGCTGCTCAGCGACCGTGCCGTGAAGTTGCTGATGTCACGATGTACCGAGAATAAAGGATGCGATGCGCAGCCTAATTCTCCATTCTCTATTCTTGATTCTCAATTTAAATACTACGATTTGTATTCGGACTTCGGTCGGTCACTGGGAACGCATCCGGTGCTTGACGACCCGGAACTGCGTCAACTGAGTGTGACTGTGGTGCCGCTGCCGGGGGGCGAATTCTATCATTTCGGAACATCAGGTGAGATGATTTCATCGACAGTGAGGTTGCAGAATGTGGTGAGCGACCAGCGCCTGATTATGCATCACGACCGCAAACCTCATCCTTCGATATTTGTGCAGAATGCTAAGACGCATATTGCATTCAGTTCTGAAAATACGGATATATGGATAGAGAATAGTTGTATAGGCCGTCAATGGTCACTGACTCATAGCCATGTGGTGACCGGAGTGCCTGAAAACGACTGGGCCGTCTCGCTTTCTCCCGGCCAGTGTGTGGACATCGTTCCTATAGGGCAGAAGGAATATGTGGTTCGCACCTATATGATGAATGACCGCTTTGATGGGGCAAAACAGCAACAGAAACAGTTCCCTGTTCTCGCCGCAGATGAATTGGAGGCTTACCTCACTACCGGTCAGGTACCGGTTTCGTGCACCATGCTTAGTGCAGAAGAAATTTCTGCACAAGCCAATCTAAACAGGTTGTTCAGCCAGCGTGAGGCTTTCCGTCGTCAGAACTGGCCGGCATTGGCTCGTAACTGGGAACACAGTGTCTTTTATCAACTTGATCTGGACGATGCTGCCCGGCATTTTAAGAGTTATCATATACCGATGCCGGTACCTTTGGCTGAAGAGGCTCCGCTGATGATACGCATTCATGATGCAATGTTCCGTGGCGATGGCGACAAGGCTTTCGGACTCTTACGCCAGGGACTGACGGAACAGTTGCTGGCACAACCGCAACAGCCACGATGCGCTGTCTATCAGGATCAGATTGTGTGGTCGAGAAGTCCGGCGCGCATCGACATTGCAGGCGGTTGGACGGACACACCGCCTTATTGCCTGCTTGAAGGAGGAAACGTGGTCAACATTGCCATCGAACTGAATGGGCAGCCACCGTTGCAGGTTTATATCAAGCCATGCTGTGAGCCAAAAATTATCCTTAGGAGTATCGACTTGGGGGCCACGGAGGTTGTTGAGACATATGAAGAACTGGCGCAGTTTGACAAGGTGGGTTCGCCATTTTCCATTCCCAAGGCAGCATTAGCCCTGGCAGGCTTTGTACCTAGGTTCTCTGCCGACCGCTACGAATCACTTAAACAGCAGTTAGAGACCTTCGGATGCGGCATCGAGTTGACGCTTCTCTCGGCTATCCCTGCTGGTAGCGGGCTGGGTACCAGTTCTATTCTCGCATCAACGGTATTGGGTGGCGTCAGCGATTTCTGTTCGCTGGCATGGGATAAAAACGAGATTGGACGCCGGACACTGGTGCTGGAGCAACTGCTGACCACTGGCGGCGGATGGCAGGATCAGTTCGGTGGGGTGCTGGGTGGTGTCAAACTGCTGCAGACAACCAGCGGATTCGAGCAGGCTCCTTTGGTCAGATGGCTTCCGATAGATGTTTATACGCAACCAGAGTATAAGGCTTGTCATCTCCTTTATTACACTGGTATCACTCGAACTGCCAAGCAGATATTGGCAGAAATTGTGCGTAGGATGTTTTTAAATAATCGTGATCAGATGCTGCTGTTGCGACAGATGAAAGAGCATGCTTTGGAGATGTATGATGCCATTCTGCGACAGGACTTAACGCTGATGGGACGTATGGTGCGCACCACATGGGAGCAGAACCAGATGCTGGATAGCGGTACGAACCCGGAAACGGTGCAACATTTGACGGAACTGGTCGACGACTTATGCTTGGGCTATAAGTTACCGGGTGCCGGCGGCGGTGGCTATCTCTATATGGTAGCCAAAGATGCGGAGGCTGCGGTGCGTATCCGGCACATCTTGGCGGAGCACCGTCCTAATGTGAATGCTAGGTTTGTGGAGATGAACCTGTCACAGACGGGGTTGCAAATCAGTAGGAGTTGAAATATGGAGTTCAGAACGGTCGTGACTTTACGGAAAATGAATTTTTGGATTGAACCGCTTGAATCAATCCTTTTCGTCGGTTCGTGCTTTGCTGACAGCATTGGCCGACGTTTCGAGGAGGAGCACTTTCCGGTAGTTGTCAATCCTGATGGGGTCGTGTATAACCCTGTTTCCATCCTTCATACCATTCAGAAATACAACGATGTTCCTCGCATTGTATTCTTGACTTTGGGTACCAACCATGTCTACAGGCTCAAGGAGACTGGCGAGATTGTCGATAATTGCCAAAAACGGCCTCAAAGTCTCTTCCTGGAGGAGGACCTGTCTGTAGAACAATGTGTCGATGCGCTTTCGCTGGTCGTTGAATGCTTGAGAAAGCGTCGGCAGGACGTGCAGATAGTCTTGACCGTCAGCCCCATCCGCTATGCTAAGTATGGGTTTCACGGCAGTCAGTTGTCAAAAGCCGTCCTGCTGTTGGCTGTTGATCGGATGACTAGAAAATATGACTTTGTATCGTATTTCCCAGCATACGAGATTGTACTTGACGAACTGCGCGACTACCGTTTCTATCAGCCGGACATGCTCCATCCTTCATCCCAGGCGGTGGAATACATTTGGCAACAGTTGGTTGATTGTTGCTTCAGCGACCGTGCCAAGAAGTTTCTCGCAGAATGGCGCCCTATCAAGGAGGCATTGGCCCATCGGCCGTTTCACCCCGAGAGCGAAAGATACCAGCGCTTTCTAGAAGATACAAAAAAGAAAGAACAAGTGCTGTTGGCCTTATATATATAATAAGGTGTAAGGCTGTTAATGCATTGATTCGGGCCAAATTATTCAAAAAAAATGGGCTAAACGAAAAAAACTTCGAAAAAGTTTTGGTAGTTCGGAAAAAAGTCGTACCTTTGCACCCGCTTTCGCTCCGAAACGGGCGTCGGCGACACAAGAGAGAGTTCTTTGAAAGATTTACATAGACAGATAGAAGTAGTACAAGAAGCGAGTGCTGCCTGTTGTATATAATATATATATAATAAGGTAGTGCTTGGGTAAAGAAACGAACCGTCGTTTCCGCCGTCCATTGTGGCGGCAATTAAGGAAATACAGATAACGGACAGTCGTTCTGTG
>DETM01000003.1:43187-51540 GCA_002361655.1 Prevotella sp. UBA3288 | reverse complement strand
CAGATGGGCTCGTAGGCGATGACAATCTTACGGAAGTCCTCCTCGCTGAGGTTGAACACCGAGCCCTCGAGTTCGGCCTTCACTACCGCGTTCTGCTTGCCGGCCTCACGCTCTGCCAGGCTCTCGCCGATGCAGAAGATGACCTTCAGGCCCTGCTTCTGTGCGAGCAGCACCTTCTCCTTCAGGATCTCGGGTGTCTCCTTGTAGTATTCGCGACGCTCCGAGTGGCCCAGGATGACATACTGTGCACCGGTAGACTTCACCATCTCGGCACTCACCTCACCGGTGAAAGCGCCCTTCTCCTTGTCGGCGCAGTTTTCTGCTCCCAGACCGATGACCGACTGATCGAGGAACTGGGCGATGCTGGCCAGATGGATAAACGGTGTGCAGATGACCACACCGCAGTTGGGCTTCTCGGCCTTCAGTGTCTCGTTCAACTCCTTAGCGAGGGCGATACCATCCTGGAGATTCATGTTCATCTTCCAGTTTCCTGCAACAATTTTCTTTCTCATTTCTTTCTTTATGTTTAAATTAGGGTTGTTATTTTGTTCTTTCTGAGTATTCTCTTTCGACCGCAGCCACCGGGTCCAGGCCCACAGGCGGTCGGCGATGGTGAGCAGCGTCAGCGGCAGCACGAACCAGAGCAGCAGCATCACGATGCGGCGCATCACCGAGTCGTCGGGCAGTCGGCCCAGTTCTGTTTGCTCCAGCGGTGCCTTAAGGTCTTGTTCGTCGGGCAGCAGGTTGTGGCTCCACTTCCGCACGATGACGCCATCGTTCAGCAGCAGCACGCCCGGATTGCTGCGGATGATGGTCTTCAGCGTGATGTCGTCGGTCTGGCAGAACGGGTATTCGGCGCCCGTCATGTCGCGCCAGTGGCTGATGGCCTGTTGGCCGCTGGCCGTCATGCCATAGAAGGGATAGCCGTTGTCCTGGGCATACTCGTACAACTGGTTGATGCGGTCCAGTTGCGAGTCGTCGGCCTGTTCGAGATGTGGCGACACGAGCAGGAAGGTGTAGCCCCGGTCGTTGAGCACCTGTTCGGTGATGTCGTCGCCGGTGTCGGCCCTGCTGAGGAAGAACTCGGCATAGGGCAGGTCTTCACCCTCCATGGTGCGCTGCCAGGCATCGCGCAGATTCGTCCCGATGTGGTAGGGACGGAAGTCGAACTGCGGCCGGTCGTAGAGGCTCCATCCGGCGATGGCCAGGATGAACAGTACGGTGTAGTTTACCACGATCCACTGGTTGGATCTGCTGATGAAACGCACCATCAGCAGTGGTCGCCAGACAATGATGAGGGCTGCCGAGAGGAGCACCACATTCTTCCAGAATGTCTGCCAGTTGGTGAGCACCAGTGCGTCGCCGAAGCAGCCGCAGTCGCTGATGGGGTTGGCCAGGGCCAGCCAGAGCGTGAGCGGTGTCATCACGGTGAGCAGGATGAGGGCCAGTCGCGACGACAGCCGGCGGCGGATGGCGAACAGCAGGAAGATGCCGATGCTGAACTCTGCCGCCGACAGGGCTACCGACAGTGCCAATGCCACCACGTCGGGTATGGCATCGAGGTGCCACGCCTGCAGATAGTCCTCTATCTTATACAGCGTGCCTTTGGGGTCGACGGCCTTGACGAATCCGGAGAGGATGAAGACCACGGCCAGCAACAGGCGGCAGATGTTGACGATGACTTTCAACACTTTACTCTTTCAACTTTTCAATCTTTCAACTTTATCAGTCCGAAGACCGCATAGTTGATGATGTCCATATAGTTGGCATCGATGCCCTCGCTGACGAGGGTCTCTCCGCTGAGATTTTCTATTTCCTTGATACGCTCAATCTTGGTGAGGACCAAGTCGGTGTAACTGCTGACGCGCATCCCCCGCCACGCTTCGTCGTAGTCGTGGTTTTTGCGCTTCATCAGTGCCAGGGCCTCGTTGGCATAGTGGTCGTAGAGAGCCATGGCCTCGTCGTTGCTGATGTCGACAGTGTCGGCAAATCCTTTCTCCAGTTGTATCAGTCCCACGATGCCGTAGTTGATGAGGGCTATAAACTCGGGCCTGATACCTTCGCCCACCAGCGACTGCTTCTTGATTTCAAGTGAGCGTATACGCTTGGCCTTGATAAAGAGTTGGTCGGTGAGCGATGACGGACGCAGGATGCGCCACGATGCCCTATAGTCGTGCAGTTTCTTGCTGAAGATGTCGCGACATTCGGCTATGGCAGCCTCAAACTGAGCGTTGGTTATTTCGAATCTGTCCATAATCGGCTGCAAAGTTACGACTTTTTGAGCAGAGAAAGGGAGCAACGGGGGTTAAAGGGAGTTAAAGGGGGTTAAATGTGCTAAACGCCCGCTTCGTTCTCACTTTGTTTCTGACGGATATACCTGATTTTGGCTCCCAGCAACTGCCACTGTGCCTTCAGCGAGTCACGGCGCAGACCGAGCATGGTCAGTGCCGTCAGTTCTTCGGCCGTGGCGGTCAGTGCGGCCCTGTGGCGTTCGACCTCGGCTTTCTTTTGCTCGTATTCGGCCTTGACGGCCTCGAGTGCCGAGTCGACACGGGCCAGTTCCTGCTGGGCTGCGAGCAGCGATGAGTCCTGATGGTGCCTGAGGGCGGCCTTGCGCTGTTCAATCTCGGCTCTACGCGAATTGTTGCCACAGCCTGCCGTGAGCAGGGTGGCAACAATTGTCCCTATATATATAATAAGGTGTAGTCTGTTCATCGCTTAGAAATTGATGGCGAACGATGCTCCCAAGGTGAAGTAGTTCATGCGCTTGGTCTTCTCGAACACCACGGAGTCGAGCAGCGGAGCATAACTCTGGTTTCCATCGTAGTAGATGAGTGGCATCACCTCGTAGGCTGTCGGTGTGAGTCCGGCTCTCATATAGGCCAGCGGATTGTAGGTCATCGTGTATTTCTTCTTGCTCATATCGTAGTCGAGGAAGACCTTCCACGAGAAGTTCGACTTGTAGCGATAGGTCAGTGAGATGCCCGTACCGAGTGAGGTGGCATTCTTGGCACCCAGCGTCAGATAGTCCCAGTCGGTGGAATACTTTTCGCCTGTGCTGAAAGGATAGGATGCGGTGCCTTCGGTGATTTCTCCGTTCTCGATGGTCATTCGGTAGTTGATGTTCTTCACGTTACCTTCGGCATGGCCGTCGATTTCCAGTTCCTGCATGATGGAACGGCCTACGAGAAACTTGGTGCCGATGGCGAAACGGCTGCTCAGCGGGATGTTGAAGTAGAGGCCGGCACTGGGTGTAAACTCGGTCAGGTGGTCGCTGACAACGAGGCCGTACATGTCGGTAACGAAATCGCCACCGGCCTTCGACTGATTCATAAAGTCGGGCATGCCCATGTCTTGATAGAAGCCGTTGAGCAGTTCGAAATCGGCGTTCTTGTTTTCGTCGGCGATGTCGGCGAACTGGCCGAAGGTCTTGGCCGACATAGCCCTGACACGCAGACGGCCACCGACACCAACATATTTATTAAAGAAGTAAGCACCCTCGGCATCCACCACCGTGGCAGCACGGAACTTGATGTCGACACCATTTTCGTCGTCGCCTTCGAACTGTTGGGTGATGCCTGCCATATCAAACAACTCCTTGTCCCTGAGGTCGTCGACCGTGAAGTCGATATCCTTGCCGCCCAGGCCCAAGCCCATCGAGATAGCAAAGAACGAGGGGTTGTCGGGATTGCCTTCCAGGTCGTTGCGCAGCAAGCCCTTCTCCTTGAAGATGACGTCGCTCAGGGCGTAGGCCAACTCTGTCGACATGATACCGATACCGGCACCCGACAGCACGTCGCTCACCCAGTGGCGGTTGTTCAGCACACGCATCACACCGGTGGCCGTTGCCACGCCATAGCCGGCAACAGAGAACCAGGGCGAGCGGGTCAGACCATACTCCTTGTGCAGGATGGTGGCACCCACGAACGAGGTGGCCGTATGGCCGGAGGGCCAGGAGTTGGCCGTCGAACCGTCGGGGCGCATCTCCTTGGCTGTGTATTTGATGCCATTGACCAGACCGGCCATGATGCCATACGACATGGCTGCACTGGCCAGGAAACGGGGCCAGTCGCTGCGGCCTTCATAGCCGCCTAACTTCAGACCGAGGGTCAGGGCCGGACCGAAATACTGGGTATAGTCGTCGATACCGGTCTTGAAGTCGGTCAGCAACTGGGTGTTCTTATGCCTGTTGTTCTCGTCGTTCACACGGAACATCGCCTTGTCGCCCTTGATAGCCCAACCGGCAGCAAAGACGGGGATGCCCACAAAGGTCAGGTCGTCCATCACCTTATACGGTTTCACGTCGGGGTTGGTCTTCTGCTTGAAGAAGTCGAAGTCCATCTTGGGCTCGGGTTCCGGCGCGTCCTTCATCAGGTCGTAGTCGAGGGGTTGATGGATGACTTGCACCAACTCCGGTTTCATCTCGGGAACCTCCAGTTTCATGGGCTCCATGTTGTCCCATACATGACTTGCGCTGGCAGCCATACAGGCTAGGGCCATCATGGTGACTAGGTAAAATCTTTTCATAATTTTGCTTTAATAAGTTATTATTTGGTTGCAAAGTTACTAAAAAATTTAAATTCAAGCAAAGAAATCTTATTTTATTTTGTATCTTTGCAAGCCAAACAGTAAAAAAGCAAGGTATCAGATGAAGTTATATTCCGACGAAGCATTGGCAGAGATTCTCGACCAAGACATCTTTCACCAGATTAGCGAAGCCGCCGACCGACTGGGCGTGGAATGCTATGTGGTGGGGGGATATGTGCGTGACATCTTCCTCGAACGCCCCAGCAACGACATCGACGTGGTGGTCGTAGGTAGCGGCATTGCCGTCGCCAAGGAACTGAAACGGATGCTGGGCAAGCGGGCTCACCTGTCTGTGTTCAAGAACTTCGGAACGGCCCAGGTGAAGGTGGTGGCCCCCTCGGGGGATGGAAAAGAGGCCACACTCGAAGTGGAGTTCGTAGGTGCCCGCCGTGAGAGTTATAGCCACGACTCGCGAAAGCCGGTGGTGGAAGACGGCACCCTGGAGGACGACCAGAACCGTCGCGACTTCACCATCAATGCGATGGCCATCTGCCTGAACCACGACCGCTTCGGCGAACTGGTTGACCCCTTCAACGGCTTGGCCGACCTGGAGGACGGCATCATTGCCACTCCGCTCGAACCGGGCGTCACCTTCAGCGACGACCCGCTGCGGATGATGCGCTGCATCCGTTTTGCCACCCAACTGAACTTCACCATCGAGGACGAGACCTTCGTCGCCTTGGAACGCATGGCCGACCGCATTAAGATTGTCAGCGGTGAGCGCATTGAGGTGGAACTCAACAAGATCATCATGTCTGATCATCCCAGCAAGGGCTTTGTCGACCTGCAGCGCTGCGGCCTGCTCAACATCATACTGCCCGAACTGGCCGCCCTCGACATTGTGGAACAGCGCAACGGCAGGGCCCATAAGAACAACTTCTATCATACGCTCGAAGTGTTGGAGAATGTTGGAAACAGAATGGGTCCCGATTCTCAATTGTGGCTCCGCTGGGCTGCCCTGCTCCATGACATCGGCAAGACGAAGACCAAGCGATGGGATCCGGCCGTGGGCTGGACTTTCCATAACCACAACTATGTGGGGGCGAAGATGGTGCCCGAGATCTTCCGTCGCCTCAAACTGCCCATGGGTGCTGAGATGAAATATGTGCAGAAACTCGTCGACCTGCACATGCGGCCACAGGTCATCGCCGACAGCGAGGTCACCGACAGTGCCGTGCGACGACTGCTCAACGATGCCGGCGACGACATCGACGACCTGATGACACTCTGCGAGGCCGACATCACTTCGAAGAATGAGGTACGCAAGAAGATTTTTCTCGAGAACTTCCGGATGGTGCGCGAGAAACTGGCCGACCTGAAGGAAAAGGACTACAAACGGCTGTTGCAGCCCGTCATCGACGGCAACGAGATCATGACACTCTTCCATCTGAAGCCTTCTCGCGAGGTGGGCCTGCTGAAGCAGTACCTCAAGGATGCCGTGCTGGACAACCGTGTGGAGAACGAGCGGGAGGCGCTCATGCAGTTGCTTATGGAGAAAGCACGTGCCATGGGGCTCTGCAATTTTGCTAATTAAGTATAAAAAAGAAGCGTAAGTGGTGATTGTTACGCTTCTTTTTTGTAACTTTGCACCTCGAAAACCGAAGTCGAATGACAGAGTTTTCAAAACAAGGATAATTATATACAATAAATAGGTAACAATAAATAAATAGGTATGAAAATGAGAAGAGTGTTATTGGTTGCAGGTGCTGCTGCCATGCTGATGGCTTGTGGCGGCGGTGGTGGCGGTCGTCCCAACTTTGGCGACAACGAATATCCCGTAGAGACGGTGACCGCACAGAGTGCTGACCTGCAGTCTTCGTATCCTGCTACCATCAACGGTATTCAGGATGTGGAGATCCGTCCGAAGACTTCTGGTTTCCTGACACAGATCTGTGTGACAGAAGGACAGGCCGTGAGTGCCGGACAGTTGCTGTTTGTGATTGACAACGAGACGTATCAGGCTCAAGTGCGCCAGGCCCAGGCTGCCGTGAATACGGCACAGAGCCAGGTGAACACGGCCAAACTGACTTTCGAGAACTCGAAGCAGTTGCACGAGAACAAGGTTGTAGGCGACTATGAGTTGCAAACCGCAGAAAACACATACCTGAGTGCGCAAGCCCAGTTGGCACAGGCCCAGGCTGCTTTGGCATCGGCTAAGGAAGCCCTGAGTTTCTGTTATGTGAAGAGCCCGGCCAAAGGCGTCGTGGGCACACTGCCTTTCAAGAAGGGTGCTCTGGTGAGCGCCTCGAACGTGCTGACCCACGTGGCCGACATCAGCCAGATGGAAATCTACTTCTCGCTGACAGAGAAAGACATGCTGACACTCGCCAAGGGTGAGAATGGCCTGCGTGGTGCCATCGATGCCTTCCCGCCGGTGAAACTCCAGTTGGCCGACGGCACCATCTATGGGCACGACGGTAAGGTGGTGGCCATCAGCGGTGTCATCGACCAGGCTACCGGTTCCGTTCAACTGAAGGCTCACTTCCCCAATCCTGAGCATCTGCTGAAGAGTGGCGGCTCGGGTGCCATCATCATTCCGCGTTCGGCCAGCGAGGCCATCGTCATCCCGCAGTCGGTGGTGATGGAGGTGCAGAACAAGAAGTTCGTCTATCTGCTGACCGACAGCAACCGTGTGGCCTACACCGAGATTACTGTCGACCCGCAACATGACGGCAACAACTATATCGTGACCGGTGGTCTGAAGGTGGGCGACAAATATGTAACCAACGGCATCACCAAGTTGAGCGACCAGATGGAGATTGTGCCCATCACGCCTCAGCGTTATCAAGAGAAAATCGACGAGCAGGCTCGTTCGATGACCGCCGGCGACATCGTGAATGCGATGAAAAAGTAAATCGCCAATTGTACGAATCATATAGTAAATCGTAAATTGTTAAATCGTAAATTAACATGACATTTACAACCTTTATCAAACGCCCGGTGCTGTCGACGGTAATCTCCATCGTCCTCGTGCTGCTGGGTATCATTGGACTAGCCACACTGCCTATTGAGCAGTATCCGGATATTGCACCGCCTACGGTGGTGGTGTACACCAGTTACCCCGGTGCTGATGCCGAGACGGTGAAGAACTCCGTCATCACGCCGCTTGAGGAAAGTATCAACGGTGTGGAGGGTATGGACTATATCACCTCTACGGCTTCTACCGGCTCGGCACAGTTGAGCATCCTGTTCCGCCAGGGCATGAATGCCGATATGTGTGCCGTCAACGTGCAGAACCGTGTGTCGCAGGCTCAGGCTTTGCTGCCGGCCGAGGTGACCCGCATCGGCGTGACGGTGATGAAGCGTCAGACCTCGCAGGTGCTGATGTTCTCGCTGACCTCCGACGGTCGCTACGACGACGAGTTCCTGACCAACTACAGCAATATCAACATCATCCCTGCCATCAAGCGTATCGAGGGTGTGGGCGACGTGCAGAGCCCCGGTCTGAAGACCTACTCTATGCGTATCTGGCTGAAGCCCGACGTGATGAAACAGTATGGTCTGATGCCTTCAGACATCAGCGGTCTGCTGGCCGAGCAGAACATCGAGGCAGCACCGGGTACCTTTGGCGAACAGGCTGATGTGGCCTACGAATATGCCATGCGCTACACCGGCCGTCTGAAGACAGCCGAAGAGTTTGGCAACATCATCGTGCAGAGCAATGCCGACGGCTCGACCCTGAAACTGAAGGACGTGGCCCGCATCGAACTGGGCGGTCAGCAATACACCGTGTCGATGAAAAACAACAACATCCCCTCGGTGATGG
>DETM01000003.1:31079-43128 GCA_002361655.1 Prevotella sp. UBA3288 | reverse complement strand
CAGCAGATTGCCGGTTCTAACGCCAACGAAATAGCCAAGCAGGTGAAGGCCGAACTGGAGTCGCAGGCCAAACTGTTCCCGCCGGGCATGTTCTATAAGATCAACTACGATGTCACGGAGTTCCTCTATGCTTCTATCGAGGAGGTGATCTTCACCCTGATCTTCACCCTCATCCTGGTGTTCATCGTCATCTACGTGTTCCTGCAGGACTGGCGCTCGACGCTCATCCCGCTGATTGCTGTGCCGGTGTCACTGATCGGTACGTTCTTCTTCCTCGAACTCTTCGGCTTCTCCATCAACCTGCTGGTGCTGTCGGCCCTGCTGCTGGCCATCGCCATCGTGGTCGATGATGCCATCGTGGTGGTCGAAGCCGTTCACGCCAAGTTGGACCAGGGCTATAAGTCGACGCTGACGGCATCTATCGATGCCATGAACGAGATCTCGGGTGCTATCATCTCTATCACGCTGGTGATGGCTTCGGTGTTCATCCCCGTGTCGTTCATGGGTGGCACATCAGGTACGTTCTATCGTGAGTTCGGTGTGACCATGGCCACGGCTATCTTCATCTCGGCCCTGAATGCCTTGACGCTGTCGCCGGCCCTCTGTGCCATCTTCCTGAAACCGCACGACAAGAACGGCCACGCCGTGAAGATGTCGCGCATCGACCGCTTCCATACGGCCTTCAATACGGCCTACGACAAGATTCTCGGTAAATATAAGAAAGGTATTGAGTGGACGGTGCGCAAGCCAATTGTCATCATGCTGGCCGTGCTGGTCGGTATCGGAGGTCTGGTGGTCACGATGAACACCACGAAGACCGGTCTGGTGCCTGACGAGGATACCGGCACCATCTTCTGTACCATCTCTATGCCGCCAGCCACATCTGTGGCCCGTACCAAACAGGTCATCAGCCAGGTGGACTCCATTCTGGGTGCCGACCCTGCCATCATGAGCCGTGAGCAGATTCAGGGTTACAACTTCATTGCCGGTGCCGGTTCCGACCAGGCCACCTTCATCATCAAGTTGAAGCCCTTCTCCGAACGTCAGAAAGGCCTGTGGTGGAAAATCAGCGGCCTGTGGGAGGGCGACGGTATCTACCGCTTCTTCCTCAACCCCTATGAGTCGACGGGCGTGCTGGCCCAGATCTATCTGAAGACGGCCCACATCAAGGATGCCCAGATACTGGCTTTTGCACCGCCAATGATTCCCGGCTTCTCGGCCAATAGTGGTATCTCGCTGGTGATGCAGGACCGTACCGGTGGTTCGCTCGACCGCTTCTTCCAGGTGACCAAGGACTATCTGGCAGAACTGAACAAGCGTCCTGAGATTCAGATGGCTATGACCTCGTACAACCCTGCCTATCCGCAGTACATGATTCATGTCGACGTGGCCAAGTGTAAGCAAGCCGGCATTTCGCCCAACACCGTGCTGACCACGCTGCAAGGTTACTATGGCGGTATGTATGCTTCGAACTTCAACGCCTATGGCAAACTCTACCGTGTGATGATTCAGGGTTCGCCGGAGACACGTATGACGCCGGAGTCGCTCAATAGTGTCTATGTCCGCACTCCCAATGGCATGTCGCCGGTGAAGGAGTTCTGCCAGATGGAGCGTGTCTATGGTCCGTCGAACATCAACCGCTTCAACCTCTTTACATCGATTAACGTCACGGCAACAGTGGCCGACGGCTATTCGTCGGGTGAGGCTATCAAGGCCGTGCAGGAAGTGGCCGATGCCATGCTGCCTACCGGCTACACCTATGACTATAGCGGTCTGACCCGTTCTGAGGCTGCCTCGAGCAACTCTACCGCCCTCATCTTCATGCTGTGCTTCATCTTTATCTATCTGATTCTGTCGGCACAGTACGAGTCGTACATCCTGCCGCTGTCCGTGGTGCTCTCCGTTCCGTTCGGCTTGGCCGGTGCCTTTCTCTTCACCCAGTTGTTCGGACACTCGAACGATATCTATATGCAGATTTCGCTCATCATGCTGATCGGTCTGCTGGCTAAGAATGCCATTCTGATTGTGCAGTTCGCTCTGGAACGCCGTCAGACGGGTATGGCCATCTCATGGGCTGCCGTGCTGGGTGCTGCTGCGCGTCTACGTCCTATCCTGATGACTTCACTGGCTATGATCATCGGTCTGCTGCCTATGATGTTTGCCTCGGGTGTAGGCAAGAACGGTAACCAGACGCTGGGTGCCGCTGCCGTGGGCGGTATGCTCATTGGTACGGTCTGCCAACTCTTTGTAGTGCCGGCCCTGTTTGTGCTGTTCCAGAGTCTGCAGGAGAGAATGCGCCCGATGAAGTTCGAAGGCGATGACGAGAATCCTGATGTGACCACCGAGTTGCAGCAGTATGCCAACCGGCCGGTAGAGTATGAGATGCAGAAATAGAGAACTTTAAAAGTTTAAAAATGTAAAGGTGTAAAAATTATGAAGCAAAGCAATTTTTTGATTTTTAAATATTTTAATTTTCTCATTGCAGTTATGCTGCTGACCGGCTGCGGTGTCTATAATAAATATGAACAGCCTGAGGTAGACGCCGAAGGCTTGGTGCGCGACGTGTGGTCCAACCGCGACACACTGGCCGTGCAGGACACCGCATCGTTCGGCAACCTGCCCTGGCGCCAGGTATTCACCGACCCGCAGTTGCAGGCCCTCATTGAACAGGGACTGGCCAAGAACGCCAACCTGCAGAATGCCGCCCTCACGGTACAGATGTACGAGGCCATGCTCAAAGCATCGAAACTCGCCTTCCTGCCGGCTATCACGCTGGGCACCAACCAGTCGATGGGCAGCATCACGACAGTGCACACAGACCCCTCGCAGACCACCAAGGCCTATTCTATTCCCGTGTCGGCAACATGGACGCTCGACCTCTTCGGCAATATCCTGTCGCAGAAACGCAGCACGCAGATGAAACTGCTGGGCTATAAGGACTATCAGATGGCTGTCAGGGCACAGGTCATCAGCGGCATCGCCAACAGTTACTACACACTGCTCATGCTCGATCGCCAACTGGCTATTGTAGAAGAGATGGCCCAGATGTCGAAGGAGACTTGGGAGATGATGAAACTGCAGCATCAGTTGGGACGTGTCCGTTCCACCGGTGTACAGAGTGCCGAGGCCGGCTATCTGAGCATCCAGACACAAGCCAACGACATGCGCCGCCAGATACGTGCCACCGAGAATGCCTTGTCACTGCTCATCGGACAGCCCGGCCAAGAGATTCCCCGCTCTACGCTTGAGGCACAGGCACTGCCTACCGAGTTCTCTACCGGCGTAGCCATGGCACTGCTGAAGAACCGTCCCGACGTGCATAATGCCGAGATGAACCTCGCTGCCTGTTTCCACGACGTGCAGACAGCCCGTTCGCAGTTCTACCCCAACATCACCATCGGGGCTTCGGCAGCCTTCGGTAACCTGTCTGGCTCCATGAATCCCGGCAAGTGGGTCACTACGCTCTTTGGCAGTCTTCTGCAACCCATCTTCCAGCGCGGTGCACTCACAGCCAACCTCAAGGTCAGCAAGTTGAAATACGAGCAGGCCTTCAACACTTGGCAGAACGCTATCTACTCCGCCGGCAACGAGGTGTCGAACGCACTGGTCAACTACAACCAGTATGACGCCAACTCGAAACTGGAGGAGCAGCGCGTGGCCATCCTGACCAAGAATGTGGAGGATACCAAGGCCCTCTATCGTTCCTCTGGCTCCACCTACCTGGAGGTGCTCACTGCCCAGACGCAGTTGCTTAATGCACAGATCAACAAGACCACCGACGACTTCTACAAGATGCAGGCCGTGGTCAGCCTCTACACAGCACTGGGCGGCGGAGGAAAATAAGCACCTCCCCCCTCCGAGTGAGGGGGAATTGATTGATTCTATAGAATCAAGAAACATAGGAGCAGGCTCATGGAGTTACACATCCATATAGTAACATATAGTATTAGAGTTTAAGAGTATAATTATGGAATTTAACAATAGTACGAGTAATCAGACTCCCTTCCCCTCGGGAGGGGCAGGGGGAGGGTTAGCCTATATCTCGCCTAAAGCCCGTATTGGCGACAACTGCAAGATATTCCCCTTCGTCTATATCGAGGACGACGTGGTGATTGGCGACAACTGTGTCATCTTCCCCTTCGTCAGCATTCTTGACGGTACGAGGATGGGCAGTCACAACAAGGTGCACCAGGGAAGCGTCATCGGGGCTCTGCCGCAGGATTTCGACTTCCGTGGCGAGAAGTCGGAGTGTGTCATCGGCAATAACAATATCATCCGTGAGAATGTGGTCATCAACCGTGCCACCCATACCGGCGGACAGACGGTCATCGGCAACGACAATGTGCTGATGGAGGGTGCCCATATCAGTCACGACACCAAAGTGGCCAACCGCTGTGTGTTCGGCTACGGTACAAAGATTGCCGGCGACTGCGACATCCAGGATGGTGTCATCTTCTCTTCATCGGTTATTGCCAATGCCAAGACCCGCGTTGGTAGCGGTGCTATGATTCAGGCCGGCACCACCTTCTCGAAAGATGTGCCTCCTTACATCGTCTGCACCAAACGGTCGGAATATGGTGGTGTGAACTTCACGATGGGCCGTGCCTATGGTGTCGACGAGAAGACATTGAAGCATATCGCCAATGCCTATCGTCTGCTCTTCCTGAGCAACACCTCGCTCTTCGATGCGACCAACCAGATAGAGCAGCAGGTGCCCGACAGTCCTGAGGTGCGCAACATCATTGCTTTTCTCCGCAGCACCCAGTTGGGCATCGTAGGCAAGAAATAGACAGTGCTTAGTAACTGGCCGTACAGGGAATACCGGCGGCTATGACACGGTCGCGAATGGCATCCAGCCGTTCGCGACTTGCTTTTTGAAGACCTCTGGTGGGGGTCTCGCGGTCGATGGTGTAGACCATCACCTGTTGGGGCCGTATGGCTTTTACCACTTCGACCCACGGCGTCACGTATTCGTCGCCGGTATTGTCTACGCTTTCACCATTGCACTCGCCACACATAAAAATGGTCTGGATGATGATGTGGCCGTTGAAGGTCTTCATCCGTTCTATGATGCTGCCCACGTCGTAAGTACCGGCAGGGTGGTCCACCTTATTTATATATATAGGGTCGACGGTGTCAAGTTTCAGGATGTTGTTGTCCACCCGCATCAATGCCTCATGAACCTCAGGACGGTGAATCATCGTCGAGTTGCTCAGCACCGACACCTTGGCATCGGGACAATACTGATTGCGCAAACGGATCGTGTCGTCGATGATTTCTGCAAAATGGGGGTGACAGGTGGGCTCGCCGTTACCGGCGAAGGTGAGCACGTCGGGGCGCTGACCGTCACTTGCCATCTGCCGGAGTTTTTCCTCTAATCGCCGTGCCACCTGCTCACGGGTTGGCAAAGGCATCGAGGGGCGATGGTCTTCGTTGAAGCCACACTCACAATAGATACAGTCGAACGAGCACACCTTACCGTCGGCAGGCAGCAGATTGATACCTAACGAGATGCCAAGGCGACGGCTATGAACAGGCCCGAAGATGGGCGAAGGGTAGATGATAGTTGCCATAGGGTTGCAAAAGTACACAAAAAATTTGTAAGTTCCAAATATTTTCCGTACCTTTGCACCCGCTTTTCGGAAAATCCGGAGCATCCGATGACGTGAAGACGTTGTGATTAAGGCGATGAGCGTCGGAAGGATGTATAGGCAACAACTAAATTAATCATCTTACATTATGTATCTCGATCAAGCAAAGAAGCAAGAGATTTTCAGCCAGTATGGCAAGTCGGCTACCGACACGGGTAGTGCCGAGAGCCAGATTGCACTGTTCACCTATCGTATTAAGCACCTGACGGAGCACCTGAAGAATAATCACAAGGACTTCAGTACAGCCCGTTCGCTGACCATGATGGTAGGCCGTCGTCGTAAGTTGCTGAAATATCTCTATGTGAACGATATCAATCGTTATCGTGCTATCGTGAAGGCTCTGGGTCTGCGTAAGTAAACAGAATTTCACGAAGCGGAACCATCACAAAGTCCCTCTCCTGCATCAGCGGGTGAGGGATTTTCAGTTCTGGCAGGTCTATCTTGCGGTCGTCGTAGAGCAGGATATCGATATCGATGGGACGGTCGTGGTAGATTGAGGATTGAGGATTGGGGATTGAGGATTGAGGATTGAGAATTGAAAGCGGCGTATTCCGCTCTGTGGCATGTTCGTGGGTCTTGCCCAGTTGTCGTTCAATGCGCTGAGTGGCACGCAGGAGCCGCATAGGCGACAGCCGTGTGCTGACACAGATGACGGCATTGACAAACGGGCTGTCGGATTCGAACCCCCACGGTTCTGAATAATAGAGAGCAGACTGGCGCACCACAGCACCGATCTGCTCACCAATCAAGGCGATGGCCTTGCGGATATTCTCTTCTTTCCGGCCTAAATTAGAACCGAGTCCGAGATATATGGTATGTTGAACATTTAACATCGTCCATCGACCTTCGTCCTTCGACCTTCGACCTTCGACCTTCGACCTTCGACCTTAGTCGTTCAGTATAAGCATAGCGTCACCATAGCAGCCGAACTTGAATTCGTGCTGTAAGGCCAGACTGTAGGCTTCGGTGATCAGGTCATAACCGCCAAAGGCCGCTGTAGCCATCATCATGGTCGATTCAGGATGATAGAAATTGGTGACAAGGGTGTCGGCCAGACCGAAGTCGTATGGCGGGAAGATAAACTTATTGGTCCAGCCTTGGTATTCCTTCAGCATGCCGTCAGTACCGACGGCCGTTTCTGTGGCACGCATCGTACTGATGCCGATGGCACAGATGTGATGCCCTTCTGCCTTGGCACTGTTGACTGTCCGGCACGCCTCTGCCCTGACAATCATCTGCTCCGAGTTCATCTTGTGCTTTGTAAGGTCTTCCACCTCGATGGGGTCGAACGAACCTAGGCTACAATGCACGGTGATGTAAGCGAAGTTTATGCCGCGTATCTCCATAATCTTCATCAGTTCGCGACTGAAGTGCAGACCCGTGGCCGGCGCAGTGACGGCACCCTCGTTCTTGGCGTAGATAGTCTGAAACTGCTCGGTATCGTCAGGTTCCACCGGTCGGTGGTCGACAATATAGTGGGGCAATGGTGCTGAACCGAGGGAGAACAGTTCCCTCTTAAACTCGTCGTGCGGACAGTCGTAGAGGAAGCGCAGCGTACGGCCACGAGATGTCGTGTTGTCGATGACTTCGGCCACCATCGGGCCATCACCATCGAAGAACAGTTTGTTGCCGATGCGTATCTTGCGTGCCGGTTCCACCAGCACGTCCCACAGACGCAGTTCTTCGTTCAATTCGCGCAGCAGAAACACCTCAATCTTGGCATCGGTCTTCTCCTTGGTACCGTAGAGACGGGCGGGGAACACCTTTGTGTCGTTGAAGACGAACGTGTCGCCCTCGTCGAAGTAGTCTACTATATTGCGGAATACGATGGGCTCTTCGGTATCGTTGCCGTTTTCATCTTTCTTGAAGATGTCTATTTTCCCGCTTTTGCGGTGTACGACCATCATCCGACACTGATCACGGTTATAGACACGCTCCACAGTACCGTCTTCATTCTTGAAGGCGCGGTGGGCAGGATAGAGTGCCACCAATTCTTCTGGCAGTTTGAATTTGAATTGTGATAGTTTCATCTATTATTACTTTTCTGTTTTCTTTTCTGTTTCTTGTCTCTCCAGCCATGCGGGAAAGGCATCGAGCGTCAGACAGTCTTCGATGCGTACATCACCGAGGCGAGTACGGCAGAGGGCGGTGAGAAAGGCACCGCTACCCAGGGCTTCACCGATGTCACGGGCCAGAGCACGGATATAAGTTCCCTTGCCGCAAACCACACGGATGCTCATCTGCATCGTCGCGGGGTCGAAAGCGGTCAGTTCCATCTCGTCGATACGCAGGGTCTTGGGCTTCAACTCCACTTTCTCACCACGGCGGGCTAGTTTATAGGCACGGTCCCCCCCGATGCTGCATGCAGAGTATTCCGGAGGCGTCTGCTGAATCTCACCCACAAACCGGGTGAGTACTTGGCAGATTTTCTCCCGGGTGATGTGGCGGGTAGGGTATGTCATATTGACCGTATGCTCACGGTCGTAACTGGGCGTGGTGGCGCCCAGTTGTAGTGTGGCGGTATATTCCTTCGAGGCGTATTGCAGTGACTCGATACGTTTGGTTGCCTTGCCGGTGCAGAGTATCAGCACACCGGTAGCCAGCGGGTCGAGTGTGCCGGCATGACCCGTCTTCAGTCGTTTTACATGCAGTGCCTTCGACAGTCTGGTGCGGACAAAGGCCAACGCACCGAACGACGACATCCGATAGGGCTTGTTGATATAGATAAATTCTCCTTCTTGGAAGTTCATTGTTCTTGACTGGTGGACGAGTGGTTTGTGACGATTGTACGCTTAGTCGACCATGGCCAGCGAATGGCCGGTCAGCAATAGGAGGATGATGATACCGCCAACGATGATGCGATAGATGCCGAAAGCCTTGAAACCATATTTGGTCAGGAAGGCCACAAACCATTTCATGGCCAGCAGCGCTACGACAAAAGCCACCACACAGCCAAGGATGAGCATGGCGATGTTGTGGGGGGTGGCCCATGCAGCATCTTCCTTCAACAGGTCGAGCAAGTCGAGCAGCGTGGCTCCAGCCATGGTCGGCACGGCCAGGAAGAACGAGAATTCGGCAGCACGCTGGCGGGTCAGTCCTTGTGTCATGCCGCCCACAATCGTTGCCATAGAGCGGGAGACGCCGGGTATGACCGAGATACACTGATACAGACCGATGTTGAAAGCCCGCTTCTCGTTCAGTTGGCTGTCGTCGGTGCCCTTGTTGAACAGTTTATCGCAGAACAGCATAAAGACACCGCCCACCACCAGCATGATGGCCACCACCGCTACACTGTCGAGCAGCCAGTCGAGCAGTCCCGACTTCTTGGCGGCCAGCCCGATGACGACGGCCGGCAACACACCGACGATGAGCAACCAGTAGAAGTAGTACTTGTGCTTCAGTTGCTGCAGAGTCGAACTGCCCTCCGGTGCCGGCGTATGGTCAAAGCAGAAGAAGCGTTTCCAATACAGGCATACCACCGAAAGGATGGCACCAAACTGGATGATAAACGTAAAGGCATGAACAAACGCCTTGTCGCTTTCATTCAGCGATGCAGGGTCCAGTCCCAACAAGTGCTGCGTGATGATCATGTGTCCTGTCGACGACACCGGCAGAAACTCAGTGAGTCCCTCAACGACGGCAATGATAATGGTCTCTATCCAATCCATCGCTTACTTGCTTTTGTACACGATAGCATAGATGATGGATACAAAACCGAAGAGACACACCAAGGGAGCCACCTTGATGCGGCGTGCACTGAAAATCTCAGGGTCGTAGGCCTGTTCAGTCGAGCCGCCGCCGCTCATGAGTATAAAACCGATGATGACGATGGCCATTCCCACTGCCAGTAAAATGAAGTTCGTTCGGCCAAAGGCCAGATTTCTCTTGTCCATATATGTTCAATTCTCAATTTTCAATTTTCAATTCTCAAATATTATACAACTCGCTTGCCTTCATCCTCAGGTATTTGTTCACGGAAATCAAGGTGCAGAACACCATGATAACAAAACCGAAGACAAACACGCAGGCTGCCGTAATCGACAGTTCACGCCAAGTGACGACCGCATCTATATAGGGCAGATACGGCCATGCAGCATAGCCGATGCCACCCAGAATCAGACAGGTCAGGACGGCGGATATCAGACCGACGGCGATGGCCTGATTAAGGAACGGCCGACGAATGAATCCCCATGATGCACCGACCAGTTTCATGGTGTGTATGGAGAACCGTCGTGAATAGATGCTCAGTTGTATGGAATTGCTGATAAGCGTGTAGCAGATGAATATCAAGAGTCCTGCCAGCACCAGAAGAGCGATATTCATCGGCTCGATGATGCGGTTCATGCTCTCTATCTCATCTTTGGTATAAGCCACGTCGACCACTTTCTCGTTATCCTTCAGGCTGGCGACAATCGTCTCCAGCGAATCGGAATTGGCATATTCGGCCTCCATCTTGACAGTCAGTTCCGCTGAGAAGGGGTTGCCGCCAGCAAACTCCCTGGGGTCGATGCCCATCTCCTCCTTGGCCATCTCCAAGGCGTCTTCGCGACTGATATAGACCACTTCTCGAGCATAGAGTTCTGTTTCCAGATATCGTCCCAGGTCTTTGCCTTCCTCCACGCTGACGGTGTCGCCGAGAATGACGCTAATCTCCACGTTCTCCTTGAGGCTTTGCTGAAGGTTGCGTGCCGTCAGCACAGACAGGACTACCATGCCTAACAATACCAGCACCATCGTCGTACTGATGCAAAGCGTTACCAGTTGCAGACTCCGACGATGAGGTTCAAAACTTTTTCCTTTTCCCATTTGCAAATAGGGCCCATGAGGCCAAAATCGGCACAAAGGTACAAATAAGCGCGCAAAGAAACAAATAAAAAAAGATTTTTTTTGTTTTTGGGGGTAAAATGATTATCTTTGCAAAAGGAAAAGAACGATGGCGTATGAAACAGTTTGACAATAAGAGTTATGACGAGAAGTTGCGTGGACTGGAGGATCTGCGCCTCCAACTGAACCGTCCGGCAGAGGAACAACGGCGCCGCGCCATGTCGGAACTGGGCTCAGGCCAGTCGTTGTTTGCCGACGATATGCCGAAGGACATCGGCCGTATCATGAAGGTGGACACACTACGGTGGGATGCCAATCCGCCGTCGCTATGGAACAAACTGACCAAGACGCTCATCGTTGTGCTCGTTGTGGGGGGCATCGCCGTGCCTATAGCCTATCTCGGTGCTAAGTCGGCCTTAGCCTTTTGGGGCGTCATCAGTGTGGTGTCGCTCGTTGTGTTCTTTTCCGTCCTCGGATTTTGGAAGAACCCTATCGGTACCGACTATTTTGTGGGTGACCTAGGGTGCAGTATCGTGAATTTCAAGGGCCGCCGGCGTGTGCTGGACAGTCGCTGGACCTATCACTACCGCGACTATAATGTCTTCCTGCTTACTGAGGAGTGGCAAGGGATAGGCACAGACGGACAGGCCTACAACGGGACGCTCTTTGAGAGCGGCTTCTTCTATCTTAGGTTCGGCCATCCTAACGAACTGTGCCGCTCGGAAGGCTACGACCTGGGCACTCACTGGCGCCGCTACGACAACGGTGTCGTGCCCGAACCGCAGTTCTACTTCTGGAGTGGGGTGGAGGAACGGTGGACAGACTGGCTGATGGACATGCTGGGCGATGATCTGAGGAAGATGGAACGCCAGACTTTCTACGAGTTCCGTCAGCCTGCTGACATGACAGGGCAGAAACAGCCGCGCGCCAGTCGTCAATATCGGGTCATGCCCAGCATCTCGCTGGATGCCAGTCAACTCATTGTGGGCGACCGCATACTGACGCATGAGGATGTGTCGTATATCAGCAGGGAGATAGGCGTCGGATTCTACGTGCTGGTCATTCATACCACCGATGGCGAAAGGCTGCGCGTGTCCATCTCCCATCTTGGCAACCGCCTGCTTCTGCTCCGTCTGCTGGAGAAATGGCAGGGCATGGCGGTGGAATATGGGTCTTAGGTACTTGCGTTCGGCCGCTCGACTTTTGTCGCTTGCTACCAGCGGGACGCAAGAATAAAAACAAAAAATGTCGGTTTTTGTTTTGTATTGTTCTCACTTATTCGTACCTTTGCACCCGAAAAATAAAGGTATTAGTAAAATGCAAGATATTAGGAACATTGCTATTATAGCACACGTAGACCACGGCAAGACCACACTGGTGGACAAGATGATGCTGGCCGGAAACCTCTTTCGCGAGGGCCAGAACCTGAGCAATCAGGTGCTCGACGCCAACGACCTGGAGCGCGAACGCGGTATTACCATTCTCTCGAAAAACGTGTCCATCAACTGGAAAGGCACGAAAATCAATATCATCGACACCCCGGGGCACTCCGACTTCGGCGGCGAGGTGGAGCG
>DETM01000003.1:30853-31013 GCA_002361655.1 Prevotella sp. UBA3288 | reverse complement strand
ATGGCCGACGGCTGTCTGCTGCTGGTCGATGCCTTCGAAGGGCCGATGCCCCAGACCCGTTTCGTCTTGCAGAAAGCCCTGCAGATCGGGCTGAAGCCCATCGTCGTGGTAAACAAGGTGGACAAGCCCAACTGTCGTCCGGAGGAGGTCTACGAGATGG
>DETM01000003.1:29913-30791 GCA_002361655.1 Prevotella sp. UBA3288 | reverse complement strand
TTCGACCTGATGTTCTCGCTCAACGCCACCGAAGACCAACTGGACTTCCCCGTCGTCTATGGCTCGGCCAAGAACGGCTGGATGGGCGAGGACTACAACAAGCCCACCACCGACATCACTTACCTGCTCGATAAGATTGTGGAGGTCATCCCCGCCCCGCAGCAGTTGGAGGGCACGCCGCAGATGCTCATCACCAGCCTTGACTACAGCAGTTACACGGGCCGTATCGCCGTGGGCCGTGTGCACCGCGGCACCCTGAAGGACGGTCAGCAGGTGACCATCGCCCATCGCGACGGCACAACCGAGAAAACGAAGATCAAGGAACTGCACACCTTTGACGGTATGGGCCACAGCCGTATCGACCAGGTGGAGTGTGGCGACATCTGCGCCGTCATCGGTCTCGACAAGTTCGAGATTGGCGACACCATCTGCGACCTCGAGAATCCCGAGCCCCTGCCCCCCATCGCCATCGACGAGCCGACCATGTCGATGCTCTTCACCATCAACGACTCGCCGTTTTTCGGCAAGGAGGGCAAGTTTGTCACCTCACGCCACATCAACGACCGTCTGGAGAAGGAACTGGAGAAGAACCTTGCCCTGCGTGTCGAGCCATTCGAGGACTCCACCGACCGGTGGATCGTCTCCGGCCGTGGTGTGCTCCACCTCTCAGTGCTCATCGAGACCATGCGCCGCGAGGGCTACGAACTGCAGGTGGGACAGCCGCAGGTGATCTACAAGGACATCGACGGCCAGAAGTGCGAGCCCGTCGAAGAACTGACCATCAACGTGCCGGAGGAGTTCGCCTCGAAGATGATCGATATGGTGACGCGCCGCAAGGGCGAGATGACCTCGATGGAGAGTCAGGGCGAGCGTACCAA
>DETM01000003.1:0-29769 GCA_002361655.1 Prevotella sp. UBA3288 | reverse complement strand
CAAGGAGTACCAGCCCTACAAGGGCGAGATAGAGCGCCGTGTCAACGGTTCGATGATTGCGCTGGAGACCGGCACGGCCTATGCCTATGCCATCGACAAACTGCAGGATCGCGGCAAGTTCTTCATCGACCCGGGCGAAGAGGTCTATATGGGACAGGTAGTCGGCGAACATGTGCACGACAACGACCTCGTGGTCAATGTCTGCAAGGCCAAGCAACTCACCAATGTGCGTGCCTCGGGTACCGACGACAAGGCCCGCATCATCCCCAAGGTCATCATGAGCCTTGAGGAATGTCTGGAGTATATCAAGGAAGACGAACTGGTGGAGGTCACCCCCAAGTCTATGCGTATTCGCAAGGCTATCCTCGACCACGACCAGCGCAAAAAAGCCAGCAGGGCATAATATGATAAGGTTAAAGGTTAAGGGTTAAAGGTTAAATGAAAATAGGAATCATAGTCGCCATGGACAAGGAGTTGCGCCAACTCCAGTCTCTGTTCACCGACGGACAGGTGAAGGTCATCAAATGCGGCATCGGCAAGGTCAATGCCGCCCTCGGCGCACAACAGTTGATCAACGAGTTCCACCCCGACTGCATCATCAGCAGCGGCTGTGCCGGCGGCAACGGCGACGATGTCCACATGAAGGACATCGTGGTGAGCACCTTCCTGGCCTACCACGACGTGTACTGCGGTGCTGCCATCGACAATACCACCGTCTATGGACAGGTGCAGGGACTCCCCGTCCGTTTTCAGGCTGACCCCTATCTCCTCGAGAAAGCCCTGCAACTAAAAAATCTCCCCTCGTTGGGAAACCACGAGAGAACACTTCCCTCTCCCTCGGGAGGGGGCGGCATCGGGGTTGTCCCCGGACTGATTGTCACCGGCGACTGGTTTGTAGACTCTAAGGAGAAGATGCGCGAAATCGTGGGTCACTTCCCCGAGGCCAAGGCTGTCGACATGGAGTCGTGTGCCATCGCCCACACCTGCTACCTCAACCGCGTGCCGTTCATCTCTTTCCGTGTTGTCAGCGACATACCGCTGCGTGACGACCACGCCTCGCAGTACCACGATTTCTGGGACACCGTCTCTGCCAACTCCTTCCTCGCCACCAAGTCGCTTATCGAGAGCCTGTAGGATTCTTCACACGGGCAACCGATTCTTCATTCTTCAATTAATCATGGAAGTCATACAAAGTTTCACTATCGACCACACCCGCCTGAAGCCGGGCATCTATGTCTCACGCGAAGACAGAGGTTTTACGACTTTCGACCTCCGCATCACCGAGCCCAACCAAGAGCCGGCTGTCGCCCCTGCTGCCATGCACAGTCTGGAGCACCTTATGGCCACCTGGTTCCGCAACAGCGAGGTCAAGGATGATGTGGTCTATGTCGGTCCCATGGGGTGCCTCACCGGCATGTATATCATCATGACCGGCACATATAACGTAGAGGATATGCGCCGATTAACGATAGCATGTCTACAATGGATTCTGACTCAGACTGAAGTGCCGGCCACCCGGCCTGAGTCCTGTGGTAACTACCTGCTGCACGACCTGCCCATGTGTAAGTGGGAGAGCCGACGCTATCTGGAGCGTCTGCAGCACGACTTCCATAGCGAATACGCCAAGTTACAGATTACCCTTGGCGACGGTCGCATCTTTGCCGATGCCTAGGACCTGTGTGTATTTGGATGTCAAGTTGCATCTCATAATAATCCTTGACTGTCTCTGTAGGTAGAAACTGCACTAACAAAAAAAAGAAGATATGCCCCAAAAGGCATATCTTCTTCTTATCTTGGTTTGAACAGTTCAAATCCCGCGCTTCATCTTGGCGATGTCCGGGAAGGTGAAGACCTTTCCCGTGGCCGCTTGGTAGTATTTCAGCGTGACGCTCTCCCCTTCCTCTCGACCGTAGACCGTCATTGACGTGCCTTTGGCCACAACCCCCGTGCCACGGCACTCGTCGCCCACGAAGGCAGCGAAGTAGTCGCCACTGACAGCCGTGATGGCAGCCTTGGCAATGACGCTGCTGACACTCATGCCCATCACGACGGGATACTTGGCCGAGCCGTAGGTGAACTCGGGTATGAAGTCCGAGTCGATGCCGATGGTGGCGTCGGGGTCAAGGGTGATGTTGTCCCCCAGGGTGAAGAGTTGCTTCAGCGTCTGGTTGTAGTATTGCAGCGTGATGTACACCTTTTCCGAGTCCGTCTCGTTGCCCCACACTTTCATCATGAACATGCCGGGGATAGGCTCATTGCTGCCTACGACGACGGCCGGACCTGTCAGCCCGCGCAGTTCGCCGTTGATGAAGATGGCCAGCAGGTCGTCGCCCGAGGCATAGGGCATCAGTTCGTCTTCGATCTGCACCATCAGGCTGGTCCAGTACTCGTAGATGGATGCATAGTCAGGCTCCGCCAGTTCCGGACGCTCCTGGTTGTGGCTCCAGTCAACCTGCCACACGGGAGCCTTGTCGGGCACGTTCTCCGTATAGCCGGTATTCGTGCCGTTGTTGTTGCCGTTGCCGCTGTTACCGTTGTCGTCGTCGCTGCTGCAGGCCCCAAGGGCGAGGCCTGCCAGCAGTACGAATATTAATTTTATTGTTTTCATAATCTTTTCTTTTTTTCCGATGTTTCGATATTTCGATGCTTCGACATTCGAGGTTTCGATGTTTCGATTCTTCGACGTCTCGATGCTTCGAATTACTTCACCACGACTTTTCTGCCGTTGTAGATGTAGAGTCCCTTCTTCGTCGGGCGCTTCTGCAGCATCATGCCACTGACGGTGTACCACCGGCCACTCTCAAAGTCAGCCTTTACGAAGTTGATGGCTGTCGGCTCGTCGGGAGTACCTACGACGGCATTGGCCCTGTAGGTCATCACCTCACCGGTAGAAGCCACTATCTCACCGTCGCGCTCGATGGCGAACCAGAGAGAGCCTTCGGCAGCCCCGGCAGGGGCCTCATTACCGGCAATGCTCAAGTAGAGCACCTTGGCCTCATTGGCCTCATTGGGCTCATTGGGCCTATTGGCCCCATTAGCCCCATTGGCCCCATTGGCCCCATAAGCCTCATTGGCCGACAGGGCGGCAGATCCGACCACCTCGCCGTTGGCGTAGGCCACCAGCATGTCGCCATCCTCGGGCTCGAAGCCCTCGACCACGGCACTGACGCTCATCGTGGTGCGCCACTGACGGGCCTGTGCTGCATTGCGGCTGGTGCTGGCTGTCGACCAAACCTCACGGTAGGTGCTGTTAAGGTCGTAGTACGGATAGACGAACGAGCCTCTCATGGTGCTCTTGTGCAGCAGCATGTAGCCTTCGCCGGGCTTCATGTACTGCAGACTGCCACGCCAGCGACCGGTGTTGCCCGTCTTGGTGAAGTAGGCAAACTCGGTGTGGCTCTTGATCACGTCGCCGGTCTCAGCCTGGTCGTAGTAGTCGCTCAGTGCCGTCTCTACCGTCAGGTTGATCATCGGTGTATAGCCGATGGCGTTCCAGCCCTGCTTGACAGAGATCTTGCGCGACTCCTCGTCACTGATCACTGTGCCGCCGATGGGCAACTTACAGTTTTCCTTGACCTTGATGGCATAAGCCTCCTGCGGCGAGATAACGAAGTCCTTCATGCCGGGAGAGGCAATCCAGCGCTTCTTGTCGCCCTCGTAGGTCATCGTCAGGCTGCTGCCGAGCGGGGTAATCATGTCGCCGTCGTTCCAGCGTATGCTGCTGAGCAGTTTGTTCACGTCGTCGAGTTGCTTGCTCTTCAGGTTGAACGACACCCAGTTCCAGCCCTGCTTCAGGTTGAAGTACTGCACGAAACTGTCCTTAGCCTCTAGGCGTACCGGCGTGTCGGTGCCGAGCACGGCTCCGCTCTCGAACTTGACGGCCGGTGTAGCCGTCAGCACCAGTTCGCGGCCGGTGTGGTACTGCCACAGGCGGAAGTTCAGGTCGCGGCCGGTGGCCAGACTGTCGTAGACGGTCAGGTAGAGGCCGGTCTCGCCGCTCTGCACGTCGTGGCTGATGTTGGCATAGCCGTGACAGACGTTCTGGTCGTCGAACACGCCGACGATGTCGCGCGAGTCGGTGTCCAGTTCGTCGTAGATAAACACCTGTCCGCTGATGCTCATCGAGTTCTTCAGCAGTTCGCCACTCACGTTCTGAGCCCAGTCGGGCTGCTCGCCCTCAACGGTCAGGTTGAGGTAGAACGGCTCGGTGATGCCCTTCTCGTCGGTCAGATAGATAATCTCGTTGTATGTACCCACGTTGAGGTCCTTGCTGACCGTAGCCGTCACATAGTCGAGCATCTGCGGTGCTATCACGTCCCCATACTTATTGAGTGAGAGCCACTTCGGGCAGTTCTCGATGGTATAGTTGTGTTGAGTGGCACTGTAGTTGTAGAACGGCAGTTCCACCTCTTCGCTGGCTCCATACTTCATGGTGTAGTCCAGCCGGTTGACCATCCACTGCAGGCTGCTGTTCACTACGTAGTAGCAGGCCGTCTGCGGCGAAGCCATCGTGTTGCCGTTCTTGTCCTCCACGTCGCGCATCGTGACATAGATGTTGCGGTGGTTCAACTTCGAGGGCGTCTCATCAATCTCGACGAGTATCTGGTTGTCCTTACCGATGAACGAGAACTTCAGGTTGGTCACGTTATCATTGGGCACCACAGGTGCTGCCTGCTTGTTAGTGAGTCGCTTCAAGATGACATCTTCTGCATCGGCAAACACGTAGTCGCGCACCAGAGTATCGGTAGGCTCCTTGGTCTCCGGGTTGAGTTGATAGCGTGGCTTGCCCTTGTCGTCGAGATAGAGTTTCTTGCTGTAGGCGTAGGGCACCAGTTCGAGGTCGTTGTCCTTCTGGCGCTCTATGCGGTCGAAACTCAGGTAGGTCTGCAGACCGGCCTCGTCGCCATTGGGGCTCTTCGAGGCATAGGTGCCGATGAGTTGCTGCGGCAGTGCCTGTGCAAAGAACATCAGTTCGTCCACGTTGCCCGTCATAGCGTCGTCGGCATCAACCACCTGCACGTCGCCATTCTTGCTCACCACGTCGTAGCGGGTAGCGCCGATGAGCGGATAGCCGCCGCTGATGCCTCCCAACGAGTCGGCCTCGAAGGTCGCGCGTACCTCTTTGTCTATATATATATTAGCCACGTTGCGTCCTCGATTGACGGTCATGGCGAAGTTGTGCCAGCCACCGTCGCTCCAGTTGCCGGGCACATCTACGGCAAAGCCGTTCGAGCGGTAGCGCAGAGTGTCGCCTTCGAAACCGATGTGGAACTGGTTGTTGGCACCATTGTCTTCCTTCACGCCGCGACCGTTGGAGAGCAGCGTACCGCGACCGTCGGCGTCAGTCCTGAACCAGAACATCAGCGTGTAGTCCTGCTCGGCAGTGGTGTTCAGCGCATCACTGGTCAACTGCACGCCCTTGTCGGCCTTGTTCAAGTCGAGCGACAGGCCACGCGGAATTGCCCAGTTGACATCTATCAACCTGGCGTTGGCACCCTGTGTTAAATCTTTGACGTATTTGCCCGAACCTTCGTTCATCGGGTAGTAGTCTACGAGGTCTTTCTCGAAGCCTGTCAGGCGGTGGCCGCCATAGACCGTGCCGATGAGTCCGCCGTCCATGGCGCTATACCACAGGCGGGCTTCCATCATACGACCCTGGTAGTACTGGCTTCCGTTGCGGTCCAGTTCGTTGGTACGTCCGAAGATGAGCGGCCCCGTGCCGATGTAGAGCGATGTCAGTTTGTGTGGCTTACCTGCCTGCACACCGCCGTTGAAGAAGGTCACGAGGCTATCCTTCTGGTTCAGGGTCATGGCCACCTGAGTGAAGCCACGCCTGGTAATCGTAGAGTCAGAAACAAACTCCTGCTTGTTGACCACAGCCTTCAGTTTGTTGTCCTTGGTCAGCCACAGTTGCAGTTTCTGTCCGTTGGTGCCGTGCGAGAACAGCGGCATGTCGCGTTCTGCGTTGTCGGGCTTTATCATCAGGTCGATGGTCAGGTCCTTGCCGCTGAAGTTACGGCGGGCATCGCTCTCGATGCTGCCCTTGCCGTCGAACTGCACACTGACGTTCTCAGAGATGCTGTTGTTGTTCACCTCGCCCTTCACTTCGAAGTTGGTGATAGCCGAGAGGTAGTTGTTCTCGATATCCTCAGAGAAGTTGAAGATGATGTCGTCGCCGGCGGTCAGCAATCCGCTCTTTGGCTCAGGCGTGCCGAACAGTTGCGGACGGCGCGTATCCTTGATGCCGGTAATGACCTTCGACGATGTGGTGAGGAAGTCGCTGCCGTTGCGGCAGAACACCACGGCCCGCAGGTCGTAGGTACGCTCGGTCACCCAGCCTTCGCCATAGAACCGGGTCACGATGTTGCCGTTGGGCTTCATCAGTTCCCTCACGCCGTTGGCACCGGCCATCAGTGTCGAGTCGGCATAGTACGAGCAGAGGTTCGTCCAGGCATCGTCGCCACGTTGCGACTCCTTATACTGGAACTCAATATGGTCGAAGTTGTGCTGGTGGCGGTCGAAGCCGTTGATGGTGACAGGTATGTACCAGCCGCGCTTCGAATCAACCTGTGCATTGGTGTTCAGCACCCACTTGTCGTTGGGCACGGCAATGTTGACGCCGCCGGCCTCACGCAGGAAGTGCACGTTGAACGCTAGGAGTTCCTTCGTGTTCACAGGGTCGGTGGGCGACATCACGCCGATGGTCAGTCCGTCGAACTCGAAGCCCTGTCCGGCACGCACTTCCATGTCAAGTTCTGTCTCCGTGCCCGGCACCACCGTGACGGTCATGCCGTTGGTGGTCAGCGTCTGTCCGTTGACACTGATCTTCGCACCGTTCTTGTTCGCCTGATCGACAGCGAACAGCGTCAGTGCGGTCAGACCCTCGGTAGCCTCGGGCTTCTCACTCTCGTTGCTCACATAGACCTTGAAGTGGGCGGCGTCGTTGACCGACACGCCGCTGACGCTCTGCTTGTCGAGTCGAATTCTCGGGTTGCAGATCTTCAGCGTGCGCTCATCGAGCGTTCTGCCGCTATTGTAGAATATGGTCTTACGTTCGTTCTCCCACGGATTCTGGGTAGCACCGCCACGAGTGCGGAACACGAAGCCGCGCGGGCCGAAGATGTCAGCGTCCTTGACCTCACTCTCCACCTGCTGATACACCTCGTTGTACATCTTGTTGAAGTTGTAGTTCGTATAGATGTTGGTCAGACCTACAGAATCCTTCAACGACGTATTGGGTCTCACACGATAGACATCGACATTCAGCCGGCTCATCGGGTCGCAGGCGATGGTGAAACTCTCCGTCCGGTTATATGCTTTTGCACCCGAAGTGGAGCCAATCGTTCCGTATATGGCAACGGGGTAAATCTTGTATTGTTTTAACTCACCAGAGAAATTAATAGTTACACCATTTTTTTCACCGCCGGGTTCATCTACTACCGCACGCTCCACTGTAGGTGACTTCCAGAATTTCATTTCTTTCATAGAGAGCAGATACGATGAAAGAATGGTACCGACAATGCTGCCTGCCGCAAGTCCATAACTGGCCGCCGGGGCGAAGAAGTTAACCTCGGTGACTACGGGGAAGTGGTGGGTCCACGATTCCGCGTAGTTGGCATCGAAGGTTTCGCTGTAGTTCACGCCCTGCGCACCGGCTATATCGTAGTTGGTCAGCAAGTCGTGGGCCTGCAGTTTCTCCATCTCGTTCTGGGCAATTATTTCCGTCCAGTCCAATAGTATTTTGTACTTCTCGGTCACCTCGTCCTGGAAGTCTTTGTGCGACTTGCCTGTAGGAATCACCACCATGTAGTTGAGACCCTTCTCCGGCTTGTCTTTGCAGTAGTTGTACAGTGTGTCCTTCTGCATCTGCCTGTTCACCACGGCAAACATGGAGTCGGTAGGCTCACGCAGCGACCAGTAGACCGGCCGCCCGGTACTGTCGGCAATGGCTTGGGCATCAGCCTTGGTGCCGCAGAACATCATGTCGACAATCTCCTTCGCCTTGTTGGGGATAATCTGTGTAAGAATCTGCTTCTGCGAGTAGACGAACTGCGACTGCATCTTCGGACCATAGCCTATTGCCACGTCGCGTATCAGGTAGATGGTGTCGCCCTTGGCATTGATGCCATCGGCAATCTTCACCATCGATCCGTAACTGACATTCTTGGCTACAGTCGACACCTTGTTCTGTCCGCCCAGACTTCCGGCTTTCTGTTCAAACATCTTCTTGGTCACGGCGCGGATGGTCGACATAGGTGTCAACACGACGTTCTGCACCGTACCGATGTAGAGGTCGGCATCGGCACCCACCATCGACGGGTCGCCGCTGGTGCTGATGTTGTTGTTAACGACCATCGTGTACGAGAAGGCCTTGTTGCCCTGCATATTGTACATCAGTTCGTTTACCGTGACTTCTTCTGCCTGGCCGCTCATGATAGGACCGACAGCCTTGCCCGCACCGGCTGGCGCTGCCACGGTGGCATCGACCAGATCCAGTTTCTTAGCCGTGTTAAACCACATGGAGACACCGGCCGTCAGCGTGAGATTCATCGCGTATGAGAAGTTCAGCGTGCTGCCCTTGGCCAGCGTGTTCGTGCTGTAGGCCCCCGGCGGGTCGCGCAGGATGTCGAACAACACGGGATGACCTTCGGTCAGGATGTCCTTGCTCGTGCCGATGGGGAACATATTGAGCACATAAGCCTGCAGGGGCTTGGCTTCTATGAAGGTGCCGTCGCGCAGCACGGTGAAGGTCACCGTCTTCAGGGCGTTGTCGCCAGTGAGCAGCACCGGCGTCTGGTTAGCCTGCAGTGTGAATCGTGCTCGTCCGAGGCTGTCTACCTCCACGGGCGCATCAAAGGAGCCGGGCTTCAGTCCGTTCTGCATCATGGCCATGCCGCCGCCCAGTCTGACGATGTCGGGCTTCCGCGTCTGGTCGTTGTTGTAGTAATAGTTCTCGCCCACCTGCAACTCGATGGTGTACTTACGCTCCACGCTGTACACAGGATGGCCGAAACTATAGTGGACCGTCACCGAGTCTTTCGGGTCAAGCCAGGCCAGGGGCACCTCGGTAGAGTTGCCGGCCAGGTCGGTGGCCATGTAGTTCTTGTCGCCGAAGTAACTGAACGTGTCGTAGCCCAACTGCCTGTAGGTCACCTCCACGGGACTATGGTAGATGCGGTTGTAGACGGCGTGGCAACGGACCTTGGGGTCTACCACCGTGATGGTGTCAATATCTTTATAGGTACCCACATAGGTGGTGTCCTTCTGCGTGAGACAGTCGGTCAGATCGACCACCTCGCTCACCTGTCCCTCCTGGAACAGCGTGGGATAGCCACTACAGTAGACCTGCTGCACCTTCCAGCGCACAGGTGGCAGCAGCACCTCGTACTCGCCGGTTCTCTCGTCGGGCCAGATGGTCATGCGTTTGCGCTCCGTCTTCACCGTGGTGTAATGCTTGTCGCCGTTGTGCTGGTGACGCACCACCTCTCTGCGCTCGGTGCGGTTAGGGTTCTGGTTGTCGTAGACCAGCCACGACGTGTTGTCGCCCTCCAGCGCGAGCACAATGGTGAGCGAGTCGCCCAGATTGTTCTTCGAGAAGTTGTTCATCAGCGGCAACTTGCCTTGGTCGTTGCCACCCACGACGCGTCCGGCGAGTTTCACCTTCGTGGCATCGTAGAAATAGGTGTTGGCCACATCGGCGGTGAAGTCGTGACCGGCGGCACTCTTATAGTAGCCGTTGTTAGTGAACTTGTGGCCGTTCATCACCACCTGGATGGTGTCGATGCCTGGCAGCACCTGGAACGAGAAACTACCGTCGTAGTCCGTCTCCAGCACTTTGCCCTGCGTGTTGTAGACCGTCTGGCCGTTCACCTTGAAGTTGGCACCCTTCACGGGGATGCTCGTGCCGTCGTACATCACGAAGCCCGAGAAGTGCTTACCGTTTTGTACGACGATTTCGCGCATCGTCTCGTCGTTGCTATGGGCATTGAAGGTGACGCTGGGGCGCTTCGGCGAGAATTCTACGCCAGGACGATTACTGACGGCACTCACTTCATAATCGACCTTAGTATCGCCGTAGTACGACAGTTCGTCGGCCACGTAGTGTCCGTTGTCGTCGGTATAGACGCTTGTCACCTGCTGGCCGTCATGAAACACGTCCACCTGGATACCGGCGGCACTCGTGCCGTCGTTGAAGCGCACATAGCCCTCCAGTCGGCCGGTGTGCTTACACTCGCCCACCTTCGCCTGAGTCTCGGTACTGTCGCGGCCCTCGCAGTCGTTGATGGCCACCACCTTATATTCGTAGGTAGCCAGGGGCGACACGCTGGTGTCCTCGTAACTCATCTGGTCCAGATTGGTGGCGATGACCTTCCAGTCGTTGTCGCCCTCACCCTTTACGCGGCGCATCACGTTGAAGAAGTCGATGGGGTAGCCGTCGGTGTTCCACGTCAGCAGCACACTGCTCTGGCGGGTCTGCGTCAGCAGTTCCTTCTCTATCTTACCGCTATTCTCGTGGTAGAACTCTTTGAAGTCGTCGGCCGTATGTGTCACAATGGTGGGTGTGACATAGTCCGTTGTCGAGGTCTCGGGCACTAGTACACCGTTCGCCTTCGTCCAGCCACCGGTGATGTTAACCAGCAACTGGTCAGCCGTAACGTCTGAAGAAGAAGTTAACTTCATGGGTACGACCTTGCCGTCGACCACCTCCCAGTTGTCGTTGCCTAAGGCTTCTGCCAACTGAGTCCCTGTCAGCGTCTTCTCTGTAGTCTGCATAACTGGTACGGCATTGTTGTTGACAAGTTGCCACGTACCTGCTTCCCTGCCGTTCATCAGGCTGACCACTTCGCTCTGGTTGGTCTTGTTGTAATGATTGACTCCCCAGTCAGTCCATTCGGTACTGGTAACGGTAAAACTGCTGCCATTGGTTCCCCAAGGAAGAGCATTACCATTGTAATATACACAGAACCATATTATCTTGGCTTCGGGACGAGCGGACGGATGACTGTAAACACGGTCAAAGGTCCATCTGCCGCCACTGCCAGACCATCCGACGATACAACCTATATAAGAACCGTCAGCATTGTTAGTATTTATCTTTCCGTCAAAGAGGCAGTCAGTCAAGTTCAAATATGCATTGTTAGAATGACCGATGAAACCACCTGCATGGGTGCTTGAGCAGTTCACCTCTGTCGATACCCACACATGATTAAGGGTAATGGTTGGGTCACCAGATATAGCACCACCAATGAGTCCGGCAGAATGTATACCGCCATTGACTTTTCCCTTTACGTGCAAGTCGGTGATAGTGACACTATAAACTTGGGGGAAGAGGGCTGCAGAACTGTTATTGCCACTCTCGATATCGATAGTGATTGTGTGTCCGTTACCATGTAAGGTGCCGCGCCAGGGCGCATCGCTGAAGCCGACTGATTTTTTGACGCTAATGTCGGCTTGAAGGATGGCATCAACCCAATAACTGTTATTGGCATCTTTCACCATCTGAACGAACTTGTCCCAGTCATCCTCACTACGGATGATAATGGTCGATGGTGAATAGTGGGTGATAGCTTCGCTGTTCGTTACTGTCACCTTAGCCGATTCAGATTTACGAGCCCACGTTTCGCAAGCAGCAAACTTGGTGCTGAGGTGGTCGGGCTCGAAGAGGCAGTTCTCGAGGGTGGCCGTGCTATTATCTTGGCAATAGCCTATGAATCCGCCATTGCTTTGACTCTCTGAACCTTCAAAACTGCCGTCGAACTTACAGTTACGTATAGTAGCGGTTGAGTTGTCGCCCAAACGGGAAATGAAGCCACCGTTAGTACGGTTTGTGGTGTTGATGGTCATCGACGAACGGCAGTTCTCTATACTGACATTATTACCATTGACGACATTGCCTATCAGACCACCTGCATATTGACCTGTGGTTTTGATGGTTCCATTCACATGCAGATTCTTTATGGTAGCATTACCTGCATGGCGGAAGAGACCAATGTAATTCTCCGAGAAGCCCGACTTGTTGAAGGTAATGGTATGTCCGTTGCCGTCGAAGGTACCGCGATAGTAAGCACCGGTGGTCACGCCACAGTGTTCACTGATTGTAATGTCACTCATAAGGATAGCATTGATATCCTTCGTGTTGACTGCATTATTAACAGCCACCGCGAACCTGTGCCAGTCGTTAGCACTGTTGATGACGAAGCGATTCTGGAGGTCGTATTCCGAATACTCCGTGGTGGCATAACTGTTGATGAGTGTCAGTGTCGCACCGGAAGCGGTACGAGCCCATGTGTGGCAATCCTCAGAACTGGTGCCGATGTGTTTGGGCTCGAAGAGGCTGTTGTCGATGACAATCTGGCCGCCCGTATCTACCGAGCCTATGAAACCGCCGTTCTTGATGCTCTTCTCACCTTCTATGCTGCCGTCGTACTTACAGTTGCGCATTGATATGGTAGCGTTTTTGTTGACTTGGGCCACGAAGCCGCCATTGTTGCTTTCTCCATTATAAGTCGTGCCGATGTCAACCGATGAGCGACAGCCTATTATATTCACCGTGCTGCCCTCAAGGACATTGGCGATGAGGCCGGCCACGTCGCGTTCGCTGGTCTGGATGGCACCTGCTGTGTGCAAATTTATAAAAGTAGCATTGCCCACATAGCGGAAGGGAGCCATGACACGCTCGTTAGCGGCTGTCCTGACGGTCAGCGTGTGACCGTTGCCGTCGAAAACGCCTCGATAAGCAATTTCTGTTCCCCAACCGATAAAGATATCTGTTTCACTGATGTCGGTATAGAGGCGGGCGTTGACGTCGTGCTGGCCTTTGGCGGCTTGCACCTTGTCGCGGAACGCTGCCCAGTCGGCATTAGTGCGGATGGGGAAGAAGTAGTCCTCCACCTTCTCATACAGATTGAGGGGCGACTGGCCTCGCTCCACATACACCTTAATATCATAATATACACACGACCGAGTGAGGGGCACCACCTTGTAGCGGCGTGCTCGGTCGGTCGGGTCGAGGGTGTAGACCACGCTGTCTACCACCTGGCCGGCTTTGTTGCGCGAAATGACGCTCAGCAGCATCTGGGCACGCTCGTCCCATACGCCACCCTGCTCGTTGCCATACTGCCACGATGCACGGACGGTGTAGGCCCGCTGGTCTTCCCACTTGGCCGAGTAGTCGGCAATGGTCAGCAGGTGCAGGTTGTCTAGGATGCACCGCGTGCTCGAATAGCAACTGTTGGCGGCCCAATTCCAGTCTTTGGTCATGGTACGGCGCACACGGTAGACGACGTTGTCGAGCGTGCCGCCGTTCTTCAGCATACGTTCTGTAATGTCCTCTACTAATGTGCTGTCGATGAAGGCATAGGTGGCCTTCTTGTTGGTAGGAATGTAGGGCTCCTGATACACGGTGACGAAGTCTGCCTCCAGACCGGTCAGCGAGCGTTGCACCTCGAAGAAGTCGGTGGGTGCCAGGTCGTCTTCGTTCACGTAGGGTATGCTCCACTTCACCTCCGCCTTCGCCTTCTGGCCGGGCACCATGCGTGCGGTCATGGCGATGGGGGAATGAAGCATGCCCAGGTTCTGCTTGGCCGATGACACACCTTCAATGAGATAGGTGCCCTTGGCGGCCGACTCCTTGTAACTGCACACCAGGCGGAAGTTATGGTGAGGCTCGTCGGCATCGAGCAGGATGGAGCCTCGGTTGATGTCTTTGATGTACTCCTTGTGATGTACACCCTTGACATCGTCGTACTCATAGTAGACGCTGACAATACTGTCGGAAGCCAGGAACCAGGGCACTTCAATCTTGCCGGGGTGGTTCTGACTGGGTATGGCCATAGAGACGAAAGGCTCCAGTTTGCTGCTGGCCGTCGGCATGGTGATGGTCACAGTCTTGAGGTTTTTCACCTCGCGGTCTAAGACGGTGGCTCCGTTACCATTGCGCTTGACTGTCCAGGAGAATGTCAGTTTCTTGCCCAGTAGACTATATGGCACTGCCCATTCGGCAGTGAAGTCGAAGGTGAGTCCGTCGCTGTTGCGCTGCAGTTTGCCCTCAACGTCTTTACCCTTGGTCAGACGGGTGGTACTGCTCGAACTGCCCAACTTGATGTCGAAGAAGCCTTCGATGCTGGTTTTGAAACTGGTGCGCAGCGATGACTGGGCACTGGGGATGTCTGTCTCGGCGGCGCCCCAGTGCAATACCTGCACCTTTTCGCTCTGTCCTTCCCATGTCACGTAGAGTTTGCCGTCGTAGACCCACGTGTCGGAACCGTCCTGGTCGTAGACCGGAGCATTGATGATGACGACGTTCGAACCTCCGAGGGTCACCTCGTAGTTGTCCGCCTCATCCTCGTAAGAGGCCGCCGCCGTCTGTGGCAGCAGCCAGGCGAAGAGCGCCAGTAGCATCAGCCACGGCCGCCCTCGCAGAATGTTTGTTGAATGATACATAATTACACTAATTAATATTTGATATTTGTTGTTTATTGCTTCGTTCATTTATCAACTTATCGCAGTTCGTCACTGCTCTCTAAGCCGTCACTGTCAAGGGTGAAGTCGTCAGTGGTACCAGCACCCAGGCTTTGCACCCGCGAGGCGGCCTGCAGCAGGTTGGCGGTATGGAGCCGCACCACCTGCGTCGCGGGCTTTTGGTATGTTGTCTTTTTCATTGTGCTATACACCTATTTTTTTATTAGATACCTATTTATATATGTATGGGCTACTTGATGATTACTTTTCGCCCGTTCCTGATGTAGAGGCCCTTCTTCAACCGGACATTGTCCGCCGACGAGTCGCCGATGACACGGCGTCCCTGCAGGTCGTAGGTGGCAGAGGTTGATTGACCATTGACCACTGAACATTGAACATTAATGATGCCCGTGGTCTGGCCATCGTCGTCGCCGAAGTCCAGCGCGTAACTGCGCACGGCGGCCGTTCCGCTTATCTCGAAGTAGGCACGGAAGGCGTTCAGCATGCGGTCGGACTTGACATAGCCCAGTCTGTTGCCCGACGACAGCAGCAGGATGTTGTCGCTGGTGGTGATTGCTTTCGGGTCGTAGGTACCTTTGAACCAGAATTTACCCTTACCGCCATCGATGTCGAAACTGACATCGTTGGTGGCGGCGCTACTGAGGGTCACGCCGCTGAACTTGGGATTCGTCACATCGCCGATGGCGGTCATCTTCGGCACAGCCTTGCCGTCGCTTTCCGTCCAGTTTTCAGAGCCAAGGGATGCGACAAGGTCGGAGGCTTTTTCACCGCTTCTCTTTATGCAACTATTGGTGGTTTTTGTACCATTGCCCAAAATCAATTCAACAGTTCCGGTGGAAGTGTATGTTCCGTCGGCAAGGCAATTATTGATGGTTGTATTACCACCATCGTCTGACCAGCCGCTGATGACACCAACGGCTGTAGAGCCATTGCCGGTGATTTTGCCGGAATAGAGGCAGTTGGAGATTGTTGTGACAGATGTCTGGGCATGACCAAGTACGCCGCCGCAGTAGGTACCGCTGCCTGTTACGTTCGTTGCTACCCAGCAGTTCTGGATAGCGCAGGTGCCATTGGCGAATCCCACCAGCCCGGCGCAATGATTTTGAGTGCTGCTCACGCTGCCGGTCACCTTCACGTTTTTGATGGTGGCATCAGTGATGTAGAAGAAGGGGGCGACGCCCGCTTCTTCTACATCACTGATGCTGCAATTTATGGTGTGCCCGCAACCGTCGAATGTGCCCTTGAAAGGGTTCGATGTGTTTCCTACCACCATGTCGGCAGACGCGATATTGATGTCGGCAGCGAGTTTCACGATTTTACCTTCATACGTTGTGCCGCCTGCCACTTTTTTAACAAATGCATCCCAGTCGTCATCATTTTTGATGGCAACCCACTTCACGATATACGGCTTGCCGGCAGTGATGGCTGCGGCATCCGTGAATTTCAGCGTCAGTTTGCCCTCGCCGTCGAGGTCTGACTCCCCGGTATTAAGTTCCTTGATGATGGCACCGGCCAGGGGGGACGAGGCAATCTCAGTGGAATTCATGCTAAACGGCAGGCACAGCGTGTTCCAGTCGCCGTCACGATAGATGGTGCGCCCGCTGAGCGTCGCGTTATACGTTCCTCCCGCCTTAACAGCATCGCTGATCGCCGTACTGTTACTGCTTGCGTCGTTAAGGGTTAATGTGGGGGCTTGTGCTTGTGTCTCCTGCGCCACAATAGTCAGCATGGCCAGTAGCAGAAGCCATAGCCGACCTCTAAGACTAAGAGTGTGAATGTTTTGCCTCATTAATGTAATAATGTTTTGCTTCATTAATGTAATTTAGTTTAAACTTGCTTTGCAAAGATAAATAAATATTGTCAAATCGCCAAGGATAAAGCCGTCGAAATATGACTTTTGGTTAATTTGAAACGCATTTTGTTAATTTTGAAAGTCCTTTTGTTAATTTTGAAAGTCCGCCCGCTGTTTTTGAAGGTCTAAGGGCTAGGGGGCTGAGGTCTAAGGGCTGAGGTCTAGGGTCTAAGGTCTGAGGGCATAGGACAGTCGCGGACGAGTGGTCTATCAGGCACCCCCCTTCTGATGCCTTCCCTCTTAGACATTAACCCCCTTATAGGGGGTATATGTCATAGAGGGGGCATCAACTCCCCCCAAGGAACCAAAGCGAACAAATGGAAAAAATCGGCAACATGAGGTGTTTGAAGCCTCCAAACGAAGTGTTTGAAGCCTCCAAACGAGGAGTTTGAAGCCTCCAAACGGGGAGTTTGAAGCCTCCAAACGAGGTGTTTGAAGCCTGAACACGAATCACTTTAGGTGGCCAGAGCCTTAGACCTCGTCAGACGCTTGGCGCATCCAGGCCGTCACGCTCTGGCCCATGCGCTGCTTGAAGGCGAGGCTGAAAGTGCTGTAACTGCGGTAGCCGCTCTCGCGGGCCAGTTGCTGAACAGTGAAGGGCTGCTTGGTGGCGACGACTTCGCGGTAGCGGCTGACGAAGTGGTTGATGCGCAGGTTGTTGATATAGATGTTGTAGGTGATGTTCTGCCGCGAGAAATACTGGCTCAGATATGAGCGGTTGGTGCCGAGGGCATAGGCCAGTTGCTGCAGGGAGAGGTCGTGCTGCAGGTAGAGTTGCGGCGTCAGGCAACGCTCGTCCAGCATCCGTTCGATGGCCGAAAGGTCGAGCGTCCCGATAGTCTCTGCAGTCTTTGCCACGGTCTCCTTCCTGATGGTGAGTTGCGGCAGCGTCTCCACCCGCCACAGCAGGAGGGCGGAGAGCACGAGTTCGCTGGATACCATGACAATACTCTTCGCGAGGCTGCCATCGTCGTTGGCATAGCAGGTGAACAGGAGCATGGCACCGATAATGAGCAGTTGGCTCAGCCATACCCGTTTGTTCTCCAGGTCGGCAAAATTGTCGCACAGCCACCGGCCGTACTGTCTGGCGGCCACAACCATGTAGATCGTAAAGAGCAGGTAGGCCGAGAGGAAATAGACGATGAGGATGCGCAAGAGAAAGGCACTGGGACTGACCATCAGTGCCGCACCCAGTACGACAATGGGAATCAGGCCCGCCATGACAGGCCACATGGGCCGCCGGCGGTCCTGGAGCATGGCCAGCAGCGTGCCGACTATCGTAACGATCAGCGTCGTGCAGTCGAAGACGGCCGTCGCCACATGTGCCTTGGAAAGTATCTCGTCGGAAAAGAAGTAGAAGAAGAGCCACCACACATGGCTCAACGCAGCAGCAATGAAGAACGATGCTGCCCAGCGGCGCAACCGCAACGGCGGTGTGACGTCGGCCGCAAAGGCGTTGCCCCGGCGCCACAGCAGGTAGACGGCAGCGATGAGGACCGCTGTTCCTGAAACGCCATAGAGGACGAAATAGATCGCCAACTCGTCAGAGATCTGTTCGATAAACATGGTATAAGTGTCTCGTTAGCCTATTACTTGTTCTGTGCACCAAGATTCGTTCTGTGGGCAATGAATTCCTTTTGTGTGCAAAGATAAGAAAAATAATCCGATAATTGTTCTGTTTCGGCAGAAAAATCTCTTTTCCTTTTCTTTTCTCTTATTTATTTCGTAACTTTGTCGCCGAAACAAAAAGACTTGCAAGTTATGAAATATTTAAAGCAAGGCCTGCTCGACGTGGCGGCCATTGTGTTTTTTGCCGTTTTGGCTTTTGCCTATTTCTATCCGGCCGACGTGGAGAACCGTGTGCTGAACCAGGGCGACATCTCTGCCGGCATCGGCGCCGGCGAGGAGGCATCGCAATATCTGAAGAAGACCGGCGAGCGGACACGCTGGACCAACAGTCTGTTCTCCGGTATGCCCACCTACCAGATAGCACCGTCGTACGACAGCACCGACGCGGTGTCGGTACTCGAGAAGGCCTATCACCTGTGGCTGCCCGACAATGTGTGGTACCTGTTCGTCTATCTGCTGGGATTCTACATCCTGCTGCGGGCCTTCGACTTCCGCCAGCATCTGGCGGCCCTGGGCGCTGTGCTCTGGGCGTTCAGCACCTATTTCCTGATCATCATCGCCGCCGGCCACCTGTGGAAGGTGATGGCCCTGGCCTATCTGCCGCCAATGATTGGCGGCATCGTGCTGGCCTATCGGGGCAAGTACCTGTGGGGCCTGGTGGTGACGGGCATCTTCGCTGCGCTGGAGATTCATGCCAACCACGTGCAGATGACCTATTATTATCTGTTCGTCATCCTGTTTATGACGATCGCCTTCCTGGCAGACGCTGTCATCAAGAAGGAATACAGCCGGTTCCTGAAGGCCACGGGGGCTTGCTTCATTGGCGGTCTGCTGGGCGTGCTGGTCAATGCCTCGAACCTCTACCACACCTGGCAGTACTCCAAGGAGACCATGCGTGGCAAGAGCGAACTGGTGAAAGAGAATACGGCCAACCAGACGTCGAGCGGTCTGGAGCGCTCGTATATCACCGACTATAGTTACGGCATCGGCGAGACGTGGACGCTGCTGGTGCCCAACGCCAAGGGCGGCACATCGATGCACCTGCTCTTTGACGACGACGGTGCCAAGGAGGCTATAAAAGATGTGAGGGTCGACGTGGGCAACGGACAGGTGCTGACGGCCGAGCAGATGTTCGACTATCTGATGCAGAACGGCCTCTATTTCACCCAGTACTGGGAAGAGCATTTGGAGGAAGGCTCCAACGGCACGATGGGCCCGGTCTATGTCGGCGCCTTTGTGCTGATGCTGGCCGTGCTGTGCCTGCTGATCTGCTATCGCAATCCGCTGACGTGGGGTCTGCTGGCGGCCACCCTGCTGAGCATCATGCTGGCCTGGGGAAAGCACTTCATGGGGCTGACCAACCTGTTCATCGACTATGTGCCGATGTATGCGAAGTTCCGCGCCGTGGAGTCGATACTGGTCATCGCCGAGTTCACCATACCGCTGATGGCGATGCTGGCGCTGAAGGAGGTCTTTGCGGCCTCGCAGGAGCCACGGGTGAAAGCGCTGCAGTCGAAGGCCATCCTGGCCGCCTTCGCCGCGACGGGCGGCATCGCCCTGCTGTTTGCGCTGATGCCCTCGCTATTCTTCGACTTCTATACCAATGCCGAGGCAGGCATCTTCAACCAGATACTGCCCGGGCCGGCTGCCAACACCATGCTCGATGCCCTGAGCCGGGCACGCCAGTCGGTGTTTACGGCCGACTGCTGGCGGTCGTTCCTTATTATTACAATAGGTACGGGGTTGCTGCTCGCCTACCGTGCCGGTAAGTTAAAGGCGTGGCTGACCATTGCCGCCTTGCTGTTGCTCTGTCTGATCGACCTGTGGCAGGTGAACCGCCGCTACCTGAACCCCGACGACAAGAACCAGTTTGTCAAGAAGTCGGAACGCAGGCAGATTCGTCAGATGACCGAGGTGGACCGTCAGATACTGGACGACCCGACGCTCTACTACCGTGTGCTGAACCTGGCCGGCAATGTGTTCAACGAGAACGAGACCAGTTACTACCATAAGAGTGTGGGCGGCTATCATGCTGCCAAGTTGCGCCGCTATCAGGAACTGATCGATGCCTACATCTCGCCGCAACTGTCGGCTGTCCGCGAGGTCATTCCTACCTACTACGGCGACCTGACCCAGGTGAACGGCGACAGCATCTGGTCGGTGCTGAACATGCTCAACACCAAGTACTTCATCTATCCGGGGGCTCAGACACCCATTCAGAATCCCTATGCACAAGGCAATGCCTGGTTTGTGGACAAGGTGGAATATGTGGACAATGCCAACCAGGAACTCGATGCCCTGGCCCGTCTGGACCTGCGCCACGAGGCGGTGGCCGACAAGCGCTTCCACGATGTGCTGGGCGATGCACTACCGCTTGACACCCTGCAGACGGTGACGCTGACCGACTACGAGCCTAACGAGCAGAAGTACCGGGTGAGCAGTGCACAGGGTGGCGTGCTGGTATTCTCGGACATCTACTATCCCGACTGGACGGCCACGGTCGACGGCGAGGAGGTTGAACTGGGACGGGTCAACTATGTGCTGCGGGCTTTGCGTCTGACACCCGGCAGTCATGAGGTGACGCTGCGTTTCTTCCCCAAGTCTATCGATGTCACCGAAACGATAGCCTATATAGCGCTGTTCGCCCTGTTGCTCGCCGCTATCTGCCTCTGCGTCATGCAGTTTGTCAGAAGGCGGAAGGCGTAGCAGTTCGTCAGAAGGTGCAGAAATAGGGTTTCCCCTATTGCGAAATGGGGGAATTCCTTTCCTTAGATACCTGCTTTAGAGTTATCTTTGCAGCAGAATATTTAAATACAGGAGATGATGAGAAAAGGATTGATATTCGTTCTGGGTGCTGCCATCCTGGTGAGCAGTTGCACCCCCAACACAGCAACGGGAGCCTATGCCGGCGGTCAGTTCGGACACGTCATCGGGGCTGCCATCGGCGGTCTGTCAGGCGGATGGCGAGGCCATCACACAGGAGCACTTATCGGAACAATCGGCGGTATAGTGGCCGGTGCCGCCATCGGTTCGGCCATCGACCAGGCCCAGGAAAAGCGGGCCGAGCAGATAGCAGGTGCAGGCCAGCGGCACTCACGTCACCACGACGACAGCGGCTACGACCCTCAGGGCAGGGGCGACGACCGCATCACGTTTACGAACGACGAGGCACCGCTCGAGATTCGCAATGCCGTGATTGTAGAGTCGAAGCACGACGGCGTGCTCACTCGTGGCGAGGAGTGTACGGTGATGTTTGAGATTATGAACACCTCCGACCGGACGGTCTACGACGTACGGCCCATCGTAGAAGATGTGACGGGCAACAAGCATGTGAAAATATCGCCCAACCTGCTGGTAGAGAGCATCGCCCCGCATCAGGGAGTGCGCTATACGGCTACCATTCTGGCCGACAAACGGCTGAAGAATGGTGAGATACAGGTGATGGTCGCTGTGGCCCAGGGCCAACAGGAGGTGACATCGCAGACCCGCCGGTTTACGGTTCCGACAGCCAAGCAGGCTCGATAGTCGGAAATTGGGTCATATTCTCTATCTCTGCCAACTCCCATATCTTCTGTATGAGCGGCGACTGGCTGGGAGGCGCCAGTGGCGGCAGGATGGGATGAACCACCTCGATTGACACTTTAGCGGTACCGAATTGGAGAAAGTCCAGTTCGTGTGCCGCTTTTCGTGTGAGGTCGATGATACGGCTACGGACAAACGGCCCCCGGTCGTTGACGCGTACGACGACTTCCTTGTCGTTGGACATGTTCGTGACCTTGAGGAAGGTGCCGAACGGCAGTGTACGGTGAGCACACGTCAGGCTGTCGTTGTTGAGCCGTTCGCCGCTGGCTGTCTTCAGACCCGAGAACTGCTTGCCGTAGAACGAGGCATAGCCCTTCTCGGTCTGCGCTGAAAGGAATGAAGAATGAAAAAAGGAAAGTGAAGAGTGAAGAGTGAAGAGTGAAGAATTTGCTGCCGCATGGAACAGCAGGACAACTATCACGACGATACGCCTTACCCACACTACTGTAGTAAAGTTCTTATTCTTCATTCTTCATTCTTCACTCTTCACTCTTCACTCTTCACTTTTCACTTATACGATGCCCTGCGCCAGCATGGCCTTGGCCACCTTCATGAAGCCGGCCACATTGGCACCCTTCACATAGTTGACATAGCCGTTGGGCTCCTTGCCATACTTCACACACTGCTCGTGGATGCCGGCCATGATCTGGTGCAACTTCTGGTCTACCTCCTCGCCGGTCCATGAGATGCGCATCGAGTTCTGAGTCATCTCCAGACCAGAGGTAGCCACGCCACCGGCGTTGACAGCCTTGCCGGGAGCGAACAGTTGTCCGGCGGCAATGAACTTGTTGACAGCCTCAGCCGTGCAGCCCATGTTCGACACCTCGGCCACGCACAGTGGCTTCTGGGCCAGAATCTTGTCGGCATCGTCGCCGTTCAGTTCGTTCTGGGTGGCACAGGGCAGATAGATGTCGGCCTTCTGCTCCCAGGGCTTCTTGCCTGCAAAGAAGGTGGCACCGTCGAACTCCTCGGCATAGGGTGCACAGACATCGTTGCCCGAAGCACGCAGTTCCAGCAGGTATTCTATCTTCTCGCTGTCCAGGCCTGCCGGGTCGTAGATATAGCCGTCGGGGCCGCTGATGGTAATGACCTTGGCTCCAAGTTCGGTAGCCTTCTTGGCGGCACCCCAGGCCACATTGCCGAAGCCGCTGAGAGCCACCGTCTTACCCTTGATGTCGAGTCCGTGGGTCTCCATCATGTGGTGTACGAAGTAAAGGGCACCATAGCCGGTGGCCTCCGGGCGGAGAATGCTGCCGCCCCATTCGATGCCTTTGCCAGTGAGGGTGGCACCGTGGAACTGCGAGGTCAGTTTCTTGTACATACCAAACAGATAGCCTATCTCACGGCCACCAACGCCGATGTCACCGGCCGGCACGTCCATGTCGGGACCAATCACCTTGTACAGTTCGGTCATAAAGGCTTGGCAGAAGCGCATAATCTCGGCGTCGCTCTTGCCACGGGGGGCAAAGTCGCTGCCGCCCTTGCCGCCGCCCATGGGCAGCGTGGTCAGCGCATTCTTGAAAGTCTGTTCGAAACCCAGGAATTTCAGGATGCTCAGATTCACCGACGGGTGGAAGCGCAGACCGCCCTTGTAAGGGCCGATGGCGCTATTGAACTGCACACGGTAGCCTATGTTCACCTGCACTTCGCCCTTGTCGTCGACCCAGGGTACACGGAAAGTGATGATGCGCTCCGGCTCGACGATGCGCTCCACTATCTTGGCTTTTTCAAACTCAGGGTGCTGGTTGTACACATCCTTGATAGACTCCAGTACTTCACGAACAGCCTGCAGATACTCTAACTCGCCCGGATGCTTGCGCTCCAGGGCTTGCATGATTTTCTCAACTTCCATAGTGTTATCTTTTAAAGTTAATCAAATTGTTTTGTTTTAAAGTTAATCAGATTGCTCTGTTTTATAGTTAATCAGATTGTTGTTAGATCAAATTGTTATTAGAACACCGCAAAAGTAGGTAAAAATCTTGAATCCGCCAAGGAAAAAGAGAAAAAACTTTCCCTTTTGCTTGCATTTTGTTCAGGAAGGCCCGGTTTGCGCAAAATAATTGGTGCTCCGAGTAATAAGTAAGACTTTTTCGCGTTATTATAAGAGGTGAAGTGGGCCCCAGCCCCATAGGCCCCATCAACAATAGTCAGTAATTAATAATTCTAAGCAATGAAAAAACTACTTATCGCGTTTCTGTTGGGCGGACTGATGCCGTCGCAGACTTTTGCGCAGAGCGAACTCTATCCGAAGCATTTCGACCTGGAGCAGGTGACACTGCTCGAAGGGCCGATGAAGACAGCCATGGAACTGAACTTCCATGTGCTGATGCAGTATGACGTAGACCGTCTGCTGACACCCTATGTGCGTCAGTCGGGGTTAAGCGACAATCCCGGCAGCAAGTACTATCAGTGGGAACAGAAACATCCGTCGTTTCCCAATTGGGGTAGCGGCAACTTCAACCTCGACGGCCATGTCGGCGGACACTATCTGTCGGCCCTGGCACTGGGCTATGCTGCCTGTCACGATATGGAGATGAAGCAGCAGATGAAGGCACGCCTCGACTATATGGTCGACGTGATGGCCGACTGCCAGTCGAACTATGACGGCAATGCCGAAGGACTCTATGGCTTTATCGGCGGCCAGCCCATCAACCAGTCGTGGAAAGACCTCTACAAGGGTGACCTCGATGCGATTCGCAAAAACTGGGGCTGGGTGCCGTTCTATTGTCAGCACAAGATTCTGGCAGGACTGCGTGATGCATATATCTATGGTGACAACCGGAAAGCCAAAGAGGTGTTCCGCAAACTGTGCGACTGGAGCGTCAACCTGTTGAGCAATGTCTCTGATGCCGATTTTCAGGGCTTCCTCAATTGTGAGCATGGCGGTATGAACGAGTTGATGCTTGACGCCTATCAACTCTTCGGCAACGAACTATACCTCACAGCCGCCAAGCGCTACACCCATCAGGCGATGCTCGACGGGATGCAGACGCTGAACCCCACCTTCCTCGACAACAAGCATGCCAACACCCAGGTGCCTAAGTATATCGGTATGGAGCGCATCGGGGAGGTCGGAGTTCTTGGAAAATCCGGATATTCCACAAATTCCAGCGAAAACGGAAAATACATCACCGCTGCCGAGAACTTCTGGCAGGATGTGGCCGAGAACCGTACCGTCTGCATCGGCGGCAACTCCGTCGGCGAGCATTTCCTGGCCAAGGCCAACAGCAACCGCTACATCGACCATCTGGACGGTCCTGAGTCGTGCAATACCAACAACATGCTGAAACTCTCGGAAATGATCGGCGACCGCACCGGCGATGCCAAGTATGTCGACTTCTACGAGCAGGCCATGTGGAACCATATCCTTTCCACACAGGATCCCAAGACCGGCGGCTATGTCTACTTCACCACACTGCGCCCGCAGGGCTATCGTATCTATTCGCAAGTCAACCAGGGCATGTGGTGCTGTGTGGGCACCGGCATGGAGAACCACTCCAAATACGGACATTTCGTCTATACCCACGACGGCAAGAAGACGCTCTACGTGAACCTGTTCACGGCCAGCAGCCTGGACAGCCGCGACTTCGTCGTCACACAGAAGACGCGCTTCCCCTTCGAACCGAAGACCACGCTGACTATCGGCAAGTCGGGCCATTATGCTTTGGCCGTACGCCATCCGGCATGGGTCGGCAGAGGCTTCCAGGTGAAGGTCAACGGCGAGGCAGTCACCACTTCGCCCACCGAATACGGCAAGGCGTCGTTCGTCTATATCGACCGCAAGTGGAAACAGGGCGATGTGGTCGAGGTGGCGCTCCCCATGGAGTTGCGCTACGAGGAGTGTCCCAACTATAGCGACTATATCGCTTTCAAGTATGGTCCGATACTGCTGGCTGCCAACGTGTCGCCGAAAGACGGCGAAACCCTCCGCAACGAGTATGCCGGTGCCGGCCGGATGGATCATGCCCCCGGTTCGATGGGCACGTCGAAGAATCTGCTCTCGGCTCCGTTGCTGATTGGCAGCAGGACCGATGTGCTGAACCGCATCACGCCACAAGACCTCTCGAAACTGACCTTCACCATCGATGCCAGCCGTCAGGGTGTCGACACCTATAAATGGACCACGCTGACCCTTCAGCCGTTCTACCAGATTCACCATGCCCGCTACTCCTGCTATTGGTACCAGCAGACACCCGAGGGCTTCGCCGCCAGCAAGATGGCACAGACCGAAGCCGCCAACGAGGCACTGGCCGCCCGTACACTCGACTTCGTGGTGCCCGGCGAGCAGCAGAGCGAGGCCGGCCATGAGTACAACTACTCGTCGAATTCGAGCAAGGGCAACTACAACGGCGAGAGTTATCGCGACGCCCAGCCCGGTGGGCATGTGCAGTACACCTTATTTAATAATAAAGGAATCGCCGAGGGATTGTCGGTCATGTGCCGCTTCACGATGTTCGACAAGGGGCGCAAGGCCGTCCTGCTGGTCGATGGCGAGAAGATTGCCGACGTGGTCATCCCCACTAAGGTTGAGAACGCCGAGAATGGCTTCTTCAATATCGAGTGTCCCATCCCTGCTGCCCTGCAGAAAGATGCCCAGGGAAAGGCCAAGACACAGTTCGTGGTGCGTCTGGCAGCCACGGAGGGCACGATGAACCCGGGCCTCTACAATCTGCGGCTCATCAAGTAAACAACAGGAACAAGCATAACAATGGCAAACATCCCACAGGAATTCAACACCTTCTATCTGAAAGACGTGTCGTTCGTCAACCTGATGACACGCCGCATCTTCAACGTGCTCATCGTGGCCAACCCCTATGATGCCTTCATGCTGGAAGACGACGGACGGGTGGACGAGAAGATCTTCGACGAGTATATGGAACTGGGCTTGCGCTATCCGCCCACCTTCACTCAGGTGTCGACGATAGAAGAGGCCAACCACGTGCTGCAGAACACCGACATCGACCTGGTGATCTGTATGCCCGGCACGGCCGACAACGATGCCTTCACCGTGGCTCGAGAGGTGAAACAGTTGAATCCCGACATCCCCTGTGTGGTGCTGACGCCATTCTCGCATGGTATCACTAAGCGTATGCAGAACGAGGATATGTCGATCTTCGACTATGTGTTCTGCTGGCTGGGCAACACCAACCTCATCCTCTCCATCATCAAACTGATAGAGGACCGCATGAACATCGAGCACGACATGGAGGAGGCCGGCGTGCAGATGATTCTGCTCGTAGAGGACAATATCCGCTTCTACTCGTCGGTGCTGCCCAACCTCTACAACTACATCCTGCAGCAGAGCAAGCGCTTCTCTACCGAGGCCCTCAACCCCCATGCCGCCGCACAGCGTAAGCGTGGCCGTCCGAAGGTGGTGCTGGCCACCAACTACGAGGAGGCGATGCGTATCTACGAGAAGTATCATGAAAATACCCTCGGCGTCATCAGCGACACCCGATTCCCGATGGAGACACCCGTGGGCCGTCTGAGCCACGTAGAGGAGGGCGACCCTGAGGCAGGACTGAAACTGCTGCGCGAAATTCGCCGCCGCGACGAGTACGTACCGCTTATCCTGGAGAGCAGCGAGGTGCAGAACCGCGAGAAGGCGTGGGCCGAAGGTTTTGATTTTCTCGACAAGAACTCGAAGAAGTTCAATGTCGACCTGCGCAACATGATTGAGGAGCACCTCGGCTTCGGCGACTTCGTGTTCCGCGACCCGAACACGAAGGAAGAGGTGGCCCGTGTGTCGTCGCTGAAGGAACTGCAGGACAACATCTTCAAGATTCCCCACGACTCGCTGATGCACCACATCCGCCGCAACCACATGAGCCGCTGGCTCTGTGCACGTGCCATCTTCCCCGTCAGCCAGTTCCTCAAGCACGTCACCTGGCACAAACTGCAGGATGTCGATGCCCACCGCCAGATCATCTTCGATGCTATCGTGCAATACCGCCGCATGAAGAACATCGGCGTGGTGGCCGTCTTCGACCGGCTGAAGTTCGACCGCTATGCCCATTTCGCCCGCATCGGCGAAGGCTCGCTGGGCGGCAAGGGCCGAGGACTGGCCTTCCTGGACAACATCATCAAACGCCACCCCGAACTCAACCAGTACGAGAACGCCACCGTGCAGATACCGAAGACGGTGGCGCTCTGCACCGACTTCTTCGACGAGTTCATGGACAAGAACAACCTCTGGTCCATCGCCCTCAGCGATGCTCCCGACGAGGTCATCCTGCAGCATTTCCTCAAGGCGCAGTTGCCCGACACGCTGATTGCCGACTTCTTCACCTTCTTCGAGGCCATCAAGACCCCCATCGCCGTGCGATCGTCGTCGCTGCTCGAAGACAGCCACTACCAGCCCTTCGCCGGCATCTACAGCACCTATATGATTCCCTGGCTCGACGACAAATATGAGATGCTGCGCATGCTGGCCTGTGCCATCAAGAGCGTCTATGCCTCGGTCTACTACCGCGACTCGAAGGCCTACATGACGGCCACACAGAACGTCATCGACCAGGAGAAGATGGCCGTCATCCTGCAAGAGGTGGTGGGCGAACGCTATGGCGACCTCTACTATCCCACCTTCTCCGGGGTGCTGCGCTCGCTCAACTACTACCCCATCGGCGACGAGAAAGCCGAGGAGGGCATCGCCAGCCTGGCACTCGGACTGGGCAAATACATCGTCGACGGCGGACAGACACTGCGCGTCTCGCCCTATCACCCTCATCAGATTCTGCAGACCAGCGAGATGGAGACGGCCCTCCGCGACACGCAGACCCGCTTCTATGCCCTCGACATGAGTCATGTGGGCGACGACTTCAAGGTCGACGACGGCTTTAATATAAAAAAGGTACGCGTAAAGCAGGCCGACCAGGACGGCTCGCTCACTTATATCGCCTCCACCTACGACCCGGTGGACCAGGTGATCCGCGACGGCATCTACGAGGGTGGTCGTAAGATTATTTCGTTCTGTGGCGTGCTGCAGCAGGGCATCTTCCCCTTGCCAGAACTGCTCCAACTCTCACAGAAACTGGGTGCCGACGAGATGAAACGTCCCGTGGAGATCGAGTTCGCCTGCAACCTGAACAACGACAAGACCGGCGACTTCTACCTTCTCCAGATTCGTCCCATAGTCGACTCCAAGCAGGTGCTCGATGAAGACCTGCAGCAGATTCCCGACGAGCAATGCCTGCTGCGCTCTCACAACTCTCTCGGCCACGGCATCTCCGAGGATGTCGTCGACGTGGTCTATGTCAAGATGGACGAAGACTTCACGGCCGCCAACAATCCTCAGATAGCCCGCGAGATAGAAGAGATCAACCAGCGCTTTCTCAACGGTGACTACAATCACCCCTCACCGGATGGGGCGGGGGAGACTCATGGGGAGAGTCATTCCTCCTATATCCTCATAGGGCCGGGACGCTGGGGCAGCAGCGACTATTGGCTGGGCATCCCCGTCAAGTGGCCACACATCTCGGCCGCCCGCGTCATTGTCGAGGTCGGTCTGAAGAACTACCATGTCGACCCCTCTCAGGGCACTCATTTCTTCCAAAACCTCACTTCGTTCGGCGTGGGCTACTTCACCATCAACACCTATACCGGCGACGGCATCTTCCAGAAGGACATTCTCGATGCTATGCCGGCCGTCGACGAGACGGAGCATGTACGCCATGTCCGGTTCCGACGCCCTCTCAAAATCATGATGGACGGCAAGAAACAGACCGGCGTGGTGCTAATAGAGCGGAAGAATACGATGTAGCAGTTTGTAGCATATACAACTGCTACAGATGCTACAAGTAAATCAAGGAAAATCACTTGGAGTTTTTAAGGATTGCCTCCTTGATGAGCGAGATTTTGCTTCTCGAAACAGGAATGCTTTCGGGGCAATGCTTCATGACGAGTTGCATGCTTCCTGATTTGTAAATCACTTGATCTATTTGAGCGAGATTGACGAGGAAGGCGCGGTGACAGCGGACAATTATGGGATAGTCACGCAACTCTTCTTCTATCTGTTTGGAAGTGGCGCGGAGCATGTCGGCACGGACAGCCCCGTCACGAAGGTGATAGACCTTCACGTAGTTACCTACGGCCTCTATATATAAGAGGTCAGAGACCTGAAGCGTGACGGTCTCATTGGTTGTCCCGGTTAGAGTCAGATCTGCCGGGGCTGACGAAACAGGTGAGGGCTTTATTGCCTTCAACTGCTCATTCAGCAGTTTCGTTTC
>DETM01000052.1:16720-16853 GCA_002361655.1 Prevotella sp. UBA3288 | reverse complement strand
CCCAAGATGCTCGATATCACCCGCCGTGTGGTAGATGCCGTCAGTCTGCCGGTCACCGTGAAGACCCGCTTAGGCTGGAACAACGAACAACTGGTGATTACCACCCTTGCCGAGCAACTGCAGGACTGCGGCA
>DETM01000052.1:2887-16603 GCA_002361655.1 Prevotella sp. UBA3288 | reverse complement strand
AGGTGAAGCGCAACCCCCGCATCCATATTCCCATCATCGGCAATGGCGATATAAAGTCGCTGGCCGATGCCGAGAGTGCTTTCGAGACCTATGGTGTCGATGCTGTCATGATAGGTCGGGCCACTTTCGGTTGTCCGTGGCTGTTCAGCCGTCGTCCGCTGACGCTCGACGAGAAAATCGATGTGCTCGAGGAGCAACTTCGCATCAATATCGAGCGCTGCGACACGGCAGAGATGCGTGCCGGCAAGAAGTCGGCCGAACTATGCGGCATTCTCCATACCCGTCGCCATTTGGCTGCCTCGCCCGTCTTCAAGGGCATCGCCAATTTCCGTGAGACGCGTATTGCCATGCTGCGTGCAGAAAGAGAGGATGACCTCATGGCCATCCTCGAAGACTGTCGCCGTCGGCTCCGCTAAGAATTCCCAATAATGCTCAATTCTCAATTTTCAATTATCGATTCTCAATATTTCTCATTTCTCTTCATGTTTCTCGGATGGTGCAGCAGCACCTCCTCGCGGAGTGTCTGCATAGAGAGGTGGGTATAGATTTCGGTGGTGCCTATTGACTCGTGGCCCAGCAGTGCCTGAATCACCCGCAGGTCGGCACCGCCCTCTAGCAGTGCCGTGGCAAACGAGTGGCGCAGCGTGTGGGGCGAGATGGTCTTCTGTATTTTGGCCTCGACGGCCTGCTCCTTGAGCATGATGAGAATCATGGTGCGTGTCAGATGGGCCCCTCGGCGGTTCAGGAAGACATAGTCCTCCTCGCCGGGTTTGATTTTCAGTCCGTCGCGCCACGGCCTATAGTTGTCGATCTCGTGCAGGGCCCGTTCGGAGATGGGCACCAGCCGCTCCTTCGCCCCTTTGCCCATGATTCGTACGAAGTGCTCCTCCCGATATATCTGCGAGAACTTGAGGTTTACCAGTTCCGAGACGCGCAGACCGCAGGAGAACAGCACTTCGATGATGGCCCGGTTGCGGTGGCCCTCGGGCTTCGACAGGTCGATGCTGTCTTCCAGGCGGTCTACTTCTTCCAGAGTCAGGAATTCAGGCAGATGTTCTCCTGTCACCGGCGACTCCAGCAGTTCGGTGGGGTCGCTGTCTGTGTAGCCGTCCATCAGAAGGAAGCGGTAGAACGAGCGTACGCCGCTCAGTATGCGGCATTGCGACCGCGGGCCGATGCCGATGTCGTGTAGTCCGGCGGCAAAGGCCTGCAGGTCTTCCAGCGTCGCTTCGGTCACAAAGCGTCCTTCGTCGGCCAGGAAAGCCAGCAGTTTGTCCAGGTCGAGGGCATAGGCCTCCACCGTGTTAGCCGACAGGCTGCGCTGCAGTTTCAGATAGCGCAGATATTTTTTTCTGATGGTCTTCGTCTGGTCGTCCATTTTATATATATATAACGAGGTGAGCGGCTCCCGCCAATGTTCTGTTTCCGGTGCAAAGATAGTGTTTTTCAGCGAGAAACCGTCATCATTCATTCCTCTTTTTTAATCAGGAAGCCGGTTTTATTCTTTCCGCTTTTTCCCCGGGGAGGCGGTTTTTGCTTTTTCGATTCGTTGCTTTTCTTTTTGTAGCACGCCGTTTCGGGAGATGTAAAGTAAAGCAAATGAGACGAGCGAGAAAAGGTGCTTGCGTGTTAAACCGTACATTTGCATCGATTTTGAATAAACATGACAAACAGAGCCCGTTGAGAAACCATGCCCTGAAAAACAAAACAATCAATCATACATTATATTATATATATCAGTTTTTAACTATTACCTAATAATTAATTTATGTCAAACATGAAATCACTTCAAAAGCCATTAGTGCTGCTGTTCCTGCTTTGCTTGCTCCCTATCGGAGCATGGGCTCAGAGCATCATCAAGGGAACGGTGAATGACGAATCGACAGGTGAGCCGATCATCGGCGCATCGGTCAAAGTGCCTGGGACGAAAATTGGCGTCGCTACCGATGTCAATGGCCGTTTCCAGTTGAATGCTCCCTCTAACGGACAAATCGAGGTATCCTATGTGGGCTACACCACCCAGCGGGTGAACATCAGTGGTCGCGACAACATAGTCGTCACTCTGAAGGAAGACGCCCAGCGTCTGAACGATGTGGTGGTCATCGGTTACGGTGTTCAGAAGAAGAGCGACCTGACCGGTGCCGTCGCCTCGGTGAAGGGCGACGATATCAAGAATCTGGTGACCTCCGATGCCGGTGCTGCCCTGCAGGGCAAGGTGACCGGCGTGCAGATTATCAACAGCGGCGCTCCCGGTGCCGGTGCTGAGATCCGTATCCGTGGCTATGGTTCTAACGGTAACAACAACCCGCTGCTGATTGTCGACGGTCTGAAGGTGGACAACATCCAGTATCTGGATCCTTCGCTCATCGAGTCGATCGAGGTGCTCAAGGATGGTGCCTCGGCTGCTATCTACGGTGCCCAGGCCGGCAACGGTGTGGTGCTCATCACCACCAAGCAGGGTGCTGCCGGCAAGACCCGTATCAGTTACTCGCTCAAGGCTGCCAGCCAGTCGCTGGGCAAGAAGGCCGACCTCTTCAAGGCTGCCGACTATATCAACTATCACAAGTATCTGGGCTACATCACCGACGACGTGCTTGAGCAGAGAGCCTACAAGCAGGGCTTCGTCGACACCGACTGGTACGACGAGGTGTTTGAGAACAGTTGGAGTGTGCAGCACAACATCTCCGTCGAGGGCGGCAACGACAAGGGTCACTTCCTGGCCGGCCTGAACATCCTCAACAACGACGGTATCGTCAAGGGCGACAAGGATGTGTACAAGCGCTTCACGGCCCAGTTGAATGCTGACTATAAGTTCAACGACTGGCTGACCGTCACCAGCAACACCTCGGTAGAGAAGTGGAGCACCAAGGCAGTGGGCAACGGCTATGGCTCGTTCCTCAACTCGGTGGTGTCTATCGACCCGCTCACTCCGGTCTATATCTACGACCAGAGTGACTTTGGCATGAACGTGGCCAACCGCTGGAACCAGCCGGGTCACGGCGGCGTGATGGTGCCTGCCGAATATAGCGATGAGCACCCTGTATGGTACGGCACGTCGAAGTACATCGAGGATGCTACGGCCAACCCGATAGCACAGCGCGACCGCTCGAACACGAAGAACGACGGTGTGAGCGTCCGTGGTTCGCTGGCTGCCAACATCACGCCGGTGGAATGGCTCACCTTCACCTCTCGTCTGGGCTACCGCATCAGCCACAGCAACGGCCACAGTTTCAACACGCCGTACTGGCTGTCGACGATGGCCTACAACGACAACTACTCTATTTCTGCCAATACCAACGCCGGCCTGTATTATCAGTGGGAGAACTTCCTGAACTTCAACAAGGACTTTGGCAAGCACAGCGTAGGTGCCATGATCGGTATGTCGTTCACCAAGAACCACTGGGACAACTCCAGTTCGTCGTCGCAGGACAAGGCGCAGATTCTTGAAGGCGACGGCGTGCCCAACTATCAGTATATTGACTTCCTGAACGCTAACGGCAAGGCTCACCTGAAGGCCAACAACCAGCCCGGCGACGCTACCGAACTGTCATACTTCGGCCGTGTGTCGTATTCGTACGACAGCCGTTACTTCTTCCAGTTCAACATTCGCCGCGATGCCTACGACACCTCTAAACTGAACAAGGACAAGCGCTGGGGCACCTTCCCCTCGGTGTCGGCCGGCTGGGCTATCAGCAACGAGCAGTTCTTCAAGAATGCTGTCAGCGAGGATGCCGTCTCCTACTTGAAACTCCGTGCTTCATGGGGTCGCAACGGTAATGTGAACATTCTGAGCGGTTACAAGTACGCTTCGTCGGTGGCCATCGGTGGCTACTATCACTTCAACGACACCCCGACCACTACGGCCGCCATCTCCGGTTTTGCCAATCCCGACCTGACATGGGAGACCGCCGAGCAGGTTGACCTGGGTCTCGACGCCCGCTTCCTGAACAACCGTCTGACCTTTGGTCTCGACTGGTATCGCAAGGTCACCAAAGACCAACTCATCGACATCACCCCGTTCCCCGAACTGGGCTTTGCCCGTGCTACGGTCAACTCGGGTGAGATTCTGAACACCGGTTTCGACTTCGAGATCGGCTGGCGCGACCGCATCGGCGACCTGAAGTATAGCGTCAGCACCAACTTCTCGACCCTGAAGAACGAGGTGAAAGAGGTGAACGACCTGCTGCCCCGCATCACGGGTGTCGGCATCGATGGTTTCAACAACAAACTGAAGCCCACCTTCGAGGCCGGTCACACCATGTGGTACTTCCGCGGTTGGAAGTATGCCGGCGTCAATCCTGAGACGGGTGCTGCACAGTATTATAATAAGGATGGCGAAGTGGTCAACAATGTTGACGACATCGACAAGGACGACCTGGGCTCGGGCATTCCTAAGTTCACCTACGGTATCACGGTCAACCTCGAGTACAAAGGCTTCGACTTCACCCTCTTCGGTACCGGTGCTGCCGGCAACAAGATCTACAACCTGATGGTATCGGCCGACCGTCCGCAGATCAACGGTATCAAGACCTACTGGGTGGACTCTTGGAAGCAGCCCGGCGACAACTCGAAGTATCCTGACATGAAGCAGGTGGCCACCGACTGGATCTTCTTCAGTTCCGACGCTGCCATCTTCAGCGGCTCTTACTTCAAGTTCAAGCAGATTCAACTGGGCTATACCGTTCCTTCGCAGTTGACCAAGAAGTTCTATGTCAACGCACTGCGCTTCTCAGCATCTCTCGAAGACTTCTTCACCATCACCAATTATCCCGGTGCCGATCCTGAGACCTCGTCGCTCAACAGCGGTTCGTCGCGTGGTTGGGATAACGGCAATTACCCGATGTCAAAGAAGGTGGTGCTCGGTGTCAATGTCACATTCTAATATTAAAACAGAAAAACGATGAAAAAGATAATCATTCCAATGCTTGCACTCTGTGCAGGTGTAGCATTCACCTCTTGCGAGGATCAATTGGATATCGATCAGAAGGGTGCCGTATCAACAGCCAACTTCTATAAGACGGATGCCGACTGCGAGAAGGCTCTGGCCGCTGCCTACGAGGGCTTCATGATGAACACCGTAGGTCGTATCGATGCCGGTATCTACACGCCGGCCAAGGTGTTGGCCAACCACCCCGGCGACGATGTCAACTATGGTGGCGGCAACTATGGCGACCACGAGTTCGGCGGTGCCATCGACGAGTTCCGCTATAAGAGCAACCCTGAGGCTTACGAGATGCTCTACAAGGGCCTATACCTCTCAATATATAAGGACAACCTCGTCATCCACTACTTCAGGGATGCCGCTTCAGCCTTTGCCAAGCAGGCTGTGGCCGAGGCCCGTGTGCTCCGTGCCTACAACTTCTTCCTGCTGGCCTGCTACTGGGGGCAGCCGCCACTGGTCGACGACGTGCTCGATCCTAATGAGGTGCCTACTAACAGCGAGATGACGCAGCAGGAGTATTTCGAGTGGGTGGCCAAGGAGTGCGAGGCTGCCGTCGGCGACCTGACAGAGCGCGAGAGCACTGCCGACAAGTTTGGTGCCTACCGTGTCACCAAGGGCTTCGCCAATGCACTGGCAGGCAAGGCCTGGATGTTTGCTGGCAAGTTTGATGAGGCCAAGGCCGCTCTGAAGAAGGTGGTCGACTCGGGCAAGTATGCCCTTGTCTCTGGCGACGACTATCTCAACCTGTTCCATATCGAGGGCGACGGATGCCCCGAGAAGGTGTTCGAGATCAATATGCGCTACAATCCTGCTGCCAGCGAATGGTCGACGGGCAACGGCGCAGGCTATATTAACCACAGCACCTGGATGGAGGCAAACTGCTTCAACTGGCGTGCCGGCAACTTCGAAGTCAACCCTGCCGGTGTCTATATCGGCGGCTGCGACGGCTGGGGCTCTATCGGCGTCACCGAGTGGTTCGGCGAGGCGTTCCATCAGAACGACGGCGACTCGAAGCGCTTCAAGGCTACTCTGATGCACATCGACGATGCCGTCTATCAGACTTCCGGCATCGAGGGCATGACCTATGCCGACCCTGCTCTCAACCAGATGACGCTCGAAGAGAAGAAGACTTCCAACAAGATTGGCATCAAAGACCTCGTGCAGGGTCTCTACGGACAGTCCTTCTATCTGCCGTTTAAGAACATCGTCCGTGCTGCCGACCTGAACGACGGCGGACAGCATGGTGGCAACCTGCGCCTGAACAACATCATCGTGATGCGCTATGCCGAGGTGCTGCTCAACTATGCTGAGTGCTGCCTCCGTACCGGCGATGCCGCTACGGCTAAGACCGTTGTCAACCAGATTCAGCAGCGTGCCGGTTCGCAGACCATCAGTGCCGATGTCACCCTCGACGTGCTGAAGCAGGAGAAGGCCTTTGAACTCTGGTTCGAGGGATGCCGCTTCCAGGACATCCTCCGTTGGAGCAAATTGGACAACAGTGCCTACGACCAGCAGTGCATCGCCCGTCTGCAGAAGGCTGGTTCTGCCGTGCCTCACCTCTTCGACAAGGTGTTCCGTCCTGTTCAGGCCGGCGAACAGCCCGTCTGGGAGCATGGTACCGAGGCCAACAGCCGCTTCTACATCATCCACACCCACGAGGCCAAGGACAAAGGTTTCGAGGTGGGCTTCCAGGAGCGCAACCGTCTCTTCCCCTATCCGCAGAACATCATGGATATGAACGACCAGATCAAGCAGAATCCCGGTTGGTAATCATCTGTCCTTACTACCTCAGTATGGCACGCTCTACAACGGCGTGCCATACTTTTTTTTTCTAACTATGTTTGGCCGTTCGCCCGACTTTTCGTACCTTTGCAGCCCAAAATCAGGATATGGCCGCCCACTCGCTGAAACGACAACTCAAGGTGCTCACCATCCCGGTGTTCATCGAAATGGCACTCGTCATGCTGCTCGGTGCCGTCGACACCATCATGCTCAGCCGCTATAGCGACAACAGCGTGGCTGCCGTCGGACTCGACAACCAACTCATCTCGCTGGTATTCCTCGTCTATCAGTTCTTCTCGATGGGAGCCGCCATCCTCTGTGCCCAGTATATCGGGGCCGGGCTCCGCAAACGGCTGGTACAGGTGGTGGGCATGGCGCTGGTGGTCAACTTGGTGCTTGGCCTTGTGGTCAGCGCATTGCTGTTCTTTTATGCCGAGCCCATCTTGCTGCTGATGGGACTGAGGCCCGAGTTGATGCCCGACGGACTGGTCTATCTGCGGCTGACCGGTGCCCTGTCGTTCTTTCAGGCCCTGTCGCTCACCTTCTCGGCCTCGCTGCGGAGTGCCGACAAGGTGGTCTATCCTATGGTGGTGACGGGTGTGGTCAATGTGCTGAACATTCTGGGCAACTATGCCCTGATCTTCGGTCGCTGGGGCTGTCCGCAGATGGGCGTCGAGGGGGCCGCCATCGCTACGGCTGCCAGCCGCGCCGTGGCCACGGTGCTGCTGGGCGTGATTCATTTCCGTAAGCATATACACTGCTTCCCGCTCAGTTATTTCCGGGCCATGCCTTGGCAGGAACTGCGCCATCTGCTTCACATCGGCATACCGGCCATGAGCGAGAATATCTCCTACAACCTGTCGCAGGTGGTCGTCATGTTCTTCATCAACCAGATCAGCAACGAGGCACTGGCGGCCCGTACCTATTGTGCTAACATGATCATGTTCGTCTACCTATTCTGTCTCAGCATCACCCAGGGTGGCGACATCCTGGTGGGACATCTCGTCGGTCAGCGGCGCCATCAGGCAGCCTATGTGCTGGGCAACTATTTCTTCCGGCGGTCGATGATCATCAGCCTCACCGGCTCGGCCATTCTTGCCTTGACGGGCAAGAGCATCCTGGCCTTTTTCACCGACAATCAGGAAATTATCGCAATGGGTGTCTGGGTGCTCATCATCGACTGGTTTCTGGAGATAGGCCGCACGGCGAACATCTTTGCAGTGAGCACCCTACGGGCCACCGGCGATGCCGTCTATCCCGTCGTCGTCGGCATCATCTTCAACTGGACCGTTGCCGTAGGCCTGAGTTATGTCGTTGGCATCCCCCTGGGCTATGGCCTGGTGGGCATGTGGGTCGCCTTCGCCCTCGACGAAAACATCCGCGGCATCATCCTGATGCGCCGCTGGCGCTCCGGCATCTGGCGCAAGAAGGGCTTCGTGGGTTGATGCCGGACTGACGGATTTTATGACATGGCCGAATGGTTAAAAAAGATTTCTTCATGCAAATTTTTACAAAGACCGCTACATTTTCGCTTTTTATTCGTAACTTTGTAGCCCTATTTGTAAAAGCATTAGGCTGTCATGAAAGGAGATTATTACCAAAGTACGCTTTTTGATGATATCCCAACAATCAATGAACCGCATCTTGGTCAGGAGATTGGTGTTAGCCTATCAGATAATATTATTTCGAGATTAAAGAACTATTCTCTTGATATTTATGTAAAAGACATAGAAACAAACGGAATTCAATTTACTTGGGATAACATTTGCGAATATGTTTTGAAATATGGAGAGAACGACAGATTCCTATCTGTAAGGAATTTCGGCGAAATGTACGAAATAGGTCTTGCTATTCAGGACAAACAGCAGAAAAAGAATAACGGACAATATTATACACCAGACGATGTGGCTGCTATCATGAGTGAATGGTTTGACTCACTTGATGGCGAAAACATTTGTGATGTGGGGTGCGGCACGGGGAAGTTAATACTGACCTATTTAGATTATATAGGTGAGGAAAGGGCAAAGATTATTCTAAAAGGAGGTAGGGTGTATTTGTATGACATCGATACTACTGCCTTGAAGATTTGCAAGACTGCCTTGTTGTTAAAATATGGAAAGGAACTAAACGACAAAATCCACGACATAGCAGGAGACTTTGTGTCATCAAGGATAAAACTGCCTCAGAATTGTAAAGTCATATCAAACCCTCCCTATGCCGCTATTCAACATGTTGGTTCGTTTTGGAATAACACAAGGGTGCTAAATGATTCTCATGAACTATATTCGATATTCATGGAAAAAATCATTAAAGACAGCCTTTCCGCTGTATTAATCACTCCTTATAGCTTTATTTCTGGTTCAAAGTTCTATTCTCTTAGAACTGTATTGAATCATTGCAATGGAGAGATATATTCTTTTGACAATGTTCCAGGAAATATCTTTTGTGGTAGGAAGCATGGCATCTTTAATACCAATACAAGTAATTCTGTCCGAGCAGCCATTTCTGTAGTTCGAAAGGGCAATTCAGAAGGATTTAAACTAACTCCGCTGATTCGTTTTAAGGCACAAGAACGAAAAGACTTACTCCGCTGTCAGACGCTTGAAGGATTCTTGTCGCCAAAACGGCAAAAGATATCATCGGCAAGGCCAATGTATTATAAGTGCTTTAAAGAGTTGCAGCCATTGTATGATTGTCTGACTGCAGCAGCTGGGCATCATATCCTTGCTGAGCTGGTATCTAAAAATGGTGAGTATATTCTTTCTATGCCGAGCACCTGTCGTTACTTTACAAGTGCAGTTTCTGGAAAAATGAACAGAAGCGGGCAGATTACACTCCATTTTGACGAAGAACGAAAATTCAATTATGCGTTTTGCCTTATAAATTCTTCTTTTGCTTATTGGCATTGGAGGCTGTATGACGGTGGAATCACTTATCCCGTCAGTTTACTTCTAAAGGTGCCTGTTGTCTATGAATTGCTTTCTGATGAAGACCATGCATTCTTTAGTGAAATCGCGAAAGAAATGTCGAGTAAGGCCGCAGAATTTGTCATCAGGAAGAATAATGTCGGCGTTCAGGAAAATATCAAATATCCTCGGCAGTATCGTGACAGTATTAATCAAAGATTCCTAGGTATATTAAATTTCAAAGTTGATAACTCAACGATGGATTTGATACATTCTAATATGGCATTAAAGGTTAGCGTATGAAGGATAAGAAAATACCATTAACCAAGCAGCAAAAGGAAATCATGCAAGAGTTCTACAGCATTGCTCGAACGGAGGTGATTTTCGATAAGTCGGAAAGAGACAATCTTTGGAGGCTGGCAACGAAACGAAGTTCTGCCTTAGATTTGCAAGACTTGAAAACACGGTGTCCTGCTTTGGAACATCAAATTCGGAAAAGCTTTGAACAAAGGCGCAACATACAATCTGCTGTTTTCAGCGAGTGTGTTTATGCACAGACTTTAGCCAATATGTTGAAGCTCGATTTGTTCGTTAATTGTTCCGAAACGCCCGATTTTATACCATTAGGGGTTGTAAATTTGATTGGTTCATATCATTTGGTACCCCGCTATGTCTATTCTACGAAAGACAAAAATAGAATGTTAATTCAGGCAGGTAGTTGCGAAGGAGTTGATAGCGCATTGATTTCTGTTATCGATGTCGTGGTCTATACTATTGAATTCAAAGAACCTAATGCCAAAACAAGTGAGCCGGATTTGCCTGGGTATGGTGAAGACGGGAAACTTAAGATAACAAAGAAATTTCTTAAAGACTACCCTCAATTTTCAGCCATGCTCAATGAGCAGAAGGATTTAAATTTTTTCCTAAATATTGGACATAATATCAATACGTTTTCTAATGAAAGCATAACAAAGGCTGTTCAAAGTAATTATGCAAAGAAATATTTGGACGTGTTATGCACAGAAGACATTGATGGCTGTTTTGTTATGATGCCAGCAAATCATGTGCAATTGTGGGCAGAACTAGAAGGAGAAATCAGACCTGCAGGCAGAAACCATCTTAAGGTCTGGACTCCTCGTGCATTACGTCGGCTTATGTTGCAATATAATCCATCCATTGATGGAACAATTGTGAAACTTGAAAAAAGCAAACTGGAGGTGAGAAAACAACGTGGTGGCGCGGGAAAGGTTTCTGGTTATAAAATTACTTCATTATTTTTTATCTATGCAAAAGATTGTGATGATGACGGAGTCAATATAACCTTCGACATTGCCAAGGTTCGGCAATTGAAACCTACAATCGCCGGCAAGATGTTTTTCAGAACCCTGAAATATGATGAAGTAAAGTCTTACTATCGGATGTAGTTCGATGAATGCTCTGTCATTATATAATATAGGTATTATAGTACTTCTCTTCTTGTCCTGTTCCCCATCGTTGCCCAAGTTGGATGAGGCTTTGCTGGCGGAGGCGGGGTAGGAAAGAACAGACTCAGTCTTTTCTGATTCGCTTGGTCAGTCCGATGGAGCCAGTGGGACAGACGAGGCGGCACAGGTGACAACCTACGCATTTGGCGCCGATGATGCGAGGCTGGCGTGTAGCGTTGTCGAAGGCAATAGCCTGATGGCCGCCGTCCCGACAAGAGACATAGCACCGGCCACAGCCGATGCAGTGGTCGCGGTCGATCTTGGGAAAGACCTTGGTGTCGCGGTCGAGGTCGGAGGGTAGCACGAAGTTGGGCAGTTGTTCGCCAACCAGTTCGTCCAGTCGGCTGATATGCCTTTCCGCCATGTAAGTCTGCAAGCCCAGCACGAGGTCGTCGATGATGCGGTAGCCATACTCCATCACTGCTGTGCAAACCTGTACGTTGCTGCATCCCAACTGTATGAACTCCAGTGCATCCCGCCAGGTTTCGATGCCGCCAATGCCGCTTAGTTCGACACGCTTACCATGTGAGCCGTTGAGCACGCTGTTGGATGCCATTTGGTAGATGTAACGGAGGGCAATAGGTTTGACAGCACGTCCGCTGTAGCCGGAAATAGTCCATTTGCCGCTCACCGCTGCTTCGGGCGACATAGTCACGCTCTTGATGGTGTTGATAGCCGAGATGGCATCGGCACCGGCAAAATAGGCACTCATAGCCGGCAGTCGCATGTGGGTGATGTTGGGTGTCATCTTGGGGATGACTGGAATCTTCACGTGACTCTTCACCGAGGTGGTGTAGATGGCCACTAACTCAGGGTTCTGCCCCACGTCGCTCCCCATGCCCGAGAGTCGCATCTGCGGACAAGAGAAATTCAGTTCCACGGCGTCGCAACCAGCCTCTTCGGCCATTTTTGCCAGTTCGGCCCATTCCTCTTCGTATTTCCCCATGACGGAGGCCACGACCACTTTCGACGGATAGTTGTGTTTCAGGCGGCGCAGGATGTCGAAGTCTACGGTATAGGGGTTCTCGCTGAGTTGCTCCATATTCCGGAATCCGGCAAACGACGTGCCGTGCTTCACGGCATCAAAACGCGGCGACACCTCGCGAATTTCCTGCTTGCAGATAGTCTTGTAGAAAACACCGGCCCACCCCATGTCGAAAGCCTTTGCCACCATCTCGTAGTTGGTGCAAATAGCCGACGATGCCAGGAAGAACGGATTCTCACAATGTATGCCGCAAAAGTCAATGGCGAGCGAGGGTGCTGTCTTGTCGGTTGGGGTAGGGGAACCACTCACCGCACCCAGCAGTTGTCTGATTCTGACAGGCCTGTCGTAATGGATGCAAGCCTGTTCTGCACGTTCAAGGTCGGCCTCGCTACAGTCTCTGGTCCACTGCCAGGCATTCTTGGCGTTGTCAAACCGGATGGCCCGGATGGCTCTTGCCGGGTCACCATTCTGGCACGCTTTAGTACAAGGCGCTTCTTCACACAGCAGGCAGCGTGACACTTCTTCTTTAATATGCATCATAGGCTTTTAGGATTTTTAGATGCTGCAAAGATAGCAATAAAACTGCAAATATACAAATTTAAGTCATACATTTTGCAAAATAGGGCCGACTGACGGCTTCAAGTTTCGGGAGGAAAAGCAACGTAAAAGTGTAAAAACGACAAGGAAAGGGTAAAAAAGTTGCACAAATGCGCCTTGTGTGTGCACACAGAGGGTAGTTTTATGCCAAAAAATTTGCGTAGGTGAAAGAAAATGTGTTACTTTGCACCCGATTTCAAAACAAAGAACATTCATATTAACACTTTAAAAGCAAAAAATTATGTCAGAAATTGAAAGCAAAGTAAAGGCAATTATCGTAGACAAACTCGGTGTTGACGAGGCAGAGGTAAAGCCCGAAGCAAGTTTCACCAATGATCTGGGCGCAGATTCACTGGATACAGTTGAACTGATCATGGAATTTGAGAAGGAGTTCAACATTTCTATTCCCGACGACAAGGCAGAGAAGATTGGCACCGTTGCCGACGCTATCTCTTACATCGAGGAGAACGCAAAATAAGTTTTTCTGAATGAAGAACGAAGAATGAAGAATGAAGAATTTGCTGCCGCCATCGTGGTAGTTAAGTTCTTCATTCTTCACTTTTGTAGCAGATACAAAGACTCTTCATTCTTCATTCTTCATTTTTCACTTTAATTTATGGAATTAAAAAGAGTTGTTGTAACAGGCCTGGGTGCCGTAACGCCGGTAGGTAACAATCCAGAGGAGACATGGAAGAACCTCTTGGCTGGCGTTAGCGGAGCCGCCCCTATTACACTTTTCGATGCATCGGCTTTTAAGACGACTTTCGCTTGCGAGGTAAAAGGCCTTGACGTGAATGCCTATCTGGACCGCAAAGAGGCTCGCAAGATGGACCGCTACACACAACTGGGTATGATTGCTGCCATTCAGGCCGTGAAAGACTGCGGCATGGACTTGGAGACAGTCGACAAGAATCGTGTCGGCGTGGTCTATGGTGTAGGCATCGGTGGTATCAAGACCTTCGAAGAGGAAGTGGGCTATTATGCTGTTAACAAGGAGAACGGTCCGAAGTTCAATCCCTT
>DETM01000052.1:0-2835 GCA_002361655.1 Prevotella sp. UBA3288 | reverse complement strand
TTCATCCCGAAGATGATTGCCGACATCGTGGTCGGCCAGATTTCCATCATGTATGGCTTCCATGGTCCCAACTATATTACATCGTCGGCCTGCGCTTCGTCGAGCAATGCCCTGGCAGATGCCTTCAACCTGATTCGTCTGGGCAAGGCAAATATGATTGTGGCCGGAGGTGCCGAGGCAGCCATCTGTGCTGCCGGTGTGGGCGGTTTCAACGCCATGCATGCCCTTTCGACCCGCAACGATGAGCCGGAGAAGGCCAGCCGTCCGTTCAGTGCCAGCCGTGATGGTTTCATCATGGGCGAGGGTGCCGGCTGTCTGATTCTTGAGGATCTGGAGCACGCCAAGGCTCGCGGTGCCAAGATCTATGCCGAGATGGTCGGTGCCGGCATGAGTGCCGACGCTCACCACATCACCGCCTCCCACCCCGAGGGCCTGGGTGCCAAACTGGTGATGGAGAACGCTCTGGAAGATGCCCACCTGAAGCCCGAGGATATCGACTATATCAACGTGCATGGCACGTCGACCCATGTTGGCGACATCTCTGAGGTCAAGGCCATCAAGGACGTGTTCGGCGACGCAGCCTACAAACTGAACATCTCGTCGACCAAGTCGATGACCGGCCACCTGCTGGGTGCTGCCGGTGCCATCGAGGCCATGGCCACCGTGCTGGCCGTACAGAACGACATTGTGCCCCCCACTATCAACCACGAGGAGGGCGACGAGGATCCCGAGATCGACTATACGCTCAACTTCACCTTCAACAAGGCACAGAAGCGCACCGTCCGTGCAGCGCTGAGCAACACCTTCGGATTCGGTGGACACAATGCCTGCGTGGTATTCAAGAAGTATGAAGATTAATGAATTTATCGATAGATTAAGGCTCCCTTTCCGCAAGGAGAAGGAGCTTTTTTCTTCTCTCCACGACATCATCGGGTTCTATCCCCGCCACATCGGTTACTATAAGACGGCCCTGACCCACAAGAGTACCGGCCGGCGCAACGAGAAAGGCAAGCCGCTGAACAACGAGCGGCTGGAGTTTCTTGGCGACGCCCTGCTGGATGCTGTGGTGGGACATATCGTCTACGAGCATTTCGAAGGCAAGCGTGAGGGGTTTCTGACCAACACCCGCTCGAAACTGGTCAGCCGTGAGACGCTGGGCAAACTGGCAGCAGAGATGGGACTGACGGAACTGATACAGAGCAACGGGCAGCAGCGGTCGCACAACAGTTACATGGCCGGCAACGCCTTCGAGGCACTGGTCGGTGCCATCTATCTGGACCAGGGCTACGATGCCGTGATGCGGTTTATGAAGAAACGCATCCTGGCTCAGATGGTCAACATCGACAAGGTGGCCTACAAAGAGGTCAACTTCAAGTCGAAACTGCTGGAGTGGACCCAGAAGAACCGTGTGAAGATGGAATTCCGCTGTATGAAACAGACCAGCGACGAAAAGGGTTCGCCCGTCTTCGGCTTTCAGGTGATGATAGAAGGTGTGGCGGGTGGCAAAGGACAAGGCTATTCCAAGAAGGAAGCGCAACAGGAGAGTTCAAAGGAAACACTGCAGCGCCTCCGTCGAGAGCCACAGTTCATCGATGCCATCTTTGCCGCAAAGTCAAGTCGCACCAAGATGGAAGAAGAGCCCACAGCCATCGCCCCTGACCTGGAGGCCGAAAAGGAGTTCATCATCAAGTCGGAAAAGCCGGAGAAGCCGAAAAAAGACAAAAAACCGGATTTTCCGGAAAATCCGGAAAATCCGGAAAATCCGGATATTCCGGCTCATCCGGCTCCCCCCGCCGACACCGATGAATTCGACCTTTCCGACATCACACACAACCCCGAGGAACCGTCGAGAGAAGATATCATCGCAGCAGCCGAGGCCGCTGCCTATCAAGAGAAAACACCTATTTAATATATATAAGGAGAAATGGCATTAAAATGTGGTATTGTGGGACTGCCCAACGTGGGCAAGTCGACACTGTTCAACTGTCTGTCGAGTGCTAAGGCACAGGCAGCCAATTTCCCGTTCTGCACCATCGAGCCCAACGTGGGGGTCATCACCGTGCCCGACGAACGCCTGAACCGTCTGGCGGAGATTGTACATCCTGGACGTATCGTGCCGGCCACCTGTGAGATTGTCGACATCGCAGGCTTGGTGAAAGGAGCCTCGAAGGGCGAGGGCCTTGGCAACAAATTCTTGGGCAACATCCGTGAGACAGACGCTATCATCCACGTGCTCCGTTGTTTTGAGGACGAAAATATCACCCACGTCGACGGCACCATCGACCCCATCCGCGACAAGGAGATCATCGACACTGAACTGCAACTGAAGGACTTGGAGACCATCGAGAGCCGACTGGCCAAGACCGAGAAAGCCGCCGCTGCCGGCAACAAGGATGCCAAGACCGAGGCCACGGTGCTGAAGGCTTACAAAGAAGTGCTCGAACAAGGCAAGAACGCCCGTATCGTGGAGTTTGAGACCAAAGAAGAGCAGGACTGTGCCCGAGGGCTCTTCTTGCTCACGGCCAAGCCGGTACTCTATGTCTGCAACGTAGGTGAGGCCGACGCCAAGGATGGCAATGCTTTTACCAAAAAGATTGAGGCCATCGCACAGGAGGAAGGGGCCGAAACAATGGTCATCGCCGCCAAGACAGAGGAAGACATCGCCGAACTGGAGTCGTACGACGACAAGATGATGTTCCTTGAAGAATTAGGCCTCAGCGAGAGCGGCGTCGACCGCCTCATCAAGAAGGCCTATGCCCTGCTGAACCTGGAGACCTTCATCACCGCCGGCGAGATGGAGGTGAAGGCCTGGACCTACAAGAAAGGCTGGAAGGC
>DETM01000031.1:95633-97923 GCA_002361655.1 Prevotella sp. UBA3288 | reverse complement strand
GTAGGCCCCGGCATCCAGCGTCTCGCCGCCGCATCATCTTGTTGCAAAAGTACGCAAAAATCCCGAAACGCCAAAGCATTTCGGGATTTATTTTTGGTGGGTCGCACCGAGTCCGGTTAAACGAATCCTATTATTCCACCACGATGGGCTTGTACTTCGGCACCAAGGTCTTCATAATGAACCAGCCGATGAGGTAGGCCACGGCACAGATGCAGAAGATAATCATATAGCCGGCGGGCTTGCCACTGAAACCGAGGGCATGGAGCGGGGCTTGCTTGATTTCAGCACCGTGCTGTTTTAGGGCCTCGGCCAACTTCTCACCGTCACCGGAGAGTTCAGAATAGTTGCCGCTGTTGATAACCACGTAGGCCTTAGCATCAGTAATCTTGGCCTGAGCCAACATCTGGTTGGCCTGAATAGTGTCGGGCAGTGTGTTATACTTATCAAGGACAGTCTGAGTCTTAGATTCCTTAGGCATCTCTTCACCAGACAACGCCTTGATGATATCCATGCGAATAGCAGTCTCATTGAAACCGGTACCACCCTTCTCCATGAACTTGTCGAGAGAAGTTGTGGCTGCCTCCTGGTCTGTCAAAGCGGCAAAAGCCTGATTGACATCGGCCTCACCCTTGGCCACTAGTTCTGTCTTCAGAATCTGTTTGTAGGCCTTCACACTCATTTCTTGAGCCTCACCGTTACTACCTGACAGGACAAAAGAACCGGCTGCGAAGGTGAATAGTAGACCAGAGCCCATGTTGATGGCAAACGACCCCAGACCGCCGGCCATAGAACCAATGCCAGTAATCGTTCCGATAGTCGATTTGGGGAACATGTCACCAATCGTAGAGAACAGGTTGGCCGACCAAGCCTGGTGACCAGCACCCAGCAGACCGATGAGGATGGCGGGCCACCACACGCTGACGCTGCCGAGGGGCTGTGCCAGCAAGCCCAGCAGGGGGAAGAAGGCGAAGATCAGCATGGCACGCATACGACCCAGATAGGGATTCATGCCACGAGTCTCGACAAAATATTTAGGCAGATAACCACCACCGATAGAGAGAATGGTCACAATGGTGTAAAGCGTCAAGATGAGCAGGATGCCCATGGCTGAATCGGACGTGTAGCCATACTGGTCAGAGAAATAGGCGGGAGCCCAGAACAGGAAGAACCACCACACGCCGTCGGTCATGAATTTACCCACGATAAACGACCACGTCTGCTTGTACTTGAAGCACTCGAAGAAGGGAATCACCTTCTCATCCTTGGCCTCCTGCTTGTTCTGCACCTCGGCAATGTCGTTGTCCTGCTCAATATAGTTCAGCTCGGCCTGGTTGACGTGCTTGCTCTTGGCGGGTTTGTCGTAGAGCCATACCCACAGTCCCATCCATATGAAGCCCAAGGCACCGATGATGATGAAAGCCATCTCCCAACCGTTGCCCACACCGGCATCCTTGAAGTAGCGGGCCAGCAGGGGAATGGTGGCGGGGGCGGCCAGTGCACCTACGCTGGCGCCGCTGTTGAAGATGGAGGTGGAGAAGGCACGGTCTTTCTTGGGGAAGTACTCGGCTGTCACCTTGATGGCAGCGGGGAAGTTGCCTGCCTCACCGACGGCGAGGATGAGTCGGCACGAGAGGAACAGCCACACCGAGATGGTGGCGATGGCCACGGCGGCATCGCTGCCGGCCTGCACCAGTCGCAGCGCCTCGATGGACTCGTAGCCCTCGATGGTCATGGCAGCCCAGCCGCAGGCAGCATGCAGACAGGCGCCCAGCGACCATACGAAGATGGCGATGAGATAGCCCTTCTTGGTGCCCATCTTGTCGATGAACTTACCGGCGAACAGGTTGGCCACAGCGTAGAAGATAGAGAACACAGCCGTGATGAGGCCGTAGTGGGCATCGGTCCATTGGAACTCTGGAGCGATGAAGTCTTTCCAAGTGAGCGACAGGACCTGGCGGTCCATGTAGTTGACGGTGGTTGCCAAAAACAGCAGACCGCAGATGACCCAACGGAAGTTGCTCATCTTTGTTTTGTGAATAGCACTCATAATATCATTTACAATTATACGATTTACGATTTACAATTTATTCTCAGACTTCAATGATTTTACTATTTGACATACGATTTACGTTCGTTACGAAATTGTACAATCAACAAAATTATCCAATCAATCGTAAATTGTAAATCGTCAAATTGTAAATCACTTGATATCGATGACGGGAATATTGTCCTTGTCGTTGTAGTAGAGGTTCTCGCCAGCCATACCCCAGATGAAGGTGTAGTAGTAGGT
>DETM01000031.1:89198-95552 GCA_002361655.1 Prevotella sp. UBA3288 | reverse complement strand
CCTGCTCGTTGTGCAGCCAGACCACACGGCTCTCCTGGGGCTCACCCATGATGTGGGCGATGGTCTGCTCCTCGGGCAGGTTGAAATAGTAGTAAGCCTCGATACGGCGGCCGTGGGTGTGGGGTGGCATGGTGTTCCAGGCAGCACCGGGGTTGAGTTGGGTCAGACCGAGTTGCAACTGGCAGGGGCCTTCTTCCAGCACGTCGTTGACAATGAGTTTATAGACGGTGCGGTTGTTGCACTCCTCCAGCGAACCCACGGGGCCCCACACGGCAGCCTTCAGCGAACCCTTGCGGCCGTCGAGGGTGATCCACTGTGTCTTGTAGTGCTGATGGGCCGTAGCCGAGTTCAGGTAGAACTTGGCGGGTTTCTGTGCATCCTTCGAGCGGAAGAGCACCTCCTTGTTCACGTCCTTGTCCTTGCCGATGTGGCCGCGACCGATGTAGAGGGCCTCCTTGGGCGACAGGGCATACTCCTTGCCGTCGACGATGACCCAGCCGTCGCCCTCGCCGCAGTTCACCACGCCGAGTTCACGGTTATAGAGGAAATACTTGTCTTTGATGCCGGGGTCGACATCGAGGCCCAGTTCGGGGAAGTTCTCCAGTTTCAGGTCTTTCGTCACAGGCATGGCACCGCCGAAGATGAAGCGGTCGTAGTGCGAGTAGGTGAGATGAATCTTGTCGGCCTCCATCACTTTCTCCATGACGAAGCGGTCGCGCAGCGTCGGCGTGTCATAGTGTTTCACGTCCTCCGGGTGGCAGGCCGTCTGAAACTTCACGTCCTGCTGGGCATAGGAAGCCAATGTGATTGAACACAAGGCTACCGATAAAACAAATTTCATTTTTTTCATAATAGTATTATTTAATATGTATCTTTTCCTCACGGACGATGCGCATACGGTTCCATACCACCATGGCGACGGTGATGATGGTGAGCACACCCATGCCGATCCACTGCAGGTATTTCACACAGGCATAGATGGCATAGCCGAAGAGCGATGAGGCGAAGTCCAAGGCACCGGCCTGGAAACCGGCGGGAATCTGGGCGGCCTTGTCCTGAGTTGCCTCATAGACGGTGTCGGCAGCCACCTTGAAGTCGTAGGCCATGTCGGTGACGAAATAGAGACCGATGGTGACTGCCACCAGACCGATGATGAATGTCTTCACCACGTTGCCCTTCGTGTAGGGCAGTACCATCACGAAGACATAGAACATGCCGGCCAGCGATGCCAGCGGCAGGAACTGGTTGCCGCTCTTCGACAGGATGATGGCCAGAATCAGGGTGACAGGAATAAGCAACAGCGAGACGACCAGCGTGGTGGGGTGACCGATGACCAGGGCGGGCGACATGCCGATATAGACCTTTTTGCCGTTGAACTTTTTCTTCACCACCTCCTGCGTCTTCTCAGAGATAGGCATCAGACCGTCGATGAACAGGCGGGTGATGCGTGGAATCAACTCCATCACGGCACCCATGGTGACACCGAGGAACAGCACCGACTTGACGATGCTCATCACGGCATCGGTGGCCGACTCGAAACCTGCGGCATAGACGGCGAAATTCATGAAATGGTCGAAGTGGGCAGCAGCGCCAATGAGGGCACCCACGATGACACCCAGTACGAGCGGCTCGCCCAGCACGCCGAACTTCCTCTTCAGGCCCTCTGCATCGATGTCGAGTTTCGAGAAACCGGGAATCTTGTCCAGCAGCCAGTTGATGCAGACGGCAAAGAGCGTAAAACTCTGGCAGAACGGTTGGGGGATGGAGATACCGTCCATATTGTCATAGTAGCCCTGGAAGCGGTCGGCCGTCAGGTCGGCCATCACCAGCGTGACGATGTAGCAGGAGATGGCTGCGAAGTAGCCCCACAGCAGGCTCTGGTCCATCACGAAATAGGCCACGGCCCCGATGAAGGCGAAATGCCAGTAGTTCCATAGGTCAATGTTGACTGTTCGGGTGCACTTAGTGACGAGCAGCAGGAAGTTGATGCCCAGGCAGATGGGGATGATCAGCGCGCCGACAGCCGTGTTGTAGGCCACAGCGGCGGCGGCGGGCCACCCCATGTCGAACACCTTCAGGTCGAGGTTGAAAATCTTTGAGATAGCATCAAGGGGCGTGTTGAAATTGGTGGTCAGCAGCGCGGTGACGATGCCGAGGCCCACGAAACCGACACCCACATAGAGGCCGCTCTTCAGCGATTTACCGAATTTCATGCCGATGCACAGACCGATGATGGTGAAGAGGATCGGCATCATGACCGACGCTCCCAACTGGATGATGTAAGTGAATACCTGTTCCATTAATTTATTTTCGTTATATTTGTTTTAGCGTAGTTTGGGTGCAAAAGTACACATTTTTTCCGAAATATCCATACGTTTTGCCCAAAACTTTTCATGTCAGTCCTGGAAGTAAACACGTTTCACTCGGTTAGACACGGCTGTCAGTATCTCGTAAGGAATGGTGTCCAGGGTATCGCTGAGCACCGTGACAGGCAGGTCTTTGCCGAAAATCTCTACGCTGTCGCCCTCCTGACAGTCCACGTCCGTCACATCGACCAAGGCCACATCCATACAGATGTTGCCCACATATTCCGCCTTCTGACCGTTGACCAGACAATAGCCATGACGATTGCCCAGATGGCGGTCTAGTCCGTCAGCATAGCCGATGGGGATGGCAGCGATGCGGCTGTCGCGCTCCAGAACCGTGCGACGGCTATAGCCTACGCTGTCGCCGGCCTTCACGCAACGAATCTGCAGGATGGTGGTCTTCAGCGTCGACACATTGGCCAGCATCTTGTTCGTCCGTGGGTCTACGCCGTAGAGCCCGATGCCCAGACGGCACATGTCCATCTGCCGCTCAGGGAAATGTTCGATGCCGGCAGAGTTGTCCATATGGCGCAGGATTTTATGGGAGAAAGCGGCCTGTATCTGACGGCTGGCCGCATCGAAGAGGGCGAACTGACGGGCTGAGAAATCATCGAAGTCGTCGCTGTCGGAACCCACGAAATGGGAGAACACCGAGCGGGGGATGATGGCCGACTGGTGTTTCAGTATGTCGATCAGCCGGTCTATCTCTGTCTGACAATTCCCCTTTCCTGTCTGGCCCACATTTGTCTGACCACTCCCCTCTCCCCCGAGAGAGGGGCCGGGGGTGAGGCCAAATCCCAACCGGTGCATCCCCGTGTCCAGTTTGATATGTACGGGCCATCCCGTGATGCCCTCTCTGCGTGCAGCCTTAATCAAGGCATCCATCAGTCGGAAAGAGTAGACCTCCGGTTCCAGGTCGTAGTCGAAGAGCGTCTTAAACGACGACATCTCGGGGTTCATCACGATGATATTCTGTGTGATGCCGGCCTTGCGGAGCGTCACGCCCTCGTCGGCCACCGCCACGGCCAGATAGTCCACACGGTGGTCTTGCAGTGTCTTGGCTATCTCGACGGCACCTGCCCCATAGGCATCTGCCTTGATCATGCACACCATCTTCGTCTCTGGGCGGAGGAACGAGCGGTAGTGGTTCAGGTTGTCGACCACGGCATTGAGGTCCACCTCGAGTATCGTCTCGTGAACTTTCTGCTCCAGTTGTTCCGTGATATGCTCGAATCCGAACGGACGGGCACCTTTCAGCAGCACGACCTCATTGCGGAGCGAGTGGAAGGCAGCACTCTGCAGGAAATCGTCGGTCGTAGCGAAAAACACTTTCTCGTTCAGGTTGAAGACGTGGGCATTGGCAGATATCTCCTGACCTATGCCAATCAGTTTCTCAATGCCACGCTTCTGCAACAGACTTGCCACCTGGCGATAGAGTTCCGCCGGCGTCTCGCCCGACTGGTATATGTCGCTCAATATCAATGTCTTGCGCTTTCCCTCCTGCTCCGGTCGACGGTTCATGAAGTCAAGGGCGATGTCGAGCGAGTTGACATCACTGTTGTACGAGTCGTTGATGAGCGTCAGACCGCGTTGGCCTTCTTTCACCTCCAGTCGCATGGCGATAGGTTCCAGGACGGCCATCCGTGCTGCCACCTCCTCTGGTGATAGTCCCAGGTAGAGGGCCACCGTGGCACAGGTGATGGAATTCTCTACGCTGGCCTCATCAAAGAAGGGAATCTCGTAACTGCCTTCTATACCTTTATACATATAGGATACTTTACCACCGTCGGTTTTCACGAACATCGGAGCCTTGTCGCTGTAGCGGCTCCAGCCGATGCGCTCTCCTTGATATTGCGAGCGGCGGACGCAACGGCTGATGGTATCGTCGTCGGAAGGATAGATGATGACGTCGGTATCGCGGAACAGTTGCAGTTTCTCCTGACATTTCTCGTCCAGTGTCCGGAAGTTCTCCTGATGGGCAGTACCCAGAGAGGTCAGCACGCCGATGGTGGGCTGGATGATGTCGTGCAGGGCCAGCATCTCGCCCGGCTCGCTGATGCCGGCCTCGAAAAGGGCCACCTTGGTCTGCTCGTTCAGCAGCCATACCGACAGGGGCACGCCAATCTGCGAGTTGTAACTCTTGGGCGAGCGCGTCACCTTCATCGACGGCATCAGAATCTGGTAGAGCCACTCCTTGACCCACGTCTTGCCGTTGCTGCCCGTGATGCCCACCACGGGGATGCTGAACTCGTCACGATGGCGCTCGGCCAGTCGCTGAAGGGCTGCCAGCGGTGAGGGCACCTTTAGGAAGTTGGCATCGGGATAGGCCGACTGCCAGTTGCCCACTCCTTGGGAAAGGCTGCGGTTTGGCTCGCCAGCGGGAATGGGGGTTGGGGGGAGGTCTTCCACTACGAAGTTGCGCACACCTCGACGATAAAGTTCTTCGATATATTTGTGGCCGTCGTTGCGCTTTGAGCGCAAGGCAAAAAACAGAGTCTGCTCGGGGAAACACAACGAGCGGCTATCAGTCAGGAGCCAACCGATGTTGGCCTCGGCCGTTCCATAACGACGGGCGCCGATGAGGGTCGCCACTTTCTCAATGGTATAAATCATAGTATCCTTTTTTTTTGCTTTCGTGATGCAAAGGTACGAAATAATTCTTAATTCTTAATTCATAATTCATAATTATTTCGTACCTTTGAATATATTCGAAGGTACTCTCACTCGGAAAAACACAAATAAATTTGGTTTTTCGCTCGCTTATTCGTACCTTTGCAAGCAAATTCAAACTTATATATTAAATAAGGTATTATGATTCTCTTCTTCAAGACTCCCTCACAGAGTGTGATAGCCACACAGGTGGACCATCAACTCAACCAAGACGAAGTAAAGGAACTGTGCTGGCTCTACGGTGAAGCCACACTGCTCGACGAGCAGACGCTCGGCGGATTCTACGTCGGGCCGCGCCGCGAGATGGTCACCCCCTGGTCGACCAATGCCGTGGAAATTACACAGAACATGAACCTGCAGGGCATCATCCGTATCGAGGAGTATTTCCCTGTCTCATCGAAAGATGCCGACCACGACCCCATGCTGCAGCGCATGTATGAGGGGCTGAACCAGGACATTTTTACGATTAACATCAAGCCGGAGCCCATCAAGCATGTTGAGAATCTGGAGGAATACAACGAGCAGGAAGGTCTGGCTCTCTCGCCCGAGGAGATTGAATACCTGCACGGTCTGGAGAAGCAGAACGGGCGTCCGCTGACCGACTCAGAGATTTTCGGTTTCGCCCAGATCAACTCTGAGCACTGTCGTCACAAGATTTTCGGCGGCACCTTTGTCATCGACGGCAAGGAGATGGAGTCGAGCCTCTTTGCCATGATCAAGAAGACCACGCAGGAGAATCCCAACAAGATTCTGTCGGCCTATAAGGATAATGTGGCCTTCGCCCAAGGTCCCGTGGTGGAGCAGTTTGCGCCAAAGGACCAGTCTACCAGCGACTATTTCGTGGTGAAAGACATCGAGAGCGTCATCTCGCTGAAGGCCGAGACCCACAACTTCCCCACCACCGTGGAGCCCTTCAACGGTGCTGCCACAGGAACGGGCGGTGAGATTCGCGACCGTATGGGTGGCGGCGTCGGCTCGTGGCCCATTGCAGGAACGGCCGTCTATATGACAGCCTATCCGAGGCTCGATGATTCTGAACTTTCCGGACAACCCGGAAATTCCGAAAATTCCGGAAATTCCGGAAAATCCGGATTATCCGGAAACTCCGGACTATCCGGCATCCCCCGCGACTGGGAAAACATCTTGCCCGTTCGCGAGTGGCTCTATCAGACGCCCGAGCAGATTCTGATTAAGGCCTCGAATGGTGCCTCTGACTTCGGCAACAAGTTCGGCCAGCCGCTCATCTGCGGTTCGGTGCTGACCTTCGAGCATCAGGAGGCCAACGATACCAAATATGCCTACGACAAGGTCATCATGC
>DETM01000031.1:14227-89158 GCA_002361655.1 Prevotella sp. UBA3288 | reverse complement strand
TCATGCTGGCCGGCGGCGTGGGCTATGGCACCAAGCGCGACTGTCTGAAGAAAAAACCTCAGAAGGGCAACAAGGTGGTGGTTGTCGGTGGCGACAACTACCGTATCGGCTTGGGCGGTGGTTCAGTGTCGTCTGTCGACACCGGCCGCTATAGTAATGGCATCGAACTGAATGCCGTTCAGCGTGCCAACCCCGAGATGCAGAAACGTGCCTACAATCTGGTGCGTGCCCTCTGCGAAGAGGATGTCAACCCTGTGGTGTCTATCCATGACCACGGCTCGGCCGGTCACCTGAACTGTCTGTCGGAACTTGTCGAGGAATGCGGCGGCGAGATAGACATGACCAAACTGCCCATCGGCGACAAAACCCTCTCTTCGAAGGAGATCATCGCTAACGAGAGTCAGGAACGCATGGGCCTGCTCATCGACGAGAAGCACATCGATCATGTCCGTCGTATTGCCGAGCGTGAACGCGCCCCGCTGTATGTCGTCGGCGAGACCACTGGTGATGCCCACTTTTCGTTCAAGCAGGGCGACGGCGTGAAACCCTTCGACCTCGACGTGGCCCAGATGTTCGGCCACTCGCCGAAGACCATCATGCGCGACAATACGGTGGAGCGTCACTACGCCAACGTGGAGTATTCCGGAAAGTCCGGAAAATCCGGAATCTCCGGAAAATCCGGAATCTCCGGAATCTCCGGAATCTCCGGATACCTTGAGCGTGTACTCCAGTTGGAAGCCGTGGCCTGTAAGGACTGGCTCACGAATAAGGTAGACCGCTCGGTGACGGGCAAGATTGCCCGTCAGCAGTGCCAGGGCGAGATTCAGTTGCCGTTGAGCGACTGCGGCGTGGTGGCTCTCGACTACCGTGGCCAGAAAGGCATCGCCACCGCCTTGGGTCATGCCCCGCAGGCAGGCTTGGCATCACCGGAAAAGGGCAGTGTGCTCTCTGTGGCCGAGGCACTGACAAATATCGTATGGGCTCCGCTCAGCGAGGGTCTTGACTCCATCTCGCTCTCTGCCAACTGGATGTGGCCCTGCCGTTCGCAGGAGGGCGAGGATGCCCGTCTCTATGCAGCGGTTAAGGCTCTGAGCGACTTCTGCTGCGACCTGCATATCAATGTGCCGACCGGCAAGGACTCGCTCTCGCTGACACAGCAGTACCCCAACGGCGAGAAGATCATCTCGCCGGGAACAGTCATCGTGTCGGCCGGCGGTGAGGTGAGCGATATCAAGAAGGTGGTGTCACCCGTAGTGGTCAACGACAAGCGGGCATCGCTCTATCATATCGACTTCTCGTTCGACGAGCAGCGGCTGGGCGGCTCAGCCTTTGCCCAGAGTCTCGGCAAGGTGGGCGATGACGTGCCCACGGTGAAGAATCCCGAATATTTTGCCGATGCCTTCAATGCCATACAGGAACTCATCAACCGCGGCTGGATCATGGCAGGCCACGACATCTCGGCCGGCGGCCTCATCACCTGTCTGCTGGAGATGTGCTTCGCCAACACCAAGGGCGGCATGCACATCAACTTGCACGACCTCTGCGCCCACGGCGACATTGTGAAGACCCTCTTCGCCGAGAATCCCGGTGTGGTCATCGAGGTGAGCGACGAACATAAGATTGAGTTCAAGGAGTTCATGGAGGAGCAGGGCATCGGTTATGCCAAGATCGGTTATCCCGTGGAGGACAGCCGCACCCTCGTAGTGAAAGTCGATGACGAAGAACTCACCTTCGATATCGACCACCTGCGCGACGTATGGTACAAGACCTCTTATCTGCTTGACCGCAAGCAGTCGTTCAACGGCAAGGCCAAGGAGCGCTTTGAGAACTACAAGCAGCAGCCGCTGGAGATGAAGTTCCCCAAGGGCTTCCGGGGCACCTTTGCCCAGTATGGTCTCAATCCCGACCGCTGGAAAGATGCTTCACTCTTCACTCTTCACTCTTCACTCCCCAAGGCCGCCATCATCCGTGAGAAAGGTACGAACGGCGAGCGTGAGATGGCCTACTCGATGTATCTGGCAGGTTTCGACGTGAAGGATGTGATGATGACCGACCTCATCAGTGGTCGCGAGACACTGGAGGACATCAACTTCATTGTCTTCTGCGGCGGATTCTCGAATAGCGACGTGCTTGGCTCTGCCAAGGGATGGGCCGGCGCCTTCCTCTTCAACCCGAAGGCCAAGGAGGCCCTCGACAAGTTCTATGCCCGCGAGGATACCCTGTCGCTCGGCATCTGCAACGGTTGCCAGTTGATGGTGGAACTGGGACTCATCAGTGAAAAGGGAATAGAGGATAGTGAAAAATCTGCCACTGCCCGTCCTCGTATGCTGCACAACGACAGCCATAAGTTCGAGAGCGAGTTCATCACCTTGCAGATTCCGCAGAACGACAGCGTGATGTTTGGCTCGCTGAGCGGTTCGAAACTCGGGCTGTGGGTGGCCCACGGTGAGGGTAAGTTCCATCTGCCCGAAGCAGAAAGTCAGTACAATGTGATTGCCAAGTACAACTACCACGGCTATCCCGCTAACCCCAACGGCTCTGACTACGATGTGGCCGGCATCTGTTCTAAAGACGGTCGCCATCTGTGCATGATGCCCCATCTGGAACGTGCCATCTTCCCCTGGCAGAACGCCTGGTATCCCGCCAACCGCCGTCAGGACGAAGTCACCCCGTGGATAGAAGCCTTCGTCAATGCCCGCAAATGGGTGGAAGGGAAAATGAAGAGTGAAGAATGAAGAGTGAGTTGTTCCGCACCTTCTTCAACATCGGCCTGTTCACATTGGGCGGTGGTTATGCGATGATTCCCCTGATCGAGACCGAAGTGGTGGACAAGCACCACTGGGTCTCGAAAGAGGAGTTTCTCGACCTCATCGCCATTGCGCAGAGTTGTCCGGGGGTCTTTGCCATCAACATCAGCATCTTCATCGGCTACAAACTGAAGAAGACGTCCGGGGCCGTCGTCACGGCACTGGGCACTGCCCTGCCTTCATTCCTCATCATCCTGGCCATCGCCGTCTTCTTTCACCGTTTTGAGGACAACCCGGTGGTGGCTGCCATCTTCCGTGGCATTCGCCCTGCCGTGGTGGCCCTCATCGCTGTGCCTACGTTCAACCTGGCCAAGAATGCTAACATCACTTGGTCGACCTGTTGGATTCCCGTCTTAGGTGCACTGGCCATCTATCTCATCGACGGATTCTCGCCTATATACCTTATTATATTAGCAGGCATCGGCGGCTGGGTGTACGGGAAATATATCAAACCGACGGAGTGAGAGAATTGAGAATTGGAAATTGAGAATTGGGAATGATGGATGCACTATTGATATATATGCAACTCTTCGGGACATTCTTCCTGATTGGCCTTTTCGGATTCGGTGGCGGCTATGGCATGCTGTCGCTGATACAGACAAAGGTGGTGCCCACATGGATCACCACCGCACAGTTCACCGACATCGTGGCCATCAGCCAGATGACTCCGGGCCCCATCGGCATCAACTCTGCCACCTACTGCGGCTATATGGCGTGCCACAACGCCGGGTTGGGGACGGGCATGTCCGTGCTCGGTTCGGCCATCGCCACCTTTGCTCTGGTGCTGCCCTCGCTCATCCTGATGATCATCATCGCCAAGATGTTCATCAAATACATGAAAACCGCGACAGTACAGTCCGTCTTCCTGGGTCTGCGCCCTGCCGTAGTGGGACTGCTGGCCGCTGCCACGCTGCTTTTGTGCACAAAGGAGAATTTCTCTACACCGTCTGAGAACGCCTGGCAGTTCTGGATAAGCGTGGGCCTGTTCATCGCCACCTTCATCGGCACACTGGTCTTCAAGGTGAACCCCATCAAGATGATCCTCATGGCCGGCTTTGCCGGACTGCTACTACTTTACTAACTAACTACGACCTGAAGGACGGGCGCGCCGTCTTCATGCGGATGGCTGTTGCTGAAAGAATATAAATAATGAACGCGAACAATATATAATGAAGATGAGAACAATACTACTTTCCCTCGCCCTGACAGCGGCCATGACCGCTGGGGCACAGAACCCGCAGAAGGGTGACTATGGCTACCTGTATTGCCACATGAGCGACAAAGGCCAGTGGACGGCCTATGCCGTGAGCCGCGACGGCTATCACTATGAGGACATCTTGGGCGGCGGCCCCATCATGGACCCCAAGGAGCACGCGCGCATCGAAGGCGGACAGCGCGATGCCTACGTCTGCCGCTCCTGGAACGGCAAGGGCTATGTGATGGTGACCACCGACATGAACAACAGTATGACGAAGCCCCTGGGCAAACAGAACGAATGGGACAACTATGGCATCGACCTGCTGACCAGCAAGGACCTCATACACTGGGAGAGCCGCTCGTTTGACTACCGCAAGGGCCCTGCCATCTTCTGCAACCCTGAGGCCGAAAGTGTCTACCGGGACTGGAGCACCATCAACCGTGTGTGGGCACCGCAGATTTTCTGGGATCCCGACTTCGTGTGGGAGAACGGCGAACGTGGCGGCTACATGATCTACTACTCGATGCTGAACCGCCCGGAGGAGAAGTACGACCGTATGTACTATTCACACGCCGACAAGACGTTCACTCGTCTGACACAGCCTAAGTTGCTCTTCGACTGGGGCTATGCCACCATCGATGCTGACATCAACCTGCTCAACGACGGCAAATACCATATGCTCATCAAAAAGGAGGGCGGCAAGCCCGGCATCTACACCGCCACCAGCGACCACCTGACCAGCGGATGGGGCGAGCCGGTAGAGGACGACTACGTGTCGTTCGAGGGCAAGAAGAAGTGCGAGGGCTCCAGTGCCTTTCAACTCATCGGCGACCCGACGTGGCGCGTGGCTTATATCCAGTATAGCGACAAACCCCGCCGCTACCGCATCTGCAAGGCCGACCAGAACCTGCGTAACTTTCACGACCCCGTCGACATCGAGGGTGTCACCGCACCACAGCACGGCTCTTTCATGCGCTTGACGAAGAAGGAATACAAACGGCTGCTGAAGTGGTCGAAGAAACAGCAAGGCAAATGATATCAAAAATAAATCCCGGAATGCTTTGGCGTTTCGGGATTTTTGGTCAGCCAGGCCGTGTATATACTAAGGCGACCAGTCCGTGAGGACCGGCCGCCTTCGTTGCAGTGTGGAATCGAATTGGAATAATGGACTTACGAATAAGGATATTAATTCCTGTCCGAAGGCCCTCAGTCGGCACAGAGGATGAGTGCCGACTGGGGGGCCACTTGTACCCGGGAGCCGTTCACCTCGCCCAGTCCCTGTTCATCAATCTGGCCGTCGCAGCACACCACGGTGTAGCGCCCTTCTGGGATGTCGACGACACGGGCCTGACGGTTGGCATTGAGGATGACAATGATGTCGCGCCAGGCATCACCACCGGCATGGTCTTTCAGGCGGAAGGCAACGAGACAACCCTCGGGGGACGAAGGGGGTGCCGAGGGGGCCAGGAATTCGAGGTATTTCCTGACGAGGTCGGCACTGCCCAGACGGAAGGCGGGATGATGCTTACGAAGGGCAATTAAGTTCTTGTAGTACTGAAAGACCTGCGGATATTTCTCTTTGTTCACCCAGTCGAGTTGGTTGATGCTGTCGGGCGACTCGAAGGAGTTGTGCACACCCTGCTTGGTGCGCAGCAGTTCCTCGCCGCTGAGCATGAACGGCACACCCTGGGACGTGAAGACGGCAGTCTGAGCGAGCAGGTCGAGACGGATATAGCCCTCCATTTCCCCCTCCGATGAGTGGGGAATGGAAGCCTTGAGCCGGTCGAAGAGACACATGTCGTCGTGACACGAGACATAGGCTATCATCTGGGTGGGCTCAAGGGCGTAGGGGCGGTCGCTGTAGTTCACCTTGGTGTAGTCCACCTGCGGATGGTCTACCATACCGGCGATGCCGGCCTTCAGGCTCTCCTCCTGGCCGGGGATGGCGGCCAAGAAGGCTCCCTTGGTATCGTCGTTGAACGGACCGCGCAGGGCATCGCGCAGATCGTCGGAGAAAGCGGCTATACGCGGCATCTGCGGGATGTTGACCTTTGTACCGAGGGAATCGGTTGACAGGGCACACGCTCCGGCACTCCATCCCTCGCCATAGACGAAGATGTTGGGGTCGATGGCATCGAGGGCCTGACGAATCTCGTTCATCGTCGTGATGTCATGGCAGCCCATGAGGTCGAAACGGAAACCGTCGATGTGGTATTCGTTGACCCAGTATTTCACGCTTTCTATCATGAAGCGGCGCATCATGGGCCGCTCAGAAGCCGTCTCGTTGCCACAACCGGAGCCGTTGGAGTAAGCCTCCCCCGCCCCCTCCAAAGGGGAGAAGAGCCTTCCGGACTCTTCTTCACCTCCCTGCAGGTCCTCACCTCCTTCGGAGGGGCTGGGGGAGGTCTTTCTATAGTAGTAGTCGGGATAGGTTCGCTGGAAGTTGGAATGTGCGATGTCGTAGGTATGGTTGTACACTACGTCGAGGATGACGGCGATGCCGGCACGGTGGAGGGCCTGCACCATCTGCTTGAACTCGCGGATACGGCAGAGCGGGTCGTAGGGGTCGGTGCTGTACGAGCCTTCCGGCACATTGTAGTTCACCGGGTCGTAGCCCCAGTTGTAGGGAACCGACCCCCCACTGGAGAGGGGAGTTTTGGTTTCGTCGACAGACCCGAAGTCGTAACTAGGCAGGATATGGACGGCGTTGACGCCCAGTTCCTGTAGATGGGCGATGGCCCAGGGTTCGGTGAGGGCGAGAAACTTACCTTTGTATTGCGCCTCAGGACGGTTGACAGAGAAGTCGCGGTGGTGCATCTCGTAGATTATCAGGTCCTGATAGGGACGGCGCACAGGCTGGTCGCTCTCCCACCCCTCCGGGTCGGTTTCCTTCAGGTCGACGACGACACCCTTCTCTCCGTTCACGGTGACGGCCTTGGCAAAGACGCCGGGCGATGTCTGACCGTTGACCACAAACTGATAGGTCTTACCCTTCAGGTCGCCGGGCACCACGGCCTTGTAGATGCAGCGCACATCATCGACGGTGGGTTTCCACGTCATGGGCACCGTGTCGCCGTCGACCACCACACAGACACCACTATGGATGCCCGTGCTATGGGGCGAATCGGGGGCAAAGAGTTTAAACACCGTCTCTTGAGGCGAATAGGTCACCTCGTCAAACACGAAGGCAGCATCCTTCGGCGGGTCGCAGGCCATCACGAGTGCAACAGTTCCTGCCATCATCAGTTTATTCAATTCATTATTCATCATCACGAAGCGACACCGTTTAATTCTTAATTCTCAATTTCCTATAGCCATCAGCGAAACGGCAAAACCGCCGCCGGGGGCTTCCTTGAGCCGCAGCACATCACCCTTCTTCACCGTACGGCGGGTGATGGTGTAGGCCTGGGGGTTGGTCTCGTAGTGGGCATCCCGGGCATCAGCATAGATGGTACATTCGTACTTGCGGCCCTTGTCGAGGAAGTCGAGTCTGACGATGCTCTCATGACCGTTCTCGTCGCACTTGCCGCCGATGAACCAGTTGTCGGTACCCTTGGCCTTACGGGCCACAGTGATATAGTCGGCAGGCTCGGCTTCGAGGTAGATGCTCTCGTCCCAGTCGCAGGCCACGTCGCGGATGAACTGGAAGGCATCGTCGAAGCGCTCATAGTGCTCCGGCAGGTCGGCGGCCATCTGCAGCGGCGAGTACATGGTCAGGTAGAGGGCCAGCGAACCGGCAATGGTGATGCGAGCCCAGGAGGTGTTGTCGCTCCACTCGCTTAACTTGGTGACGAAGATGCCCGGCGTATAGTCCATCGGTCCGCCCTGCAGTCGGGTGAAGGGTAGGATGCAGGTATGGTCTGGCCGCGAGCCTCCGAAGGCCTCGTACTCGGTACCACGGGCACTCTCGTTGCCCACCAGGTTGGGATAGGTACGGCAAAGGCCGGTGGGGCGCGTCGCCTCGTGGGCGTTGACCATGATATGATGCTTGGCGGCCTCCTTCACCACATAGAGATAGTGGTTGTTCATCGACTGCGAATAGTGGTGGTCGCCACGGGGGATGATGTCGCCCACATAGCCCGTCTTCACGGCATCGTAGCCATAGCGGTTCATCAGCGTGAAGGCTTCCTCCAGATGGCGCTCATAGTTCTGGGTGGACGACGATGTCTCGTGGTGCATGAGCAGTTTCACGCCTTTCGAATGGGCATAGTCGTTGAGCATCTTGATGTCGAAGTCGGGATAGGGCGTGACGAAGTCAAAGACATCGCGCTTCCACATATTGGCCCAATCCTCCCAGCCCACGTTCCAGCCCTCGACGAGCACCTGGTCGAGACCGTTCTTGGCGGCGAAGTCGATGTAGCGCTTCACCTTCTCGTTGTTGGCGGCATGGCGGCCGTTGGGCTTTGCCGATTGATAATCGACAGTGGCCGACGGGGAATTGGGGAACGCATCGCCAGCGAGTTTAACGGAGGGGAAGTCGTCGGTATAGTGCCAGTTGCTCTTACCGACAATCATCTCCCACCACACACCACAGTATTTCGTGGGGTGAATCCAACTCACGTCGTCGAGGGCGCAGGGCTCGTTGAGATTGAGGATGAGGTTTGACGACAGCATGTCGCGGGCATCGTCGCTGACCATCACCGTTCGCCAGGGAGTCTGGCAGGGTGTCTGCATGGCACCCTTCAGTCCGGTGGCATCGGGGGTGAGGTGGCTGACGAAGGTATAGGGTTTCGGCAACCGGTAGTTGGAGAACTTCGAGGCGGGGGTATAGGCATTGCTGCTGCCCATCAGTTTGGTGGAGAGGTGGCGTGTCTTGTTGTCCACTAGTTCGAGGTGCATAGTGGCATAGTCGGCGCAGGCTGCCTCGTGGATATTGATATAGAGGCTGCGCTTCTCACCGCCGATGTCCACGGGGTCGCTCTTCATCTGCAGGGCGGTCTGCACACCGGTCTCCGAGAAGACAGCCACACTGCTGTTGCCCCAGTTGACGGCCTCGTTGAAGCGCGAGCGGATCTCAGAGAGTCGCGACTCCTGGGTCTCCTGCTCCTGAGTGTCGTAGTCGCCGGGCAGCCACCAGGCTTTGTGGTCGCCGGTCATGGCAAACTCGGTGCGTTCTTCCTTGATGAGGAAGTAGTTGAGAGCCTTCTGCTGCGGGAACTCGTAGCGGAAACCGATGCCGTCGTCGTAGACACGGAAGCGAAGGAGCATCTCGCGCTGTTCCGTCTGTTGCGACAAGGTCGCAACATACTCGACGTAGTGGTTACGGATGTCGCGGGTCTCGCCCCATACGGGCTGCCAGGTCTCGTCGACGGTCGTCGTCTCTTCGCTGACCAGGATAAAACCATCGAGCAGGTCGGTCTCTTTCAGCCCTTTCGAGGCATGTTTGTCCTTGGCCAGTTCGAGCCCCAGATGGGAAGGCAGCACCACGGGCTGGCCCTTGTATGTGAGGGCATAGGTGGGCCTTCCCTGACCATCGACTTCGAAGGTCAGCACGATATTCTTGCTCGGCGATGCCACCTCAGTGGCCAATGCCAATAGCGGTGTCAGCAATGCCGCCAGCAGCCAGTTCAGTCTTTTCATGTCACAAATCAATGTTCAATGTACAATATCCTACCTATTTCCCTGTTTAACCAAAATCGTCACTTCACGGTTGAAGTCGTCAGCCGCCATCAGTTGTTCGATGGTGAGATGCATACGGTAGCGCCAGTAGTGGCGTGGATTGGCCGGGATGTTGATACGCTCACCGTTGGGATCAGGGAAGCGCAGTCGCTCATCGATGGAGAGCCAGTCCTGCAGCGACAGCAGACAGAGCATGGCCGGCGACATCAACTGGCGACTGACAATCTCCTTAGCCAGCCAGCCGGGCAGCGGATGAGGAGCCTTGGCCTCCCAACCGCGGCGCAGCGACACGCTGTAGTATTCCTGAGTGCGTTCCTCGTCCTCGTCCCACCACTGGCGCAATGGAGCCATGTCGTGGGTAGAAAAGGTGATGACGCTGCGGTAGGGCGTACGCTTCAGTTTGCCGAAACGCAAAGAGGGGTCTTTCGGCATGGTCTGAATCTCGAGCGACAGGATGCGCAGTTCGTTCATCACCCAGGGCACGCAGTCGGGCACCATGCCCAGGTCTTCAGCACAGCAGAGCATACGGGTGGCCTCGGTCAGGCGGGGCAGTTTCTTCATGGCCTCCTGATACCAGAACTGGTTGTTGCGGCGGTAGAAGTAGTCGTTATACAGACGGTTGAAATGGTCTTTCTGCTCCTCGTCCAGTTCCTCGTAGGCCTGCTGATACTGCACGGCAATGCGGGGATGCCAGCGGTCGTCGCGCTTGTGGTCGACCAGGAAGAGGCCTTCCTTGAAGTCGACGCCATAGGAGGCTATCTCCTCCTTACTCATGCCGAGGGCCGGTGCGAACTGTCCCATCAGTCCCGACTTCTCAGGCACGGGAATCTCCCAGATGCGGAAGAAGCCCAGCACGTGGTCGATGCGATAGGCATCGAAATATTCGGCCATCTTGCGGAAGCGGCGCACCCACCACGAGCAGCCGTCGCGGAGCATCTCGTCCCAGTTGTAGGTGGGGAAGCCCCAGTTCTGTCCGTCGGTAGAGAAAGCATCGGGCGGCGCACCGGCCTGTCCGTTCATATTGAAATAGCGCGGTTCGACCCAAGCCTCCACGCCGTCGCGGCTGATGCCGATGGGGATGTCGCCTTTCAGCACGACCCGCTGCTGACGGGCATGACTATGGGCGGCCCGCATCTGCTGGTCGAGGTTATACTGCACGAAGTACCAGAAGTCGAGCACCTTCTGTTCCGGCTTTGGCAATTTGGCAGGCCACTCGGAGAAGGTGGCGGTGCCGAACTTATCACGGTAGAAGCAGAAGCGGGCGTAGGGCTCCAGCCACTCCTTGTTGCCGTCGAAGAACTTCTGGTAGGCGGCCTGCCGTTTCACCTTGTTCCATTCTTGGCGGAAGATAATCTGCAGGTACTCCATCTTGGCGTTGTTCACCCGTTCGTAGTCAATCTGCGGCAGGGCGTTCAGTTCCCGGCGCAGGGTTTCGAACTGCTGGCGGACAGCCTCGTCCTTGATGGGCGGCAACTGCCGGAAGTCGGTGTACTGCGGATGGAGGGCATAGATGCTGATGCTGTTGTAGGGATAGGAGTCTTGCCACGTATGGGTCATCGTGGTATCGTTGATAGGCAGGACCTGCAACACATGCTGACCGGTCTTGGCACACCAGTCGACCATCATGGCCAGATCGCCGAAGTCGCCCACACCGAAACTGCCCTCGCTGCGCAGCGAGAAGACGGGAATGACCGTGCCGGCACCGCGCCACGGAGCAATGGAGAACCACGCCTGCTGCAGTTCGTAGACCACCACGTCGCCCTTGTTCATCGACGGCTTGGTCAGCACACGGTTCTCGCAGTTCTCCCAGATGGGGTCGTTGCCGGGCCGGAGAATCAGAAACTTATACTCGGCCCTGTCAGGCAGGTGGTCGGCATTGAGACTGATGACCCACTCGTGGCTCTGGTGTTCGGTCATCGGCAGCGTCTCGCGGGTGCTCCAGCAGCCCAGATAGTCGGACGAGCCGACCAAGGCGAGCCGCTCACCGTTGCGCAACTGAGGGGCGCGCACCTTCAGCCGGATGGTGGTATCATACTCCTTCTTCGTGCTCAACTGCCGTTCGCGAGCCATGACACAGTCGGTGAAGGCCGACGAGTACATATAACTGTCATCGGGCATGTCTATCCAATGGTCGTACACCAGATAGCGGGAGCCTTTGACGGCAGCCAGTTCCAGACGGTGGGGCTCCACCTTCCACTCGTGGCGCACCTCCTTGTCGCCACGCACCACACTGTAGTAATAGTCGAAATACGACCCGCTGGGTTTGTCACTCGATATCTCTACCGACCAGTGTGCTCCGTCGAGCGTCGACATGGCAAGAGGCATCATAGGCTCGCCGATGACATTCAACACCAGTTGTTCGCCATAACCGGTATTGTACTCCAAATTGAATATTATTTTCATATCGCGTCAGTTTTTAGTTACACCTTATTTATATATATAATATATTAGGCTTTCCTGTCTTTGATGAAGAAGACACACAAAGCCCCTACGACGAGCAAGCCGCCGGCTACCAGCATCATGCCGGTCTGAACGCCGCCGACCGCCTGCAGGATCAAGCCGCCACAAAGGGCTGCCACAATCTGGGGCAGACAGATGGTGCCATTGAACAGTCCCAGATAGGCACCCATGTGTCCATAGCCCTGAAGGGCGTTGGTCACAAACGTGAACGGCATTGCCAGCATTGCTGCCCAGGCACAGCCGATAAGCAGGAAGGGGATGATCTGCAGATACTGTCCGGGACAGAAAGGAATCAGCGCAAAACCGAGTCCGCCGAGCAACAGACTGACGGAATAGGCCAGTTTCGCATTGCCGAACCGTGGCAGGAGGGCTGCCCACGCCACACTGCCCATGGCCTGAATGGCATAGAGGATGCCCGTCCAGTTGCCGGCCTCCTGATAGGCCTGCGTCTCGGCGTCGGCGGTGCCCCATACCGTCAGCGAGACGGAGTCGGTCACGTAACTCCACATATAGAGGAAGGCCGACCAGCAGAAGAACTGCACCAAGCCCACACGCCAGAAGGTGGAGGGGGCATTCTTCAACAAAATGAACCAGTTGGCCTTGCTCTCTTTCGACGCATCGGCCACACCATTATATTCGGCATACTCCTTGGGCGACCACTCCTTGACCTTCAGCGTGGTGTAGACGACACAGAGTATCAGGATGGCCGCACCGATATAGAACGACCAGACGACGGAGTCGGGCACGATGCCTTTTTCCGCCACATTGCTGATGCCCAGCCAGGCAAAGACAAACGGGAAGACGAAGCCCACCACGGAGCCGGCATTGCAGAGGAACGACTGGATGCTGTAGGCTTTCGCCTTCTGCGCCTCGTTGACCATGTCGCCCACGAGCATCTTGAACGGCTGCATCGCCATGTTGATACTCGTGTCGAGCAGCATCAGCATCATAATGCCGAAAAGCATTGTCACGCCCAATGTTGTAATAATACCGTACATACCATCCTCTCCAAACAGCCAGGGTGCGAAATTAAAAGAGCCGGCATTGGGCAGCAGGCACATCACTGCCACGGCTACTAAAGCACCGATGAACAGGTAGGGGATACGCCGGCCGAAGCGGGTCCAGGTCTTGTCACTCAGTGTGCCGACGATGGGCTGCACCAGAATGCCCATCAATGGCGGCAGGAGCCAGAAGAAACTCAGGTCGTGGGGGTCGGCCCCCAGTGTCCTGAAGATGCGGGAGATGTTTGCACTCTGCAGCGCATAGGCTATCTGCACGCCGAAGAACCCGAAACTCAGGTTCCACAACTTCCAAAAACTTAAATTCGGTTTCTGTTTCATATAATTCTAAATTCCTAATTCTCAACTCTCAATTCCTCACCGCGTCGTCCCACGTAATATCAGCCGCGTCCGGACCACGCGCCGCTCCGCCTTGCCCAGCGGGATGGTGCCTTCCACATGGCCGATGAGTACGTTGACAGCCTCCTCGCCTACCCTCACCCCCCGCTGCTCCACCGTGGTCAGCATAGGGTCGGTGGCCACGGCCCGCTCACCATTGGTAAAGCCGCAGATGCTGATATCCTCCGGCACCCGCAGTCCCATACGCTTCACGGTGTAGAGGATGCCGATGGCCGTATCATCATTGACGGCGAAGAAGGCATCGGGATAGCGGTCGCCATCGAACATGAGGGGTGTCATCAACTCAGCATCGGCACGGTTGTCGCAGATGCGGGTCAGCGCCTCGTCAAAAGGCAGTCCGTGCTTCAATAGCGCATCCTTATAACCATTGAAGCGGTTCTTGGCTATCTCGAGGTTCATCTGCGAACCGAAATAGACGATGCGCCGGCAACCGGTCTCTATCAGATGGCTCACGGCATTGAAGGCTCCCATATAGTCGTCGACCACCACCCTGCTCGCATTCACGCCGGTACATATTCTATCATAGAAGACGAGAGGCACGCCGGCATCGATGAGCCGCTGGAAATGTTCATAATGATGGGTATCCTTGGCCTGCGAGACAATGATGCCGCACACCTTATTCTCATAAAAAGACTGACAGAGACGCACCTCCCGCTCATACTGCTCGCCGCTCTGGGCCACCATGATGCGGTAGCCACGGGCCTCGGCCTCTTCCTCGATGCCCTTCAGGATGGTCATGAAATAATAGTGCACCAGTTCCGGCACGATCACCCCGATGACCTTCATCGGCTGCACCCGACTATGGCGCAACGACTCGGCGATGACATTCGGCGTGAAATGGTGCTCACGGGCAAAAGTCTTCACCCGCTCCCGCTGCTCTTGCGAGATGTTGGGCGAGTCTTTCAGAGCACGCGAAACGGTAGCCACAGAAACGCCCAGTTCCCGTGCTATATCTTTCATTGTCAGTACCGGCTTCTCGTTCATAGGTGGCTTTTAGTTTCGATTGCAATGCAAATGTAGGCAAAACATTTCTATTCTGTTATCGGATACTCCATTTATTAACTCCGAACGGAATGCAAACGATTGCACTAACATAATAACGCTTTTTTACAAAATAAATTACAACGAAGCCAAATAAAACCTAACTTTGCACCGGTAAAAAAGGCTAACAATGCCAATAACGAATTAAAATACTAACTAATATTAACTCTAATTAAATGCAATGATGAAGCAGGTAAACATTAAATTACCATTCAGGATGCTGGCCCTCATCATGGGCTTGTTCCTGTCTGTGGGAGCCTTTGCACAAATCACTGTGAAAGGCCATGTGAAAGATGCTGCCGGCGAGGCCATCATCGGTGCTACCGTACGAGTGCTGGGCACCCAGACCGCTACGCTGACCGACTTCGATGGTAACTTCACCGTACAGGCCAACCAGGGAGCCGATCTGCAGGTGACCTACATGGGTTATCAGGCAGCCACGGTGAAAGCCGCTCCCACCGTGGTGATCACCCTCCAGGAGGATGCCGCCATTCTGAACGATGTGGTGGTCATCGGTTACGGCCGCGCCAAGAAGAGCGACCTGACGGGTTCGGTGACAGCCATCAAGCCCGACGAGATGAGTCATGGCTTGCAGACCAGTGCCGACGACATGCTGAACGGCAAGGTCGCAGGCGTGAACATTATTAATGAAGGTGGTGCGCCGGGTGCCGGTTCGAAGATCCGCATCCGTGGCGGCTCATCGCTGTCGGCCAGCAACGACCCGCTATATGTGGTCGACGGTCTGCAACTCGACCCTGCCGGTGTGGCCGGCATGAACCCCCTGGCATCGATCAACCCGAACGACATCGAGTCGTTCACCGTGCTGAAGGATGCCTCGGCCACCGCTATCTATGGTAGCCGTGCCTCTAACGGTGTGATCATCATCACCACCAAGAAAGGCAAGGCCGGACAGAAAGTCAAGGTGTCGTACAATGGCAATATCTCCATCGCCACCAAGAAGAAGACCCTCGACGTGTTCGACGGTCCCGGTTTCCAGAATTTCGTGAAGGACACCTTCGGTGAGGACAGTCCCGAATACGGTCTGCTGGGCTATACCGATGCCAACGGCAACAAGCAGTATGCCAACACCGACTGGCAGGACGAGATCTATCGTACCGCCGTCTCTACCGACCAGAACATCACCCTCACCGGCAGTGTCGCCAACATGCCCTACCGTGTCTCTGCCGGTCTGACCGGTCAGACCGGTATCGTCAAGTCGACCTACTTCAAGCGCTACACCACCAGTTTCAACCTGGCTCCGGTATTCTTGAAGGACCATCTGCGACTGAACATCTCCGGTAAGATCATGTGGGGTAACCGCCGCTGGGACAATGGTGCCGTCGGTGCTGCAGCCTATATGGACCCCACCAAGCCCATCCACATGGACCAGCCGATGTACCGTCAGTACTTCAACGGCTACTACCAATGGGCAAAGCCCGGCGACTTCCCAAGCGATGCCAACTGGGCGTATGCCTGGGACGGCAATGCCACAGCCAACCCCGTGGCACTCGTTGAGAACAACGGTACCATCCAGAAGACCAACACCTATCAGGGAACCATCAGTGCCGACTATGCCATCCACGGCTTCGAAGACCTCCATGTACTGGTCAGCATGGCCGGCAACCTGACCAAGGGTACGCAGACCACGCAGAACAGCCCCTACACCACCTCCAGTTACTACTACGGCTGGGACGGCTGGAGCAAGAACGAGAACTACAACTACATCTTCAACGCCTTCCTGCAGTACTCCAAGGAACTGAAGAAGGATGTGCACAACATCGATGCACAGGTGGGCTACGAGTGGCAGCGCTACCATGCCTGGAGCGACAACTGGGGCTACGGACTGATTCCGCAGACGGCTTCCGTCGATGCCGGTGAGCGCTACAACGAGCCGACCGGCATCACCGAGTGGAAGACGGAGAACCGCCTCCGCTCTTGGATCGGTCGTGTGAACTACACGCTGCTGAACCGCTATCTCTTCACCTTCACCATGCGTGCCGACGGTTCGTCGCGCTTCTCGAAGGGCAACGAGTGGGGCTACTTCCCCGCTGCCGCCATCGCCTGGCGTGTCAACGAGGAGCCGTTCCTCCGCGATGTCAACGCCATCAGCGACCTGAAGGTCCGTCTGACCTATGGTAAGACCGGTCAGCAGAACATCGGTTACGACTTCTACTATGTGCCGGCCTATACCGCCAACTACAACCATGCCTACTACGACCTCTTCGGCAACGGACAGACCGTGCGTCCCGGTGTCTACAACAACGACCTGACATGGGAGAAGACCACCACCTACGATGCCGGTTTCGACCTCGCCCTGTGGAACAACCGCTTCAGCCTGAGTGCCGACTGGTACTACCGTAAGACCACCGACCTGATCAACAATATCTATGTGCCGGCCGGTGCCAACTTCGCCGCACAGATGTCCGGTAACATCGGTGAACTGCACAACACCGGTGTCGAACTGCAGGCCATCGTACGCCCCATCGCCACAAAGGACTGGAACTGGGAGGTGACCTACAACTTCACCTATAACAAGAACAAGATCGACGACCTGGCCTCCGACCTTGTCGAGCATGGCGGCATCGGCATGTCGAAGAACGGCATGGCCTACCAGACCGGCCACTCGTCCAGTGCTTTCTATGTCTACAAGCAGGTCTACGACAACAACGGCAATATCATTCCCCACACCTTCGTCGACCGCAACGGCAACGGCACCCTCGACAGCGACGACCGCTACTTCTACTACCATGCCGACCCCGACGTCACCATGGGCCTGGGCTCGAAAGTGACCTACAAGAACTGGGACTTCAGTTTCAACTCGCGTGCCAACTTCGGCAACCATGTGTTCAACCACAACATCAACGGCACCTATATCAGCAGCCAGGGTCTGGGCTCTACGCTCAACTTCATGCACAACATCCCCACGCTGGCACTGAAGTACGGGCTGAGAGATGCCTCCGACGCACAGGTGTCGTCAGACTGCTGGATACAGAATGCCTCGTTCTTCAAGATGGACAACATCACGCTGGGCTACTCGTTCGACCACCTGCTCGACGCCAAGATCAGCGGCCGACTCTATGCCACCGTGCAGAACGTGTTCACAATCACCAACTACGAAGGCCTCGATCCTGAAATCCAGAGCGGCATCGAGGACAACATCTATCCTCGTCCGTTCACCACTGTGCTGGGCGTGAATCTGAACTTCTAATCCGACCTTAATGACAAAAGGAGTATAATATTATGAATATAAAAGGTATTAAGAATACGATGGCTGTGGCCATGATCGGCATCGCTACGCTGTGCTTCACGGCATGTTCCGACGATGCGCCTGTTTTCGGTGGTTCGTTGCATCCCGACAACCCCAACCCACAGCAAACTACTGATGCCGACTACGACGGCATCCTGAACAAGATCTACGGCAACCTGGCCCTGACAGGTCTGACCGGCCCTCACGGCAGCAGCGACCTGCCCAGCGACATCGACGAGGGTATGTCGGTGTTTATGCGTGTCGTCTGGTATGCCAACGAGTTGCCGTCCGACGAGGCCCTCTGCGCCTGGCTGAGCGACGGTGGCATCCCCGAGTTCAACCGTGGCACGTGGAGCGACTCCCACCCCCTGCTCCGTGGTATCTACTACCGCTGCATGTTCGGCATCACGCTCTGCAACTTCTTCCTCGACAACGCACCGTCGTCGCTCGAAGAGTATTCGACGAAAGTGGCTGAAGTCCGTTTCATGCGTTCACTGTACTATTTCTACCTGATGGACATGTTCGGCAACCCGCCGTTCATCACCCATGTCTCTTCCGATGCCCCTGTCCAGGCTTCCCGCCAGGAAGTGTTCACCTTCATTGAGAAGGAACTGAAGGACATCATCGGCGAGGGCGAAGGCAGCGATGTGCTGGCTCCTGCCGGCAGCGTGAAGTATGGCCGTGCCAATGTCGTTGCTGGCTATATGCTGCTGATGCGTATGTATCTCAATGCCGAGGTCTACACCGGCACGGCCCGTTGGGAAGATGCCCGCACCTATGCCGAGAAGGCCATCAACTCCGACTACACCCTGTCGACGACAGCCAAGAACGGCTATAGCGGCTATCAACTGCTGTTCATGGGCGACAACGACACCAACGGTGCCCAGCGGGAGATTGTGTTCCCCATCCTGTTCGACGGCGAGCGCACCCAGAGTTGGGGTGGCGTGTTCCTCAGTGCCGGCATGGTCAATGCCAACGACATGGCGGCCTATCCCATCGGTATCAGTGCCAACTGGGGTGGTATCCGCGCCAAGAAATACTTCGTCGAGAAGTGGTTCGCCAATGGCGACCTGCCCACAGGCACACCGGCCGACATGATCATTGCCGCCGGCGACGACCGCTGTCTGCTGATGACCCAGGGCCACGAACTGGAAATCAACACCGAGGATAAGTTTGAGGAGGGCATAGGCTATGTGAAGTTCCTCAACACCCATGCCGACGGCACCAATGCCCACAATGCCGACCATACCGACTACGACTTCCCGCTCTTCCGTCTGGCAGAGGCCTACCTGACCTATGCCGAGGCTGATGCCCGTCTGAACGGCGGTAATGTCAGTGCTAACGGTCTGACCTATATCAAGGCCCTCCGCGACCGTGCCCATGCCAACAGCAACATCAACGTCTTCACCCTCGCCGACATCGAGGACGAGTGGAGCCGTGAGTTCGGTTTCGAAGGCCGTCGCCGTATGGACATGGTACGCTTCGGCAACTTCACCGGCACCAGCCGCATCTGGATTGGCGGTACGGCCGCCGGCGGTACCATGTCGGCCTATCGCAACATCTTCCCCTTGCCTTCAAGCGACCTGATTGCCAACCCGAACTTGAAGCAGAACCCCAATTATTAAGTCCGTATTAAATCATCAAGAACATGAAACAGTTAAATATATTAGCGCTCACAGCATTGGTAGCCTGCACTGCCTGTTCGACGGACCGCGACGAGAATCCGGTTCTGTCCGTTCCCTCTGATGGCAGTTTCGCACTCTATGCTCCGGGCATCACGGCCAACACCATCGACCTGGACCACTCCAGCAGTCTGACCTTCAAGGCCGACCAGCCCAACTACGGCTACACCGCTCCTGTCATCTATATGATGGAATTTGCAGCCTCCGAGGATGGCAGCAACTGGTCTGCCTGGCAGGCCACCGAGACCAGCAACGAGAACCCGCTGGCTATCACCGTTCCCACCAAAGAGATAGCAGGAGCCGTCACCTCCGCTCTGGTCGAACTGGGCCGCGAAGAAGCGGAGTTCCCCCTCGAGGCCAGGGTGAAGGCACGCATCCACGCCTTCCTCAGAGGTCTGGAAGAGTCATCGTCTATCTATTCGACGGAAGCCCTCTTCACCGCTACCACCTCTTATGTATTGCCGCCGGTACCATCACTGAAGTTCTATGTGGTCGGTGCACAGCCCGGCTGGAATGCTGATGCTGCACTGACAGCCCTGCTCTATCCAGAGGGCGGCGATGTCTACACCTACACCACGAAGTTCACCGGTGCCTGGGATCTGAAGATATGGTCGGAAGACGACCTGCTCACCGAGAACTGGGATGCCGCCTATGGTTGCATCGTCGATGGCGACAACGCTCCTCAGGGTGCTATCGTCAATACCGACGGTCAGGCCATCGCGTCGCCGACGGCCGAGTACTACACCTTCACCTTCGACAAGCACCACATGAGTTACTCGTGGACCAAACTGGACGAACAGGCTCCTACAGAGTACACCTCGATCTCGCTCATTGGCAACTTCAACGACTGGGCCGGTGATGTCGACATGACACAGGTGACACCTCACAACTGGTATGTCGAGCACACCTTCACCACCGACGATGTAGAGTTCAAGTTCCGTGCCAACCATGCCTGGGACATCAACTGGGGTGCTGCCTGGACGGTCAGCGGCGAGCAGTTTGCTGCCGTCGGCGTGGGCGGTGGCGACAACATCAAGTGCGCCAAGGGCACCTACCGCTTCTATATCAACGACATCACCAACAAGATGTGCGTCGTTCCTGTTGAGTAATTGTATTAACAAAAAAGATCAGAACAATGAAAAAGTTATCAATATATGTGATGCTCGCTTTTGCGGGTTTGTTCATGACCGCTTGCGGACTTGAAGATAACGAATTCGCCGGTCTGAAGAAGGCTGAAGCCGAGGGTGCCATCGTGGTGCCCGGCTTCACCGCCGGTCAGTTGGGAGTGATTGACCTCAACACGGTAGAGGTGAGCGAAGCACTCGACGTGCAGGCCTTCACCGTGCCGGAGACCGCCCTGCCGGCAGGTGTCGTGCTCTCCAAGGGCGAAATCGTGTTTGACGACGGCACCGTGCTCAACACCACTGTCGACGGCAAGGTGTCGGGACAGGCCCTCTCTGAATATGTCGCTTCCATCTACGGTCTTCGTCCCGAGGCTCGCACCGTCAACGGACTGGTGCTCCTCTATGCCCTCCAGAACGGTGCTGCCGTCAAGATCAATGCCGGCGAGATCGACTTCCAGGTGGTGCCCAAGGCTCCCGTCATCGAAGATGCCTACTACTTCACCGGCACGCTCAACGGCTGGGACAACAGCAATACCGACTACGAACTGAGCAACGGCGGTCTCGACCCCTACGAGAACCCTGTGTTCACCATGCGTCTTCCTGCTCCTGAGGATGGCAGTGATATCGAATTCAAGATCACGCCTGCCTCGAAGATCGGCACCGGCGACTGGAGTGCCTGCCTGGCCAGCAATGGCGAGGGTAAGTTTGCCTACAACAATGGCGGCGACGGTGGCAACCTCAAGATCACGGCCGTAGCAAATGCCGTGTTCTACAAGGTCACGTTCAATATGCTCGACTTCACCTATTCTGCCGAGGCTGTCTTTGCCACACCAGAGACCTGGTATCTCGTCGGCAGTTGCATCGGCGACGGCTCATGGGGCAACAATTCTCTCGACAATATCGGAACATCTCTGTTCCCGCTGGCATCTCTCGGCGACGGCATAATAGCCTATACTGGCTACTTCACCACCGACGGATTCAAACTCATCAAGACACCTGGCTCATGGGATGACCAGTGGGGTCAGGGTACCAACGGCTACGTGAAGAATGATGGCGGTTCGGGCAACATCACCGTGCCTTCAGCAGGCTGGTACACCGTGACGCTCAACTATCTGAACGACGTGCTGACCATCGAGCCTGCCGCTGAGCCTACTGCCACCTACGAGGTGGGCATGGCAGGTTCGTTCAACGGCTGGAGTTTCCAGGCCATGACGAAGTGCGCGGGCAGCGACCACCTGTGGAAGGCTGAGATGAGCAACACGAGCAACGTGGAAGGCAAATTCCTGATCGACGGCTGGAGCGTCAACTGGGGCGCTACCTCCTTCCCGACAGGCATTGGCGAGCAGAACGGTCCGAACATCCCCATTGAGAGCGGCAGTTATATCGTCATCTTCAACGATATCACCGGCGGCTACAACTTCATCAGAACGGATGCCAAACCCGCAGATGAGCCCGCCGTCGAAGCCCAAACCTGGTATCTCGTGGGCAGTTGCATCGGCGACGGCTCATGGGGCAACGGTTTAGACAAGGTGGGCACCTCGCTCTTCCCGCTGGCCGACATCGGCGACAATAAGATTGCCTATACCGGCTACTTCACCACCGCCGGCTTCAAACTCATCAAGACCCCCGGCTCTTGGGATGACCAGTGGGGTCAGGGTACCAACGGCTACGTGAAGAATGATGGCGGCTCGGGCAACATCACCGTGCCTTCAGCAGGCTGGTACACCGTGACCCTCGACTACGCCAACGACGAACTGACCATCGAGGCTGCCGCAGAACCTGCCGCTACCTATGAAGTTGGCATGGCCGGCTCGTTCAACGACTGGAGTTTCCAGGCCATGACGAAGTGCACGGGCAGCGACCACCTGTGGATGGCCGACCTCACCGTCGACGGCGACCAGAAGGGCAAGTTCCTCATCGACGGCTGGAGCGTCAACTGGGGTGCTACCGGATTCCCCTCGGGTGTCGGCCAGCAAAATGGTCCTGACATCCCCATTGCCGCTGGCAACTATATCGTCATCTTCAACGACATCACCGGCGGCTACAACTTCATCAGCAAGTAAGCCCTTTAGATCCTGACTTTTAAGAGGTGAGCCTATCCCAATAGGTTCACCTCTTTCTTTACGACGATGCAATCGTTTGCGCAGGAATTCCTGTAATCTGCGAAAGGGTCTCTCGTGTAGTTTTGCTTTTTTGTTTATCTTTGCAACATAAAACCAAAAATAAATAGACACTATGAACATCCGAGACATCAAACTGTTGGCACTTTTGCTGACGACTGTACTGACGCTGACAACCTGTGGTGATGACGACCCCATAGATCCTACACCGACCCCCCCGCCCACTCCAGAAACACCGGATATACCAGAAGAACCGACAACACCGACGGAGACCTACGTAGGATGGCCCGAGAACTATTCGGGCGTGATGCTGCAGGGCTTCTATTGGGATGGCTATGCCGACGCACAGTGGAGCATCATGGAGAAGCAGGTAGACAACCTCGCTACGACCTTCGACCTGGTGTGGATACCCCAGAGTGCCAACTGCGGCGGACAATCGATGGGCTATGACGACCTGTACTGGTTCTCCGACTACAACAGTTCGTTTGGCACTGGCGATGAACTGAAGTCGATGATCAAGACCTTCAAGGCGAAAGGCATCGGAACGATTGCCGACATCGTCATCAACCATCGTAAGAATGTCTCGAACTGGGTGGACTTCCCCAAGGAGTCCTACAAGGGCGTAACCTATGAGTTGAAGTCAACTGACATCTGTGCTAACGACGACGGCGGCAAGACGAAGACGTGGGCTACGCAGAATGGCTATTCGCTCTCGGCGAGTAACGATACGGGAGAGGGCTGGGACGGCATGCGCGACCTGGACCACAGGAGCGAGAACGTGCAGACGAATGTGAAGGCTTATCTGAAGATGCTGCTGGAGGATTTCGGCTACACAGGCTTCCGCTATGACATGGTAAAAGGTTATGCCGGCTCGTTCACCAAGATATACAACGAGGACAGCAAACCTCGGTTCTCGGTAGGCGAGTACTGGGACGGCAATGCTACAGTGGTGAAGAACTGGATCAGCGCAACGGGCAAGACGAGTGCTGCATTCGACTTCCCCTTCCGCTATACCGTTCGTGATGCCATCCAATATAGTGACTGGCGCAGACTAAGCGGTGCCAGCCTGATTTCTGACAACAGTTACAAACAGTTCTCCGTGACCTTCGTGGAGAACCATGATACAGAGTATCGCTCGGCTGGTGCGCAGCAAGATCCCATCCGCAAGGATACGCTGGCTGCCAACGCCTTCCTGCTGGCTATGCCTGGCACGCCCTGTGTGTTTATGAAGCACTGGCAGGCCTACAAACAGGAGATTGCCAACATGGTGGCCGTGCGTAAGGCAGTGGGCATCACCAATATGAGCAAGCAAACAGCCGTGAGCAGCATCAAGGACTACTATGCCGTGCAGGTAGAGGGTAGCAATGGCAAGAAACTGCTTTGCGTGGTGGGCACCAAGGCTGCCGACTTCACGCCCGATGCAGCCTGGAAGAAGGCTATCAGCGGCTACCACTACGTGTACTATGTGCAGGGCATTGAGCCCAGTGCCCTCACGCTGCCTCAGATAGAGGAAGAAAAGACGCAGCAGAGTGGTGAATATGGTGGCGTGCCTTCGTTCTGCACCGTCAGCGACGGCGAGATATGTGCCTTTTTCGAGGCTCCGGTCACGTGGGGCAGCCAGATCTACGCCTGGGCATGGATGAATGGCGGTGACGGCAAGGACTATGTCGGCACCTCATGGCCCGGCGTCGGTGCCACCCTTCTGGGCATCGCCCCCAACGGCAACAAGGTGTTCAAGTGGACAGCCACGAAGACCACCGCCCCCGACAACATCATCTTCAGCGGCGGCGGCAGTCAGACATCCGACATGTTATTTAAGAATGCCGGCTACTACACCAAGGACGGCCTGCAAGCCACCGTCACCACCGGCATCTAGACACCACGATTCTCATCGTCAGACGCTCAATCTTCAAACCTCCACGACCTGCAGGGCCGCCGGGTGATCATCCCTCAGCGCGGCATCTACATCCGAGGTGGGAAGAAAGTGGTTTACCCATAGGAAAAGAAAACTATCCCGAAACGTCAAAGCGTTTCGGGATAGTTTTTATCTGAGTCGACTCAGTCGAACTTTAAGTTACTTCAGAATGACCTTTTTACCGTTGATGATGTTCACACCCTTGACAGGGGCAGCGACACGCTGACCCGCCACAGTGTAGATCTCACCGGCTGAAGCGGCAACCTTCACAGCACCGATACCGGTGGCAACCTTGACTTTGTTGACCATATCGGCAATAGCATCAGTCACCTTCTTCACAGCCTCCTCATCGAGTTTCGACTCTTGATTCAACTCCTGAGCAGAGTGAGCCTCCTCCAGATTTGCCTTCAGGGCATCAATCTGATCTTGAATAGCCTTCACATCCTCGGTGATGTCCACACCAGGAGCCTCAGTATTCAACTGCGTCTTGGTGTCGTCAAGTTGCTTCTGCAGAGCGGCAATCTCGTCGCTCAACTTCTTATAGACATCAGCAGCATTGTCGATGGTGTTGACAGTGATGGTCAAGGAGTTTAGATTGATACCAACCTTACCAGACTTCATTGATGTAATCTCATGAAGTTTGATAGCAGAACCATTAACAGCACTTGTACTTCCCTTAACGGTGAATTTCAAGATAGCACCAGTATTACCAGTGATATGCACCACATCAGGATCTGTCGATACGAAGGTAGCAGCAATAAACACATACTCCTGATCACTACGCTTGGTAGTAGAAGTAGACTCAAAACTGCCAAGACGACCTGTAGCCTCAATCTTCTCATTAACAAGAGAAACACCGGTAGGAAGGGTCAGGGTAGCCTGCAAGCCCCAAAGATTGCCTGCATTCTCAAGCGAGACTTCAATGTCTGCAGTCTCCTCACCCTGAAGAAGGATGGTTTCAGAAGAAGCAGACAATTGATAACTCTCGTCAACAGCAATCACATCTCCATCTTCAGCAGAAGTTGTACCAGTAGCCTGAGCCACCTTGGTACCGCTGAACGAAATCTCTGCAGTAGAGAAATCGAGCGTTGCATCAGCCGTCACAGGAAATGAGAAAATGGCACCATTGCCGACAGCAACAGCGGCAACACCCGGCATCTGCATAACGATAAAGTTAATCTTGCCGTCGGAGCGCTTGTTTGCAACAACACGATAACCATTAAGGCGACTAGTCAATTTGATAGCCTCATTGCTCAAGTCAGGTGTCAGACCTTCGGGCAATGTAAGGTCAAACTGGAAACTCTTGACCTCTTCAGTATTCTCCATTGTGACATTAACAGGTATGTTTGCCGCCCCCGGAGCAATGTTCACATCCTCGATAGCAAACTTCACATCGGCCGAGGCAGCCATGCTCACCATAAGCATCAATGCCAGGGAGAATATTTGTTTTGCGTAATTAATCATATCAGTTTTGTAGATTTTTGTTTACGATTATTATAGAGGTGCGTGGTGTCTGCCACGTGGCAGCACCACGCACGTCTTACTTATCAGAGAGTGGACCTTACTTCACCACAACCTTCTTGGTAGAACCGTCGCTGTTGCGGATGATGTTGATGCCCTTCTTCAGGCCATCCATCAACTTACCACCGAGGTTGTAGACTTTCTGCATGAAGCCAGTCTCTACCTCTACGCCGTCGATAGCGGTCACCTCACCTGTTACAAGGTTGAAGGTGATAGTCTTACCACCAGCGTTGACGAACATACCCTCAGCCTCGCCAGTGAATCCGGTCACATCAAGATATACCACAGCACCCTCACCGGCAGCAATTTCCTTACCGAACATAGAGGTGAGGAGCACGCAGGTAGCGCCATTGGCCATCTGTCCCTTGTAGAGACCCATGCCCTCAGCAGCACGACTGGTTGCCGATGCAGCCACGACATTGGCGTGGATGTTCAACTGCAGGCCACGATAAGCGTCCTCGCTCTTCAGGTTGACAGCCAGACGAGTCACACCATTTTCAGTGCCAAGCACTTCGAGAGTAGCAGCATCGTTGTCGTTGAAAGCAGCGCGAGCAGCAGCCTCGGTATTGAACTGGTTGTTGAAAATCTCAATCCAAGTGTTGATATCAACGATGTTCACCAGACCATCCTTATTGAGGTCGAAGTCGGCATTGTTGGTGCCAGCAACCACCTCGTCGACGAGCAACTGGTAATCCTCGACATCAGGCTCACCATCATTATTGAAGTCGGCAGAAGCCTTCTCATCAGGATTCAGGTTGTTCACTTCAATGAATTCAGCCAGATCCTTAATCTTAGCGGTCAAGAAGGTCACCTCATCCTGCAGGGTTGCAGCACCCGTGACAACACCGGTGTACTTTCCGTCACCATCCTTCTCGAAGTCACTGCTTGCAGGCTTGTAGCCCTTCGTAGCCTTCAATGCTTCGATTAACTGATCAGAATTCAGTTTAGCAATATTGCTCTCTTCCGTCTTAGTGCCAAGTTGCAAGTTAAGAGCGGCCTGGATAGCCTCCTTACCATCCTTAATCTTTGCCAGGTCACTGATGGTGTAGTCAGCATCATTGTAGGTCAGAGCATTCAGGTCGGCCTGCAACTTGTTGAACTCACCGGTCAGTTCGCGCTTAGCAGCAGTAGCGTTGATGTCTTTGATCACATCAACAACCGAGCCACCGTTCACAGCGGTCACCTTGTTATTGGCATCGAGCGTAACATCGTAGAGGGCTGTCACTGCTGCAATATCAGCAGCACTGATCTTCTCCTTGGCAGCATACTTGCCTTTCTTGCCGTCGAGTGTCTTCTGGAGTTCTTCGATTTCAGAAATCTTCTGGTTGAACTTAGCGGCGAAGTTAGCAGCCTTGACATAGGTATACTTGTCGAGAGCAGTCTTGGCATCCTCGATAGCCTTCTTAGCGGCATTGAGGATAGCGGTCTGCTTGTCGTATTCCTTAATCTCGGCGTCAATCTTATCCTGAATAGCCTTAGCAGCATTTCCAGCGTTCGTCTCAAGATTCTCCACTGCCGTCTTAGCATTGTTGATCAGCATCTGATAGACATCATCATAGAACAGGATGTCGTCCTTGTTTTCGTCGAGGAGAGCCTGTACATCGGCAATCTGATCCTTCACGTCAGCCTGCTTCTTGAGCACAGCCTCATCATCCAAAGCCAACTTGTACTTAGCATCAGCCAGATCAGCCCTTGTAGCCAGGTCTGTCAACTGCTTGGTCAGATCAGCATAGACTTCGGCAGTCTTCTCCGGGTTGTTAGCGGTACCCTCAGCCATATCGGTGAGCGCCTTAGCCATAGCGTCCTCGATGGTCTTCAGGTCAGCCAACAGGGCAGCATACGGGAACTTGGACGCTTCCTTATAGTTGCCGATGATGAACTTGTTGAGCTTCTTCTTGGCTTTCTTGTCAGCATCAGTCTTGAAGTCATCGCTGAGCGAGTTTGCATCGTCGCTAGTAAGTTCCTTATTCCAGCCATCGATCTGAGCCTTGAAGGCAGCAGCCTGATCAGCATTCTCGAAGTCAGCGGCATAGAGCACATACTGGTCATTCAGTTCCTGTACGCCTGCCTTCAGTACTTTGTACTCCTGATTGAAAGCAATCTGCGGGATAGCATTAGCGATGCGAGTAAAGATTGTACCGCCATAGGTCTTCTTAGCAGCATCGTAGGTGAGCAGGGTAGCAATGCTGGTCTGGTAAGCCTTCGACGTGTTACTTTCGTGTGCTTCAGCAGACTTCTCCGTAATGGTATTAATGTCGTTTTGTACACCAACAAGGTCAGCCGCAACAATGATATCGTAAACAGCCACATAATTGTTAGCCTCTTCGATAGCCTTATCGAGACGAGTCTGAGCCTCTTTCAGCCAATTCTGAATATCCTTATAGATATCATCGTTAGCCTTAGCATCCTTAGCGTTCGTCTGCAGAGTGGTTAGAGTGGTCTTCCAAGTGGTATAGTTGGTTTCGAGCGTCTTACCACTCTTAGCCGTCTCATAGAGAGCAGCCAGTTGGTCAACCGTCTTCAAGTTCGTCTTATCAGCATCCTTCACATTGTAAGCAGTGGCGAGGGCATCATTGGCGGCCTTGACGTTGTCTTCGGTAATCCACTGAGCATTATCCTTCACAAAGTTGAGGAGCACACGCAGTGAGTAGTCGGCACCGGTGTTTTTACCGTTAAGCACAGCCAGGGCGACGCCAGCAGTATTCGGCTTCTTTCCATCTTCGGCAGCCTTGAGTGCCTCGTCGAGAGCGAGCAGGTCGACATCGTCGAAGGCAATCGAGATATCAGCAATCAGACTGTTGGCATCGGCGAAGATCGTCTTGAACAAATTCGGCTTAGCCTCGTCAGTCAGTTCCTTACCAGCAGCATCATACTCATAGATAGACAGTTCCTTGGCATCATCAACCAATTTCTGATAAGCATCCACCTTACCCTTAACCGCATCCTTGATGGCGTCGGTAATCGACTTGATAAAGTTGCCCTCATTCGTTTCAATTTCGCTCTTATACTGAGCAGCCTGGGTCAGATACGAAGTAGCGTCGAAGACCACGGCAGGCGTAGCCGTCTCGTTCTTCTTCACATTCTCATTGTAGGCCTTGTTGGCATTATCCTTCAGCGTCTTCAACTTAGCAGGATAGGTTTCCAGAGTCTTCGAGTAATCCTCAATCTTATTAGCCTTCAATGTTTCGGTAATCAGGGTGCTGGTAGCCTTGCTGAAGTCCTTGATGGTCTCAGCAGCCTTGGTGTAGGCAGCCTCAGCGGCAGCGATAGCCTTGGCAATCTCGACAGACTTGTCGGCATTGTCGGTCTTAATCTGCTTGTCCTGAGCATCAGTATCCTCCACGGCAGCCTTGATCTTGTCGATAGCAGCCTTGATCTCAGCGAGTTTGGTCTCCACGCCGTTGTCTACGGACTCACCCTTCTGATAGTCGGCAGCAATCTTAGCCTTCTGCTCAAGCAACTGCTCCTTCAGGGCAGCCATCTCCTCCTGGCGGGTCTGCAGCAGCGAGGTCTGGTCCTGTGAAGAGATGAAGGTGTAAACCTCGTTCCAGCGGGCGTTGGTAGCATCGTAGGCCTTATCCTGAGCCAACTTAGCCACGATGATTGCCTTCAGGTCGGCTGTCATGGTCTTGACCTTGGCACTCAGTTCGTTCAGACGGTTCAGCAGAGCGGTCTTGTTGGCCACAGCCTGTGCCTTGGTGTAGAGATCATTGTTATCTTTATTGATGGCATCGAGGATGTTCTGATACTCCTTACCCAGCACGCCATTAGCGTCTTTGCTGACATAGGTCTTAGCCTCGTTCTTGTCAGCGACAGTCATCGACTTGTAAGGTTCCTCAGCCTTATCAACAGAAGCCTGAGCATCAGAGATAGCCTTATCAAGGGCAGTCTGCACCTTGGTTGCCTCAGCAAGGACATCCTCCTTAGCCTTCCAGTTAGCCTGTGCAGCATCAGCAGCAGCAACGGCAGCGGTGATGCGGGCCTTCAGCGACTCAATGTCAGCCTTATAGACATCGGCAGTCAGTTTCTGAGCCTGGTAAGCATTCCAATAGTTGGTATTGGCATCACCCTTGATGTTCTTCTCTGAGGTGATGTGGTTGATAGAGTCCTGAATAGCGGTGAACTCATCAAGAACTTTCTTCACAGACTCAAGTTGAGGAGTTGCTTCCAGAGCATTAGCATCAATCTTCCAAGCGCTCTTGTCAGCCTTGACACCTTGAGTGCTGATCTTGGCATCATAGTCCTTCTGCAGGTCGGCAACAGCCTTTGTGGCAGCAGCGGCAGCAGCGACATTATCTTTAGCAGTCTTGATGACACCGGCCTTAGCCTCATCGAGGATGGTCTTAGCCTTGTTCAGTTTCTCAACCAACTTATTGAGTTCTGCAACAGGCAGTTCAGCCTTATTTGCATCAGTCTGCTCAGTCTCAGTAGGAACTACGATAGTAGCAAGAATGTCTGTCACTGCTTTTGCGCCTGGGCCATACTGCGTTTCAGGATCAGCCTTCAACTTATCCAAATCAGTATTCAGACTATTCTGCAGTTCATCGATAGCAGCATTCAGCGTAGCAATAGCCTTTGCCTGGTTAGCAGCAGCCCATGCATCCTGATCGGCCTTATAGTTGTCGAGAATCTTCTGAATGTCTTCGCCGATAGTAGCATCGTCAGCCAGTTTCATGGCCTCGGTATAGTGCTCTTCTTTGTACGACTTATCATCCGAAGAAACGGTGGCAAGCGTGCGGGGCAGGCTACCAACAATCTTCTTGTCCTTAACAGCCGTGCTGGTCAGCAGATCCAGTTTAGCCTGAATACTGGCGATGAATTTCTCATAACTGGTGCCCTTAGCAATAGTACCGACATTCTCAGAACCATCTTTGTAGATATCAAGATTCTTCACCTTATCGGTGGCGGCCTTCAAATCAGCGGTGTACTTGTCGGCCTTGGCCTTAATTTCTGCATACTTGGCTGCAGCGGCCTTGGCATGCTCCAGATACTTAGCCACATCAGTCTTCGAAGTGTTAACGGCATCAAGTTTATATGACTTAGCGTTACCATCGGTATAAGTCTTAGCCTCCTTGGCCACCTCTTCCTCAATCTTCTTCAGATAGGTGATGGTCTTTGCCCAGTAGGTGTCGGGAATATAGTCAGTGAGACCCAGACCGGCAGGATCAGCATCCTTGGCGTTCTTCACATAGGCATTCACCTCAGCGATAGCCTTGTTGAGGACATCAATCTGGTCAGCGATAGCCTTTGCGTTAGCGATATGGGTATCGTAGTTCACACGGTTGTCACCGGTGGTCAACTTATCGATAGCCTTTTGAATTTCGGCAGTACCATACTGTTCGTTAGCCAGGGCAGCAGCGATGTCGCCCTTATCCACAGCAGCCTTCGTAGGATTGGTGACGCTGGTCTTCAGGCGGTCAATCAGTTTCTGGGCAGCCTCTGCGTCAGCCTTCACCTTAGCGTCAGCCTCGATGGCGGCAGCAGTTTTCTTATCTGCCTTCTGGTCGTCCAGAGCCTTCTGTTTGGCAGCAACCACGTCAAGAGCATCCTGAACAGTTTTACCGGCAGCCTTGAAGTTGTTCACTATGGTCTGGATTTCAGTAACATAACCCGTCAAGGTCGTACCAATGTTGGCGATGCCATTGCCGGAGATATTCTTTGCTTTGCCACCTTCTGTAGCAGTGATGCCGAGAGTTTCCTTATAAGTAGCGCACTCACCAGCCGTGTTCTTGGTCTCATTCGTTGAACCGACAGTCAGAATCTTCTGATATTCAGCCTGAATCAACTCGCTGGCTTCCTCACGGAGTTTCTTGAAGTTGTCACCGTTGAGAGCCTCATAGAGGGCATCCACCTGACTGGTGTATTCTGCTACAGCATTGGCAACAGCCAGTTTGATGTCTGTGTAGGCAGTGGTGTTAGCATCATTAGCGCCTTCGGCTTTACCGATCTTGCTTGTAAGCGTATTCAAAGATGCGAGAACCTTGCTGTTATCGATGCTCGAACCGCTCTTGAAGTCCTCAATGGCAGTATTAACAGCAGTCATCGTAACTTTGCCGTCCTTGTCGTAAGTCTCGTCTTTTCCGTTCACCTGATCCTGAGCAGCCTTGGGCAACTTATTGAATCGGGTCACGAGTTTCTGATAGTCTTTCGACATATTGTCGTATCTATAGGCAATTTCCTTAGCCTTGGTGTCGGCAGCAGCCTTGTCGATGGCAGCCTGGAGTGCAGCCAGAGAAGAGGGGTTAGCCTCATAGAGTTTGTTGTCCTTATAGATCTGATAGCCATTCTCTGCAGTTGCCTTCTGGATGGCCTCAATCTTCTCCAGGATGCTCTTGGCATAACCGGTCAGGTCGTCGGTCTTCTCAGGATAGGTGTACTTAGCGGGATCATTTGAGGGATTGTTGAGGAGTGCAGCCATCACACCATAGTTGGTCTTCAACAGAGCCAGTCTGTCGTCACCATCGAAGTCAAAGTCCAAGGTAATCTCTACAGTTGAGAAACTATAACTACCATCACCCTCAATATTGACAGTAACATTCTTGGCCTCAGTGCCCTCAACAGTGAATTTCAGTTCACCGTAACCAGCGGCAGCGATAGCCTTCTTGGCAGCATCGCCAGTCTCCTTCACGCCTTCAAGCGACAACATGGTTGCGACAGAACCGGTAAGTGTCGTTACTTTGATTGTGTAACTACCGGGAAGCAGCGATACAGTAGCACTGGTCTTGCCAGTTGCAATGGTCACGATGTCATCGGTTGTCGGGGCGTCGTTCGTCCAGCCACCCTTTACATCAGGTGCAGCAACTTGCGCATTCACCTCGGCAGCCTTCACTGCAACAGGGAATGCACCAAGTGCCATCATTGAGTAAACTAATTCTTTTCTCATAATTTGTAAGAATTTAATTATTAAATTTGTTAAACTTTTGTTTTTTTCTCTCGTTTGTTTATTAATCCTTCTTTCTCTCTCCTTTACCTTATATACCTTATTATTAATATATATACACCCTATTAGAAAGCGGAATTTTCAGCATCCTCTCTCCATACGGGCACACTATTCCCGTTTTGTTTGTATTGCTGCACAGAGGCAGCCGGTTATAGGTCACAACAACAGTTTTCATTTCTGTTGACATTTGGCGCTCCCTTGCGGGATTTCACCTTTTCAAGCCTCCCTCTCAGCCCTCGTGAAGAGCCTCAAAGTCGTTCGCTTGCTTAGTACTTACGTTAATTATGTTTGATATATCGGCTGCAAATTTAAGTAGATTTTTTGAATCCTCCAAATTTTTTCCAAAAAAAATGTAAAATACACCTATATAAAGGCTATTTTAACGCTCCGAGACCATTCGCAAGGCACTGCGGACCACGAACCAGGCGTGCATCATCAATGTTGACAGCAGCCCATAGTGGCGGCGCATCACGTCGAAGCGCTCCAGCAGCGAAGCACGGTGGTTGCGGGTGGTGGTACCCTCCTCGGTGTAGTTGGCCACCACTATACCTATATTATATAAGGGGAGTCCCAGTCGCTCCGTCTCCCGCATCACCCTGATGCACCAGTCAACATCGGCCGAGAAGCGGTAGCGCAGGTCGTACTGCAAGTTCTTCGCTATATCGGTACGGGCATAGAAAGCCTGATGGCAAACGAGCATCCCCTGCCGGAAGGAGCGCCACGACAGTTGTGGCGGCGGTTGCAGACGACGGGGATAAAGGAAGCGCCCGTCGTTGTCGACCACGTTGGTATTGCCGTAGAGCACGCCGGGCAGTTCGTCCGACGGCACCTCGGTCAGCCGGCAGCGATGCACAATCTGTTCCAGCGTGTCGGCCTCGGGGAAGCAGTCGCCGGCATTCATAAAGACGAGGTAGTCGCCCGAGGCCTGCGTCAGTCCTTTATTCATCGCGTCGTAGATGCCGTGGTCGGGCTCCGAGTGGATGATAACCTTATGGCCGCAGTCGGCAGCGTCGGAGGTCGTCTTGTAGGTTTCGGCCATTGCCAGGGTGCCGTCGGTCGAGGCCCCGTCGATGATGAGGTGCTCCACGCCACGGTAGGTCTGTCGCAGCACGCTCTGCAGTGTCCGCTGCAGCACGGCCTCGGCATTATAGGTGATGGTGATAACGGTGAATCGTCTCATAGTCGGAAATGTTTCTGCGCCATGGCCTGTTGGTAGACTTCAGTATAGAGCATGGCGACACGCTGCATGGTGTATTGCCGGTGCACCTTTCGGACAGCCTCTGCCGAGAGGTGCCCGGCCTCGGCATGGCGGAGGATCCAGTCGATGCCCCGGGCCAGGTCGGCCGACGAGCGATAGTCGGCCACATAGCCCGTCTTCAGATGGTCTATCTCCTCAGGGATGCCGCCCACCCGGAAGCCCAGGCAGGGCAAGCCGCAGGCCATCGCCTCCATGATGGTATTCGGCAGATTCTCGCTCAGCGACGGCAGTACGAACAGGTCGGCGGCGCGATAGAGGCGCACCAGCCGCTGGGTGTCGTTCACATAGCCCATCGGATAGGCTTTAAACGGCAGTTGCGCGACGACCTCGTCGGCATGGCCGCCCAGGATGACCACGCCCATCGACTCTGTCTGCTCGGGATGTGCTTTGGCCAACTGCTGACAAGCCTCGATGAGATACGACATCCCCTTGTTCGGGTTCGTCACCCGCTGACAGATGAAGAGCAACAGACGGCGGTCCAAGGGGAGGTGCTCCGCCTGACGGGCACTCTGGCGGTCGCCGGGACAGAAGACGGTCGTGTCAATCGGGTTGGGGATGCTGGTGATGGTCTGTCCCTGTAGCAAGGCACTGCTTTTCGCCTCGGCCTCCAGCCAACGGCTACACGCCACAAAGATGATGTTCTCGCCGGCCAGCATCCGCTGCTTGCGCCGCCATACCTTGGTGGCGAGGTCGTGGTCGGAGCCGTGGTTCGGCAAATACTGGCAGTTGCCGCACGAGGTACGAAAGCGGTTACAGCCCAGCGACAGATGGCAGATGGCAGTGGCCGGCCACAGGTCGTGCATCGTCCATACCACGGGTTTGCCCGAACGGAGAATCTTCTTGATGTCCGTCAGCGACAGCATGCCCTGGTTAACCCAATGCAGATGAATGATGTCGGCTTCACGGAACTCAGCGGTCTTCGTGATATCGGCACCGGTGTTGGCCATGTCAATCTCGAAAAGGTGAATTCGGTTGAAGTGCAGATGAAAGAAGAGCAGCAGTCGCTCCCACAGGAAACGCCAGCGGGAGAGGCCATGCCAGACAGGCAGTGGGACCACCGCGAGGTCGTCGGTCTGTTTGTCGCGCACCATCATTTTCGCCTTAACACCATGATTGTTCAAGGCATGCATCAAACGGCCGGCAGCCACAGCGGCGCCACCTGCACATTCGGTTGTACTGACGATCAACACTTTCATTGCGCTTCTATATAACTAAACTGTTACTTTACTGCTTTGCACCGATAGGCAAGTGTCTCACTTGCGGCAGCCGCAAGTGAGACACCTGCGTACCGGTAGTCGGCTGCAAAGGTACGAAATATAATCGAGAATGGAGAATGGAGAATGGAGAATTATGATTAGAGGTGAAGGGCAATTGAGACAAAACCGACGTGTTTGCGGACACAATTGCTTGATTTGCGTCAAGAATATAGCACTTTTTGAGAGTTATCGGGTGAAAAATATTGCGGGAGTCAGAAAATCGTCGTACCTTTGCATCGTCAAAAAGATTCAGAGATTGTTTTAGGTTAGTAGTAATATTTATAGTTTTAGGTTTTTAGTTATTGGTAAAAAAGAAAGTTTTCAACTGTGGGATAACAGGAGGTTGTTGTGAAACACCCTTTTAAACTTTCAAATTTTTAGTCCTTTGTGGACTGAAAATTTCTTTTAGAGAAAAGGATTTTTAGTTAAACATAGGCTTGTTCCGCTGTTGCTCGCGAGAGTTGCAGCGGACTTTTTATTATGAGTGGATGAGCAGGGCGACGGCATAGGCACTCATGCCCTCCTGCCGGCCGGTGAAGCCGAGCCGCTCGGTGGTGGTGGCCTTGATGCTGATCTGGTCGGGGTCGCAGCCGATGACCTCGGCCATGCACTGCTGCATCTGCGGTATATGGGGGTTCATCTTAGGACGCTCGGCACAGATGGTGGCATCGATATTGCCCAAGCGGTAGCCCTTGGCAGCAACGAGTTCGATAGTCTTCTTCAGGATGATCTTGCTGTCCATATCCAGAGTCTCCTCGCTGGTGTCAGGGAAATGGTAGCCGATGTCGCGCATGTTGGCAGCCCCCAGGATGGCATCGCAGATGGCATGAATGAGCACGTCGGCATCGCTGTGGCCGAGGAGGCCATAGCCCTTCTCCGCCCCTTCCGAGGTGGGGAGAAAGAAGGGGATTCTGATACCACCAAGCCATAACTCACGTCCCTCAACAATACGGTGGACATCATATCCCATTCCAACACGAAACATCATCATTACTATTTTATATTGAAACAATTTACCTCTTGAACAAATCCTTGATGCCATCCATGTCGAAGGCCAGGGTGAAACGGAGAGTCTGGTCGAGGGGGTTCGACTGAGCCGTGGAGATAACATAACCCACGTCGAGCGAGAAGACACTCATGCGGAAGCCGCCACCCACGGTAAAATACTTACGGTTGCCCTTCGACTCCGCCTCGTGGTGATAACCGGCACGCAGCGAGAACTGGTCGTGGTAGACATACTCGGCACCGAGGCTCCACTGTATCTCCTCCAGTTCCTCCTTGAAGCCGCCGGGGGCATCGCTGAAACTGGTAAAGATACCCTTGATGCTCGACATGTCGCTATACTCTCGGCGCACACGGTCCTGATAGTCAGAGTTGGACTCGTCGACCATCTGCACCGGCACCGTCGGCACCAGCAGTTTGTTGGCATCGGCAGCGATGGTGAACCGGTTGTATTCGTCGATAGGCACCATGAGCGAGGCTCCCAAGCGCAGGTTGGCAGGGATGAACTGACTCTCTTCGTCGCCGTAATAGGAAATCTTAGAACCTATATTCGACAGCGTCAGTCCCAGTCCCAACTGGCTCTCGCGGTTGCCCAGCATCACATAATTATTATAGTACATGGCGATGTCGGCCGCAAAGGCAGAAGCCGGTTTCGAGTCTTCGGAGTAGTCGTAGCGCAGGTCGCTATAGATCCAGCGAAGGCCGACGCCCAGCGAGAAATGTTCGCTCAGCATACGTGAGTAGGCCACATCGAGCGACATCTCGTAAGGTTTGACGGTGGTCGATGCATCCTCGCCGGCCTGGTCGGTATAGACCTCGCCCAAGGAGAAATAGCGCAGCGACCCCGACAGGGCACCATAGTCGCCGATGCGATAGTAGCCGGCGACATAGGCCAGGTCGATGTCGTTGACCAGTTGCCGCAGCCACGGCGTATAGTTCAGGGCGATACCGGCACGGCTGATGCAGAAGGGATATTTGGCCAGGTTCCAGTACTGCGAGTTGACGTCAGGGTCGGTGGCCGCACCGACATCGCCCATACCGGCAGCACGGGCATCGGGGGCGATGGTCTGGGAAATCACTGCATGCTCAACGGGGTTGAACGTGCTTGTCTTATAGTCCTGAGCCGACAAGGGCAAGGAAAGGAAGAGCGACAAGCCCAGCAACCCACCCCCTATATTCTTTCTTATCATATTCATTACAGTATTATCAATGTTATTATAGTCTAATAAATAGAACTCTATGCTTATAAACGCAGAAGATTCCTATTTATTGCCTATCACTATCAATTTCCTGGCTTTGGTGGCCTGCGTGCTGCCATTGCTGCTGACCAGCACCCGATAGAGATAGACACCGGTGTGCAGCCGGGATCCGTTGCCGACGGTCAGATCCCAATCGACCACATAGTTCTGGTCGGTGGGCACACCGCTCTCGCGTTTCTCCCACAACTTACGTCCCGAGGGGTCGAAGATTTCGAGCGTCACATCCATCTCGCTGCCGGTACGGTCGTGGCTGATGACAAAGCGTGTGCGGCCCTCGGCAGGATTGTTGGTACATATCACATTGATAATCGTAGGTTCTAACTTGGGGTCGACGACAAAGGTCAGTTCAGCCGTCGACGAGTTGTTCAGTATGTCCCAGGCACGGAACAGCAACTTATGCTGTCCCTCGCTCAGTTTGGGGATGCTGAAGCCGACGGTGCCGCTGTGATAGTCGCCAAACTCATATTGGAAGTATTCATTGAGGTTATAGGTGCGGCTCATCTCGCCGTCGATGACCAGTTCCAGATCGTGGCCGATGCCGTTGCCGGCAGCATTGATGCCGTCGTTGTCGGTCAGTTGAGCCACGAAATAGGGTGTGGAGTTGACCTTGCCGCCATTCGTGAACGACTCGCTGTTGAGATAGCAGTAGATAGACGGTCCGATGCCGTCGTTGCTGATCTCGGCAGAACCCGACAGTGTAAAGTTGTCGTACCGTCCGTGAGCCTCGAACGACTTGTCATCGTTGACGGCATAGGCGCTGACGAGGCCTGTCTCATCGGAATAACTCACATCCTTGGGTACGGCAAAGGTGAACGAGAAGCGGCCGTTGCGGATACTGTCGCTGCCAGTATAGATGACGTTGGGACGGTCCTGGAAGACCATCGCCTTCTCGGCGGTAGCATCATACATATGTCCGACGACCGTCTCCTCGACATCGTAGACATGGAAGGTGGCCACGCCGTGGAAGTCATCATGTCCGACCACATGGCCGCTAACCCTTGCACTGGTACCGGCCGCCAGGGCCGGCGTGGTATCGCCGACCGCCTTGCCGTTGATGCTGTCGATGACCATCCGTCCAGTGGGGGCCGCCAGCACCAGGGCCGGGTCGCCCAGCAGGGTGAACTGCAACTTGTTGATAAGTTCATCCGCATTGGTACTCTTGATGTCGTTCTTTGCCAGACGGGCCGCCTCGCCGACAGAGGTACGCTTGCCATTGATAGTACCGAGCACGAAAGTCGTGTATTTCTCATTCATCTTACGGTTGTAGTTGGCATAGACCGTCCGTGTGGTGCCATAGAAAGCGATGGCCCCGCCGTTGGCATTCATCATGGCCGTCTCGCCGATGTTCTCCTCCTGGCCCTCATACGGCATGATGTCGCACGAAGCCGTCAGCCACAGCGGCAGGCGCAACGACGTGGAAGCGGCAAAGTCGGAGAGCACCACCACCTGTTCATGCGACATACAGTAGGCAGCGCCATGACCGGAATAGTTCATGATGAGGGCCCCCGACTGCATCTGCTGTTTGATCAGACGGGTGGCATCAGGGAACGAATAGCCCGTGGCCGAGGCCACCCGGGTATAGGCGTCCCAATAGATTTTCTTATACTGGAAATCAGGATAGGCCGTCGACACCGCCTGATGTACATATTCGGCATCGTTCATGTGCAGGTTGGCATTGCCGTCGTCGGCCATGAAGCAGATGACATTCTGCCAGGCACCGGCCTGCTCATTGCTGACATAAGACTCGATCTTGTCGACCAGAATCTTGGCCTCCTCCAGCGTACGGGCAGAAAGTCGTCCCACGGCGGCATCGAACTTGTCCGTCAGCACGTTGCCGCCCTCGCCATCGTCGAGCAGACAGTAATAGTCGTCGGTGACATAGCAACGGACCTCGCTGAAGGAGTTCTCGCTCTCATAGCAGAGCAGGAAGTCGTCGGGCGACGTGTTACGCCAGTTTGACGAGAGCATACGGTTGTCCCAGGCCCCGTCGCCGAAGAGCAGCAGGTAGCGTGGCAGGTCGTCGTCGGTCTCGGCACGATCGTAGAGCATCTTCATATACCGGCGATAGGCATTGGCGTCGGGCGTGCCGCTGGAGAACTCGTTGAAGAGTTCGTCGGCCGGCACGATGTTCACCCTCATGCCGTCGCGGGTCTGATGGAGGGTCTTCAGCCGTTCTGCCTCACTGACGAACTTCTGCGTGGTAGGAATGATGATGACCATGTCGGCCTGCGGGTCGGCATGGTGATCCTGATTAGTGATGTGGTAGACATATTCCGGAACAGGATAGGTCGTCGAGGCCACGCTGCCGAGCGTCTGTGGCTGATCGCTCACGATGGTCAGGTAGTCGAGGCGCATATCGGCACCGGACTCCTGACGGATGGTCACCGTATTAGCGGCCTGCAGACCATGGTCGATGTCAAACGTCCACTGCTGGGCCCCCGCCTTACTGTATTGGTCGAGCGCCAAGGTCACCTTGGCAGTGCCCACCACCGAGTCGTTGACCAGCACCGTGGCCTCGCAGAGCCCGTTGTACGACAATGCAACGACCAGCGTTCCCTTCGACGAATAGGCCGGCAGGGAATACGACCGTGACACCTGCGCCCCGAAGAGCGGGCTCTCGTAGAGGTTGCGGCCGCCATGATACCAGGCATAGTCGTCGACCTCGTGGTGCGAGTGGTAGTCGTTGGCCGTCGGATAATGGCTGCCAAAGAAGGTGGCACTATCCACCGTGAGCGGCTCGTCGTCGCTCTCGGTCAGGAAATAGTAGCCATAGGTAGAATACGGGTTCCTGATGCGTGTCGTATGAGCAGCCGACGACCAGTTGACCGGTCCGACGCCATAGAAGAGACGCTTGCCGCTGAGTGTGCAGGTCGGCACCTCGTGCAGGTCGTCGGTCTCGACGAGGTAGTCGCCCGTCAGCACTTCCGGCTGCAGGCCGCCGCCATAGCCATAGATCTTTACCTTGGCGGGGTTGACGAAACCGGCCTGCCGTATGACCGCATCCGTCAACTGGTAGAAGCCTGTTGAGGGGATGCGAATCTTTGCCCACGTGCCGGAAGCCAGCACCGAGTGGTCGGCATAGCGCTGTGAAGCATCGTCGGTGGCAGCGCGACGGGCCATGGCCGCAGGACGGGCTTTGACGGAGATGTGGAAACTGACCAGTTTCTGGTATTTGCCGTCACGGAAGACTAACGGCACGAATGACACATGGAGCGTGGCGCGTTTCTGCGACAAGCCGACATACTGCCTGACGAGCGGCATTGCCGGCAGCGGCTCGGCGGTAATCTGCCGATAGCGAGCGATGTCAGCCCCGGCCATGTCGATAAACTCCGGATAGTCGATGGTAACCTCGTAGACGGAGTCGGCATAGTGGGTGCCCAACGCCTTCTCATAATGGAACGTGGGCAACAGGGAGTCGATACGCACTTCGTCAGCCGTCAGGTTGAAGAAGTCATGCTGGGCAGAGGCTGAGACCACCAGTCCCAGCGCCATCGTCAATATGGCAAAGACACGCTTCATATCATTACACCTAATTTATATATAGAAGGGGAGCACCATCACTTGCAGTAGGCATCGGGCACCGTCATTTGCAGTAGAAGTCGAGCACCTTCCGGTCTTCGAGCCACCCTTGCAGGTGGTCGTCGATATGTACCTGTCCGACACCCGTCGGCGTTCCCGTGAACAGCAGGTCGCCCGTCTTCAGGGTGAAGAAGCGCGAGAGATAGGCTATCAGGGCATCGATGCTATAGAGCATGTCAGCGGTACACCCCTGCTGCACGGTCTCGCCGTTGATGTCGAGACGGAAATTCATATTTTGCACGCCCCGCTCCTTCTGGAGGGGAAGGTCCTGCCACTGGCCGATGACCGCCGAGCCGTCGAAGCCTTTGCTAATCTCCCACGGCAAACCCTGCTGCTGTGCCTTTTGCTGCCAGTCACGGGCCGTGAAGTCGACACCGACGGTCACTGCATCGTAGTAGCGATGGGCAAACCGTTCGGGGATGCCCTTGCCCAGCCTACAGATACGCACCACCACCTCGGCCTCGTAGTCGACACGTTCCGACCAGTCGGGCACAAAGAAGGGTTTGCCATCCTTCAGCAGGGCCGAGTCAGCCTTAGTGAAGATGACCGGCTCCTCTGTTTTAAATAACGCACCGTGCAACGCTTTATTGTGTTGCAGGTAGTTCATTCCTACTGCAAAAATCTTCATCGCCCTACCCTTTCACACTATTTCACGACCATCTTCCTGCCGTTGAGAATATAACATCCCTTACGGACCGGCTGACCGCCGAGCCGCTGACCGCCGAGCGTAAACCACGGGCCGTCAGTAGCGGAAGCCGTATGCGCTGTAGCAATGCCATCGGTGACGCCCAACACCACCTCCAGTTGGTCGGCAGCAGTGGCAGCACTCAGATAGACGCTAAAGGGCGCAATGGTGCCTCCCGTGCCGAGATGGGTGAAGCGGGTGCCCTGAGCATCGGCATCGATACGATAGAGGTCGATCTGACCGTCAGCGACGATCAAGGGCTCATAGGTACCGTAGAGTCCGGCAGACTGAGGGGCACGCTGCAAACGGGCTTCTGCTGAAGAGGGCAGTGCCCTTACAGCGACATTTCCTAACTGTATCTTTATGGTCTTGGGCTCGAAGACATAGGCCCGGTTGGCCTGCACGCCACCGGTCAGGCCGCCGTCGAACAGGGTCTGCAGACCTTTTACCTCGACGAACGAATGGAAAATGCCGAGGGCGGCTGCCTGCTCGGCTGTAAGGTCGATGGGCAGATAATAGCCTGCGGGCTGGCCGACGGTAAAGGAACGGTCGAACGAGAACTGTTCTGCCATGAAGTCGTAGGGTGTGAAGAAGGTGCTACCGGCAGAGAGCGTCATGCGGCTACAGACGCCATTGACGACGACATTCGCCTCGTCGCCGGCATCACAGCCCTGAGGCAGAAAGATGAGTGTCTGCGGACCGACGCCGGCCAGAGGACCGGACGTACGACTGGCGACGAGTCCGGCGACCTTCGACTTGGAGAGGTCGACATAGTTGACCGTCTTCAGGTCGATGCCATCCAACAGGTTCTCGCCGAGGTCGGTCACGGCCATGCCCATCACCTCGCCAATCTGCAGACCACCGGTCGTGGCGCCGCCGGCACTGTAATTCTGTGAGGCACTGACCATCTTCACCGGTTCGCCACTGCCGCCCAAAACGGCTGACGACGAGTTGATGCCTATCAGCACCTGAGGTTCGGTATCCACCGCATAAATCTTGACACAGGTGGCCGTCTTCTTACCGCCACGCCAGGAGCGGACCGGCGTTTGCGGTGCCGTCGTTCCGGCATTATAGATATAGACATAGGTAGGCTCAAGCACCGCATAGGGCACCGTCACCTTATCACCCGAAGCCAGTCCCCGGAAGATAGCCGGCTCCCGTCGGCCCACTTTCACACCTAACGCATAGTCGGCCGTGGTGGCAGCAACGATATGGATGAAGCCCGTTCCGGCAGGCACTGAGATGGTCAGACCAGCGAAATGGTCGGCATAGTCCTGTGTGCCGGGCTGATACTGCAGGAGTGCGTTCACCTGTTCATCGATGAAGACGGTGTTGAGCACGATGCCGGGACCGTCGTCCTGTGTCGTCCCGTCGTCGAAACCGTCGCCATCCTCCTTGTCGTTATCTTTAAGGGTATAGAGCACGTTGTCGATCACGGTATTGCTGAGGTCCTTGTCATCGCCAGCCTCCACATAGTCGTCTGCCTCGAACTGGGTGTGGACGATGCCGCCCTCAAACTCGTCGAGATCGATGGGCAGCGGTTCCAGCAACACCTTGACAGCATAGGTCTGAACACCGGTGACCTCGGCCGTGAGATGATACCGATAGTCCACCTGGTTGAAGCCGGTCGTCAACTGCCCGGTGGCTGTTGTGGCGACAAGCGAGCCGGGGTTGTTGCCGTCGGTAGTAAACACCAGCACGCCTTTGTCAGCGGTATTGACAAAGGGCGCCGTCTGGCCGTTGGCGGTGATGGTATTCTCGCCCTTCAGGTAGATGTTCAGCGAGTCCAGGGTCGTCCTGATAGTCATATCCTTCAGTGCAGCATGGTCGAGGGCCAGCACTCTGTCCTTACTGTTGAAGATGACCGTCGGCTGCTCCTGGCCCAGCACGTTGGCACTGATGTTGTCGTTCACCTGGATACGGCCGACCCACAGGGGATATACCTCTCCCACATCGGGGGTAGGCTGGAAATTGATGGTCAGTCGGACATCATACTCTGCCGATGGCATAGCAAACGTAAAGGTGTTCACCGCTGTCGAGTCGGCGTCTTCGTCCACAGCCGTCACTACGATAGTCCCGGCTATGACGGGAGCGGCGGCACGCGACAGGGCCTGGTCGCCGCTGACCATCTTCTCCGCCTTGACAAAGCGGGGTGCAATATAGTTGCCCGTAGCCGGAGTGACGACCAGCGAACAGGTGCCGTCGGCAACCGTATATTCCACCGCACCGGCAGCATCATTGCTGATGCCGTTCAACTGCTTGACGATGACGAGTCCGCCGGCTGCCCCTGCTCCGGAAAAGCACAGGAGCAGGGCAGCGACGACCATTATCCTTATGAAACATCGTCTCATAGGCAGATCATGCTATTTGTTATTTGACAATGACTTTACGTCCGTTGACGATATAGACACCGGCCTTGACGGGCTGAGCAGAGAGGCGGCGGCCACCGAGGTCGTACCACTGAGCCTTGTCACCATCGGCGACACGAATGCCCTTGACGGCCGTGGCCTCATCGGCGAAATGGATGGCCAGACGGGCACCGGCAAAGGTTGTGTTGACCACAGGCAGATAGCAGCGTCCTGCGGGAATGGTGCCGCTGACGGTCTTCACGAACTCGTCGTTGTAGAGCACATAGACATTGTCGGCCGTCAGGCTCGCTACCGGCGTGGCGTTAGCACAACCCTGTAGCAGACTGGTCACTGTCTCCGGCTCCTCCGGGTAGGCAGCGGCAACAAACCAATCCGACAGTTCAACCGCAAACAGCAGGACACCGACACCGGCGGGAAGATAATCCACCTGCGAGACAGTCACGGTGCTGCCCTTCACATTGCTGACGACATAAGCCTCCAGGCCGGCGGGAACCTCCAGGTTCTCGGCGGCGATGTAGGTTGCCCATTGGTTCTCATTGAAACTGATCTCCAACTGACGCAGGATGTCGAACGTCTTGGTAACGACGCCCTGGTAGTTGCCCTTACCGGTAATGGTCACAGTGGCCGTTCCCACATTGATATTATTAGCATAGGCAACCTCGTAGTCGGTCTCGGTCAGGCCGGACTTCATTTCTACATCGTACAGAGACACCTCGACCGTCTGCGCCTCGCCATTGTAGACAAGAGGCATGTCGGGCTCCATCAACGTAACCATCTCATCGGTCAGTTGCCTCGGAGCGATAGTGAATGTCGTGGTCAGCGTGCCGGTATAAGTCTTGACACCCGTCACGGTCACCGTCACTTCGCCGGCGTCGATATTGTTGTGATCATTATTACCATAGGCAACCGTGTATTTGTCGTCAGCCAATGTCTCATTAGCCACTGTCACAGTGACGGTCGGTTCCCTGACATCACCGTTATAGGCATAGCCGTCCTGAGGGATCGACAAGGTCAGCGTACCATCAGCAATACTCACACGCTGCTGGAAGTTGGCCGTGATCACAACATCATAATCCTGGCCGGGCATCTCAAACTGATACTGGGTAGTGCCGCTGGGGTCCGGTTCCGTGGGGGTCTCCACGGCCGTCACCGTTATGGGCTCACTCATGCCCGGTGCGCCCGGTGCGCCATGACGGGCGTTGGCCGCATCGCCTGCAACAACTTTCTCGGCGGTGATATATTCCACCGTGATATAGTTGCCCTCGGCCGGGGTGACGGTCAGCACACACTGGTTGTTAGATGCATTCACCTCATACGTCACCGTACCGGCTTTGTCGTTGGCGGTACCATTGAGTTGTTTGACTACGGTCACCGTCTGTTCGGCATACACGGCAGTAACCAGCAGCAGCAGTGCTGCAACACTCCAAAGTTTCTTAACTGTCTGTTTCATTGCTTCTCTACTTTATTAATGTTTATGATTGGTTAATGTCACACTATATATAATAAGGTATAGGCTCAGTTCAGTGGCAATGTCATCACGAAACGGGCACCACCTGTGTAAGTAGTGTCGACCACGATGTCGCCACCCAGACGACGAGCGATGCTGCGGGCTACGGTGAGACCGATACCCGTACCGTCGTAATACTCGTCGAGTTGTACGAACTCGTCGAAGATATGCTCGGTCTCCCCGGCAGGTACGCCGATGCCGTTGTCCTCGACGCCAAAGGCCAACATGGTATCCTGAACAGAAAGACGGAGCATCACCTCGCCATGTTTCACCTCGGCCCCGGCACCGACGGCAGCCTCGGCGGGCCGTGTGAACTTACGGGCATTGTCGAGCAGGAGCGACAGGGCACGGGAGGCCTGCTGCAGATTGGTGTGGATCATGACCGTCTCGGTACCCTCGCCCATGTCGATGTCGAAAGAGAGATGGGGGGCCGTGGTGATGCCGCTCTCGTCGGCAGCCTGAGCCGCCACCTGTACGGCCGGCACCTCGTCGGAACGCTCCAGTTCGGTACTGCTGTTGGCATCGGCCAGTTCCAGCATCTTGTTCACCAGCGAGGTGATACGTCCGGTGTTCTCGTCGATACCTCTGGTTACCTCCTCCTGGGTGGCGGCATCGAGTTCCATGCCCGGCGTCGTCAGAATCTGGGTGAAGCCGTTGAGGATGTTCAGCGGGGTACGTATCTCATGGGAGATCTGCTGGATGAAGTTGGTTTTCATCTGCGACGCCTCCTCGGCACGGCGGCGGGCAATCTCCAACTGCTGGTTGGTATCCTCCAGTTCGTGATAGGTCTCCTCCAGTTTGTCGTAGAGCAGCAGCGACTCCTGATAGCCTTCCGACATGTTGTCGAAGTTGGCTTCCAGCAGTCGGAAGTCTTCCTTCATCTGCTCCAGTTCGCCCTTCAGCCGGAGGTTCTCCTCTTGTAAAGCCTGATAGTTGTCGGTCATGCCTGTTTCTGTTCTACAGTCATAAATTTGGTGAAGCCGGTCATCGACAGGACCTTATAGATTTCCGGACTCACATTGGTCATCTTGAACTGGCCTTTCTTCATCATCACACTGCGCATGGTCTTCTGAATGATACGCAGACCGGAACTGGCCATATAGGTCAGTTCGGAGCAGTCCATCTCCAGGTCGACGCCGGCCTCAGCCAGTGCGGGCTCGATATCTTTCTCAAACTGTCCGGCATTCATGGTGTCAATACGCTGTCCGGTCTTAATGATGGTCTTACCACCTTCTTTCAATATCTGTGTCATAGTCGTATGATTTTTTCCGTTAATTACTTTATTTCTTTCTTCATTGTCAACAGGTTCTTGCCTTCAAGGCGCTGGTAACTCACCTTGTTCATAATGTTCTTTACGATATAGATGCCCATGCCGCCCAAGTCACGCTCGGCGGGGTTGCAGTCTATATCCAAGTCCTCCTTGAGCGTCGGGTCGAACTCACGCCCCCGGTCGCTCAGCACGAATGTCAGTTCCTTCCCGTCGCTCTCGGCCTTCAGTTCTATAGAGGCCTCGGTGCCTTCTGGAAAGGCATAGAAGATGACGTTTGAAACCATCTCCTCCATCACCAGGTTGAGGTTCATCCGAAGTTCCATGTCAAGGCCCAACTCTTCACCGATTTCCTCGATGAAGGCGGCCACATGCTCCAGTTCGCCGACCTGATTCTTGATTGTGATTTCTTTTCTCATAATTATTCTTTAGGCTTGTTGTTTTTGATTTTCAAACAGAGCATGGTGAGGTCGTCGCTCGGCTCGGCACCAGCCACATGACAGGCCACCTCGTGGCGCATCATCTCGATGGTCTGGCGGGCACTCTCATAAGGCATCTGGCGCAGTTTCTCGAGCAGCCGGTCATCGCCGAACTGTTCCTGGGCGCTGTTCTCGGCCTCGTTCAGTCCATCGGTATATACAAAGAAGGGCTCATTGCTGATATCGTCGATGGTCTCGCCCACGAAATCGAGTTCGGGCCACAGGCCGATGGGGGCATTGGAGTCCATCGGGATGAATTCGCCCTTAAAGACCGGCGGGTTGTGGCCGGCATTACAGAAGTAGAGTCGTCCGGTCGGCAGGTCAACCAAACCGATGAACATCGTAACGAACATGCCATTGTCATTATTCTCGCACAACTCGGCATTTAACCGCGTGGCGATGTCGGCCGGCATGAGCAACTGCTTGGCCAGGGCACTGAACAGACGGGTGGCCTGCGACATGAAGAGGGAGGCCGGAACCCCCTTGCCACTGACGTCGCCGACGCAGAAATACAGTTTGTCGTCGAGCAGCAGGAAGTCATAGAGGTCGCCGCCCACCTCCTTGGCCGGGGTCATCGAGGCATAGAGGTCCACATCAGGACGGTCGGGGAAGTCGCGGGGCACCATGCCCATCTGGATGTCGCGGGCAATACGCAGTTCGCTCTCTATGCGCTCCTTGGCCGTTGTCGTCTCCTCCAACTGTTCGTAAGCATCCTGCAGGTTGGCATGGGCTTCCTCCAAGTTTTGGTGAGCCTGTTTGAGACGCTTGGCAGCCCTTAGGCGGAACAGGATGAAGATGGCCAGCGAGGCCAGGATGATGACGCCGACGATGATGATCCACCGGAAACGAGCACGCTCCTGCTCCATCTTCAGTTCGCCGACCTGGAACTGAGTGTTCAGCAGCGTCAACTGGCGCTTGGTCTCACTAGAATTGACAGAGTCGTTGATCATATACATCTCGTTATAGAGACGGGCCGCCTCCTGATAGCGGCCGAGACCTTCCATGATTTGGGCCCGCTGCTTACGGACGGCAATATAGACACCCTCGTCATTGTATTCCTCCATCAGTTGCATCCGTCGGGTGTTCAGTGGCAAGGCTTCGGCATAGCGCTGCTGCTGCAGCAACAACTGGGCCTTGTAGAATAGCCAGGTCATGCCTTCGTAACTGTCGTCAGAGGAGATATGCTTTTTGGCACCAGCCAACATGGCTTCAGCCTCGTCGAGTTTGCCCAGTCCTAACTTAGCCTGAGTGCAGGCGATAAAATAATAGGACCAATAGACATCGGCATTGGCGGTGAACGACTGATTGGTCTCCTCGATAAATTCCACGAGGAATGCTTTCCATCGGTCGGTCAGCACTTCCAGTTTATCATAAGCCCCCATATCATTCAGGGCATCACCATAGTAGTTATATATCTCTGGCAGCAATGTGGCACGGGGTCTCTGTGCCGACAACACCTCGATACTCTTCTCGTAGGACGAGATACATTCGTCCCAGTTGTTCATCTGGGTATAGGCATTGCCCATGCCATAGTATGCCATGCCCATGCCGAAGTCGCTCTTACGCTCCATGGCATCGTCGAACATACGCTGCACCTCTGCCAGGCCCTGACGGCTGTTACCTTCAAAGATATAAGAGTTGACCAGCAAGATCCAGTCCTGATAGCAGTAATTAAGATAAGCACTCTTCTGCAGAACTTTCAGATCTTCAGGCACATGGAGATAGATAGAGTCACTCAGATTGTTGTTATAGAACAGGACGGTACGCTTTAAAAGAGCGTAACACTCCTCGCGCTCGTTCTTCTGGCGGCGGGCCTCGCCAAGCAGGTCATAGAGGCAACGAATCTGCTCGTCCAGGTCATCGGTAGCAAGACTCTCATTATAGATCTTTTCGAGCAGTTCCAGACGGCGCGGCCCGTCGGTTTCAGGGAGCATATCGCGAAGGGTCGCCGAGTCTTCGGCAAACACCATGCCCTCAAAACCTGTAGAGATAATGGTTAAGACGGCTATTAGGATGATTCTGATTCGGTCCAACTAAACTAACTATACTGCTCTATACTGGCTGCAAAGTTACGAAAAATAGAGTGAACCGCAAAAGAAAAATGTGTTTTTCTTAATCGAAAAATCGGCAGCGCCATCTCTGACGCTGCCGACTCTTATCGGAAATACTGTCCTTGATTACTCTGCAACGAGTGTGAAGCGACGGAAAGCGACGATGTCGAGTTCCTTGTCCTGGGTCTTCAGCCACTGGGCAACAGTAGCCTTGTCGCCGTCGCCGAACTGGAACTCCTGGTCAACCAAGCAGTTCTCCTTCAGGAACTTCTGCACACGACCCTTGGCGATGTTCTCGATCATCGGCATCTTCAACTGAGCCTCGCCCTCAGCCTTAGAGGTCTCGATCAGTTTGCGGGCTTCATCAGCCTGCTCCTGAGTGAGCCAGCCCTTAGCCATGTTGCTCTCGATGTGGTCTTCGCTGTCAACGAGGTTGGGGTTGATACCGGCCTTCTTGAGTTTCATCTCCACATATTTCTCCACCTGCTCGAGTTTGGTTTTCTCGACAGCGGTCTTGTACTCCTCGTCGAGAATCTTCTGATCCACCTGCTCGGCATTCAGGGCCACGGGCTTCATGGCAGCCACCTGCATGGCCAGTTTGTGGCCTACCTCAGCGTTCTCCTTGTTGGTCTGCACCATGGTGCAGAGAATGTGCTTACCCATGTGGTCGTAGACTTCCACATTGTCGCCCTCGAGGGTGAGGTAGCCGTCGAGTTCCATCTTCTCGCCGGTGATGCCCGAACGCTGGGTGACAGCCTCCTGTGCGGTCTGTCCGTTGATGGTCAGTGCCTTGACAGCCTCCAGGTCGGCAGCCTTAGCGGCCACGGCGGCATCGAGGATGGCCTGGGTCAGGGCAATGAAGTCAGCACCGTTGGCCACGAAGTCGGTCTCGCACTTCAGGGCGATGGTAGCGGCAAAGCCGTCCACCTTCTTCACCAGTACGCAACCATTCGAGGTCTCACGGTCGGAACGCTTGGCAGCGATGGCCAGACCACGCTCACGGAGCAGTTCCTTTGCACGGTCGAAGTCGCCCTCGGCCTCTGTCAGGGCCTTCTTCACGTCTGCCAGACCGGCACCGGTCATGGCACGCAGTTTCTTGATATCGTCAATTGAAATTGCCATTGTCTTTTCTTTTTTTTCTTGTTTTCGTTGTTACGTTATTTCGAGGTTTCGTGTTCTCGAAGTGTCGATGTTTCAAAAAATCGAGGCCTCGAAATTTCGAGATTATTACTCTGCGGCGGGAGCATCTTCCTCAGCGGGAGCGGCCTCGGCGGGAGCGGCCTCGGCGGGAGCGGCCTCGGCGGGAGCCTCGTCCTTGCGAGCCCGACGGGTACGCTTGGGCTTTGCCTCCTCAGCCTCGCCCTCGGCCTGAGCCTCGGCAGCCTTCTCGTCGGCCTTCTCGGCCTTACGCTCCTCCAAGCCCTCGGCGATAGCGGCGCAGCAGGCGGTCAGCACAGCCTCAACGCTGTCCTTGGCATCATCGTTGGCGGGAATCACAAAGTCGATGTTCTTGGGATCGCTATTGGTATCGACGATACCGAACACAGGGATACCCAGACGGTTGGCCTCGGCCACGGCGATATGCTCCTTCATCACGTCAACCACAAACAGGGCACTGGGCAGACGGGTCAGGTCGACGATAGAACCGAGGTTCTTCTCCAACTTGGCACGCTGACGGGTTACCTGCAGCAACTCACGCTTCGACAGGTTGCTGTATGTGCCGTCGTTCATCAGTTTGTCGATGGTAGCCATCTTCTTCACGGCCTTGCGGATGGTGGGGAAGTTGGTCAGCATGCCACCGGGCCAACGCTCGATGACGTAAGGCATATTCACGCTGGTTGCCTTCTCGGCAATCACTTCTTTAGTCTGTTTCTTAGTACCTACGAAGAGGATTTTCTTACCCTGACGGGCAATGTTCTTCAAAGCCTCTGCAGCATCGTCGATCTTCACAACGGTCTTGTGCAGGTCGATGATGTGAATACCATTGCGCTCAGTGTAGATATAGGGAGCCATGGCGGGGTTCCACTTACGCTTCAGGTGGCCGAAGTGGCAGCCAGCCTGCAGCAGTTGATCAAAATTTGTTCTTGCCATTTTGTTCTTTTAATTTAATGTTGTTTACTTTCTTTTTAATCTTGTTAGACCAGCCGGGAGGTAATTGGATTTATAATTTATTGTTCTATTTATGCCATTTGGCAAGTTATTGTTTACTCCAGGTCCTTCCGGTTTAGATGCTAAACATGTTCAGTGCTGACTACAATCCTCCAATCATACAATCCACAAATAAACTGCAAATCGTAAATTGTAAAATTGCAAATCGCTTTAACGCTTACTGAACTGGAAGCGGCGACGTGCCTTGGGACGACCCGGCTTCTTACGCTCTACCTCACGGCTGTCACGTGTCAGGAAGCCCTGATCCTTCAGCGTCTTCTTGTCCTCGGCATTCAACTTGACCAATGCACGGGCGATGGCCAGACGCAGAGCCTGGCTCTGACCGGTGAAACCGCCACCGTCGAGGTTCACTTTGATGTCATACTTCTCAGCGCACTCCAGCAGGTTCAGCGGCTGCTTCACCACATACTGCAGAATGGCAGAGGGGAAATATTCGGTTAAGTCCTTCTTGTTGATCGTGATCTTGCCGGTACCTTCCGACAGATAAACGCGAGCCACTGAACTCTTGCGACGACCTATTGCATTAATTACTTCCATCGTTACCTATTATTATTTATACTGGTTAATATCAATAGCCTTCGGCTGCTGAGCCTCGTGCTTGTGTTCTGTGCCCTCATAGATATAGAGGTTGTTCAGCAGGCTGCGGCCGAGAGGACCTTTGGGCAGCATGCCTTTCACGGCATGACGCAACATCTTGTCCACGCCATTGGGCTTCTTGCGCAGTTCGGCGGGGGTATTGAAGCGCTGACCACCGGGATAGCCAGTATAACGGGTGTAGACCTTGTCAGTCTCTTTCTTGCCGGTGAACTTCACCTTGGCAGCATTGATGATGATAACATTGTCGCCGCAATCAACGTGCGGAGTGAAACTGGGCTTATATTTGCCACGAATCAACTTTGCGACCTTCGAAGCGAGACGGCCCACCACCTGATCGGTAGCGTCGATGACCACCCACTCCTTCTTGGCTGTCTCTTTATTGATAGAGACGGTCTTGTAACTTAAAGTGTTCATTCTTCGTTTAAATTTACTAAAAAACAGTTCTTTTACTTTATAAAGTTCGCTTGTTGAACGCCGATTCACAAACCATGCCGTCCGGCCAAAGACAGTCACTATTTACACGGCGCCCTTGGGGATTCTAAGACTCTCCCCGAATAATCGGACTGCAAAGGTACTAATAAATTAAGAATTGAGAATTGAAAATTGGGATTTATAGTCTGTATTTATGATTATTTAACGAATTCAATCATTATTAACTCTCGTTCTTTGTCTTTCTTGGTGCTTTTTCGTAATTTTGCCATTCAAAGCATATGGAGCCGAGACGTATCATACATGTTGACATGGACCAGTTTTTTGCTGCCGTCGAGCAGCGTGACAATCCGGCCCTGAAGGGACTGCCCGTGGCCGTGGCCCACGATGGGCCGCGGTCGGTCGTGTCGACGGCCAGTTACGAGGCGCGCCGCTATGGCGTCCACTCGGCACAGCCGCTGGTCACAGCCAAGCGTCTCTGTCCGTCGCTCGTCATCGTCGAGCCCCACTACCATATATATAAAGAGGTGTCGCAGCAAATCCACGAGATCTTCCACGACTATACCGACCTGATAGAACCGCTGTCGCTCGACGAAGCCTTTCTCGACGTCACCGACAACAAACAGGGCATCGCCCTGGCCGTCGACTGCGCCAAAGAAATCAAGCGGCGCATCAAGGAAGAGACGGGACTGACGGCCTCGGCCGGTGTCAGTTACTGCAAATTCCTGGCCAAGATTGCCAGCGACTACCGCAAGCCCGACGGTCTCTGCGTCATACACCCCGACAGGGCCCGGCAGTTCATCGACCAACTGCATGTGGAACGTATCTGGGGCGTAGGCCAAAAGACAGCAGAGCACATGCACCGCATGGGCATCTTCACCGGTGCCGACCTGCAGCGTTTCTCGCTGAACCACCTTACCAAGGAGTTCGGCAAGATGGGCCGCATATTCTACAACTTCGCCCGAGGTATCGACGACCGACCCGTTGTCTCGGAGTGGGAACGCAAGTCGGTAAGTTGCGAGCAGACCTTCCTGACGGACATTTTCAAACCATCGCAGATAGCCATCGAACTCTACCACACCGTCGAGGAACTGGAGCGGCGTATCGCCAAGAACGGCTTTGAGGGTCGCACACTCACGCTGAAAGTCAAATTTGCCGACTTTCAGCAAATCACACGCAGCATCACACAAGAGAAGATTCTCCGACGTAAAAGCGACATCCTGCCGCTGGCCAAGCAACTGGTACGGCAGGCAGACATCTCGCCTCAGCACCCCGTCCGTCTGTTGGGTCTCGGTGTCTCCGGCCATGCCCAGCAACCGGACAAGCCGCTACCCTCACACGGCGAGTGGGTAGAACTGGAACTTCAGTTCCTGCCATGGTGATGGTGGAGGTAGCGAGATAATAGAGGAATTTTGCCACTCGCCCTTTTAGTAAAAAAATTAAGGTTTTTGTTTCTTCTTGGCAAACTGTCCGAAGTAGTTCAGGCAGACATCGCGCCACTCGCGGGCATCGGTGAGTTGCTTCTGCAACTTGTCGTTGACTTCCTGCCACCGTTGGTCGTCGATAGAGGGTTTCGCTTCTTGCCAGATGCTGACGAAGTCTTCCACCTCGCTGACACCCCGGTTGTAGCGGTACTGCATCTCTTCCCAGAGGGTGCGGCCGCTCAGGGTACGGTAGTCCCATGACAGGTGGTGGAACCAGAGCAGATACTGCTCCGGACAGGTGGCGGCACTGTCGTAGAGCGTGCTGTAAGGCTCGCGATACTGGCGGGTGGCCCCTGTACCGCGGCTGCTGCGGTCGAAGCCTACGCCACGACTGTCGGCCTTGTGGTAGTAGACGGGGCACCACTCGATGGGGTAACTAGCCTTGTAGCCGTTGGGCTCGGGACCCATGTGGTGGTCGAACTTGAAGATATGGTGCAGTCCGAGTGGCATCATATAGTCTACGCAGGCCTCCCGTGAACGGAGCATCAGACCCAGCAACCTCTCCTTGGTCGCTCCGTAGGGGACGTCGACGGAGGACGGGCGTGGGGTAAAAGTCTGCGAAAGCCATTCTTGGGCTATCTGGCGTGAGGAGAGGGCGGGGTTCCACGCCAGGCGACCGAAGGCATACCAGTTGGCCTGGGCAAAGTGATGTCCGCACCAGTTTTTGTCGATACCAATATTGGCCACGCCAGCGATGCCCTGCAACTTGTCGGGCGAGACGAAAGAGAAAAACTCCTTCCACATAGGGGCGAGGAAGACCAGATGGTCGCCCTGTCCGAGATATTCCTGTGTGATCTGCAGTTCGGCCATCTGCGGTGTACGCTTCATCTGGTCGAAGATGGGTGCGTAGGGCTCACGCGGCTGGAAGTCGAGCGGTCCGTTTTTCGACTGCAGGATGACATTGTCGTCAAACTGTCCGTCGAGGTCAGCAAACTCGCTGACGGCCTGCATGACGCGGTCTTCGCCCTTGTGCTTGGCACCATAGACGAAGGAGCGCCAGATGACGATGCCGGTGAAATTTTTCCCCTTAGGTGAAGCCATCCTCAGGGCTTCCGCCAACATGTTGGCCCCGTCGGCATGGGTACGTCCGTAGTCGAAGGGTCCGGGCTGTCCTTCGCTGTTGGCCTTGACCAGGAAACCGCCGAAGTCGGGGATAAGAGCGTAGATCTCTTTAGCCTTACGCTGCCACCAGCGGCGCACCTGTGGGTTGAGTGGGTCGGCCGTATTTGTCTCGCCCAGTGCCTTCGGCGTGCCGAAGTTGACGGAGAGATAGACACGGATGCCCCATGGGCGGAGCAGGTCGGCAATTGCGCGTACCTTATTAATATAAGGGCGGGTGAGCATCTTCGGCGAGGCATTCACATTATTGAGCACCGTGCCGTTGATGCCGATGGAAGCATTGGCCTCAGCGTAGCGGGTGATTAATTGAAAATTGAGAATAGAGGATGGAGAATCATCCCAGAAGATGCTCTGTCCGGCATAGCCACGCTCGATAGAACCGTCGAGATTGTCCCAGTGGTTGAGGATGCGCAGCCGGAAAAAAGGGTGCGACTCTCCCTGTTCGCCGCGCAGCAGTGCGTATTTGCCGTAGAGCAGTCCCTGCTGGGTGCGGGCCGACACCTCGCGACCGCTGATGCGATACCCATCGTCGTCGGGCATGGTGGGGTCGATACGGTAAGTGATGTCCTTCACTGCTGTGCTGTCGTAGCGGAGCCACAACCGACTGCCGTCTTCAGCACGCACCGATGCTGCGCTAAAGCATAAAGGACAAAGGATAAGGTAAAGGAGGTATGGGGTGTATTTCTTCATATGATATGTCGTAGTTGGTATCTGACTTGTTTGCGGGCTTGTCCTAACCGGTATTCCACGGCCTTGTAGGGCTGTCCAGTCTTCCGGCAGATATCCCGGATGGGCATGGCACCATAGATATGCATCCGGTAGAGTTCGCGGCACTCTTTAGGCACACGGGCCAGTCCGTGCTCCAGTTGTTCATTGATTTCACGAACAGAGAGCAGCGACTCTGCACTCTGCTCTTCAGCATTTACCGACTGCCAACGGCTGATGGTGTGCTCGACATCCTGTCGGGTGATGTGGCGGCGATACCAGTCGGTGATCAGGTTGCGGCAGAAGGTGTAGGCCAGACTGGGCAGCGTTGTCTCGTTGATGGGGCGGTTGCCGGAGAGCAGTCGGAGGAAGACCTCCTGCACCAAGTCTTCGGCGTCGTTGCTGAAATGAAGTCGAAGGCTCACAAAGGCGATCAACTCGTCTTTGTGGGCCCGATAATAGTTTTCGATGATGCGCCGGTTATTCATTCACAACTTTTTCGATGGTTCCGTCTTCGTTGTAGAACAGGCGCTGCACCTTCAAGGAGCGCAGATGAGTGATGTCGTTGGAGGGTACACAGTCGTGATAGAGCAGATACCACTGTCCCTTGAACTCAACGACACAGTGGTGAGTGGTCCATCCCACAACAGGGTCGAGCATCACACCTTTGTAGGTGAAGGGGCCGTAGGGGTTGTCGCCGATGGCGTAGCACAGCAGGTGGCTGTCGCCAGTAGAATAGGAGAAGTAGTACTTTCCGTTGTACTTATGCATCCATGACGCCTCGAAGAAGCGATGGGGATCGGAAGCCTTCAGGGGCTGTCTGTCGGCATCAATAATAGTCACTGGCCGCGGAGCCTCGGTGAACTGAAGCACATCGTCGCTCATGCGGGCCACGAAACTGGTCAGTGCCGGGGCGTCGGCCGGGGCGTAGAGTTCGGTCTTCTTGTCGGAGGCATGTCCGATGTCGGCATAGCCCCTTGGTGCCGGCTCGCCGTCGGGCAGGGCAATGGGGGCAAAGGGTGCCTGAAGGGGCACGTGCCACTGCAACTGTCCGCCCCACAGTCCGCCATAGTAGCAATACACCTGGCCATCGTCGTCCTTGAACACACAGGGGTCGATGCTGTAGGCGCCGCGGATGGGGTGCTCCTGGGCGACGAACGGACCTTCGGGCTTGTCGGCGATGGCTACGCCGAGATGGAACTCACCGTTGTAGTCCTTGGCAGAGAAGACGAGATAGTACTTGCCGTTTTTCTCGACGACATCGCTGTCCCACATCTGCTTCTCCACCCAGTCCACCTGATCTTGGTCGAGGATGACGCCGTGGTCCGTCACGGGACCGTTCTCAATGTCGTCGAACGACAGCACATGATAGTCGCGCATCTGGAAGTGTCCGCCATCGTCGTCGAACACGTTGTCGCACTCACGGTCGTGAGAGGGGTAGATGTACAGTTTGCCGTTGAACACGTGTGCCGCAGGGTCGGCCATATAGTCACTGGGGAAAAGATATCTGGGTTTCATCATCATTGAATTATTTACGCTTGAATTGTTTTCTCTTGAATTATTTGCTTAATTAGAATTATTGCTTGTTGTTACGTTGTTCTATCTCCTTGTTGATCTTGTCAATGACCTCGTCGCTCAGTTCATACTTCGAGATGATGAACATAGCCAGGAGCAAGAGCAGGGCGGGGATGATGCAGACGAGCCAGCGGATGCCCTCCTGAGCCTCTGGAGTCTGCAGTTCCAGGTCGTTCATGAAGTAGGCACCAGCAGCATTGCCCACCGACATCATGGCAAAGGCCGTGATGAAGAAGAGGGCGATGATACGCAGTGGGCGGTTGCGCATAAACTCCGTCCAGAGGTCGGACACTTTCACGTTCTTCGTCTCGCTCTCGTCCATCACCACACGCTCCTTGGTCTGCGAGAAGCAGAAGATGAGCAGAGCCAGGCCGACGAGCGAGAAGATGAGCATGGTCATGAACCAGGCACCGGAATCCTTGGGCAGGGTCGAAGCCTCTTCTGTGGCGACATAGTTGGTCCAGGCCAGGACGAGTCCCGGCACAACACCGCCAAGGGCCATACCCGCCTTGAAGAAGATGCCTGTCAGGGCATTGACGATGCCGGCAATACGGCGCCCGGAGGTGTATTCGGCATAGGAGATGACCTCAGGAATGAGGGCCCACATATAGCCGGTGGCGACGATGACACCCGTCGATTTGATGAACTGGGCGATGTATACCAGCGTGATATTTTCTTTCACGGTGCCGGCCTTGCTGATGATATAGAGCATCGCCATACCGATGATGGCCACGCTGAGGAAGATGTAGAACATATTCTTCTTGCCTACACGCCGCTTGATGGCCGGCACCATCGGCATGAAGATGAACGAAGGCAGCGAACCGAGTCCCATGAAGAGGGCCATCTCGATGGGCAGGTTGTCAGATTGGGCAAACAGAGCCACAATGATAGGTACGCCGGCCGAGACGCAGAGGCCACCCACGTTGGCCATGAACATACGGACCGAGGTCAGGATGGTAATCTCGTCGGTGTCGCGGGTCAGCGACGAGTTCAGGGCACCATAGGGCACGTTAATCAGCGTATAGAGCATCGACATTCCCACATAAGTAATGTAGGCATAGAGCAGAGAGGGGGCGAATCCGTCCCAGAAGCAGAGAATGGCCAGAATGGTGAGCGGGATGCCGCCCATCACCAGATAGGAGCGGTACTTACCCCAGCGCGGCGTGTGCTTGTCGACGAAGGTACCCACCAGCGGGTCCCACAGCACGTCGACCAAACGGACGACGAGGAACATGGTTCCTGCCAGTCCGGCCGACTTGGCTGCATCGCCACCGAGCACATAGACATCGGTGTAGAAAAAGAGCAAGTACATGCAGATGGTTTGGTAAATCAGATTCTGTGCCAGATCGCCCGAGCCGAAGCCGATGCGCTGCACCCACGAGAGTTTGTAGAACCCTTTCTGTTGTGTCGATTCGTTCATATCGTTATATTTATGTTTTGGTTTCTTGCTGCAAAAGTACTACATTTATTTTATAAGGGCGGTAACAAAATGTTGCAGATACTTCACAATATGTTTCACAGCACCACAATGAGACATCTTGCAGTCGTTTTTCTCACAGGAAAGTATTACTTTTGCCATTGTTATGAGAAAAACTTTTTTGATGATACTTGCGCTGATAGGCGCAGTGGCGGCGGATGCCAAGGTGCAGTTGCCGCAGTTGTTTCAGAGCGGCATGGTGCTGCAACGTGGTAAACCCATCCCGGTCTGGGGAAAGGCCGATGCCGGCGAACAGGTTCGTGTGACCTTCCGTAAAAAAGTGTACGAGACGACTGCCGGCAAGGATGGTCGCTGGTGCGTCGTACTGCCACAACAGAAGGCTGGCGGTCCGTTTCAGATGACCGTCAACGATGTGACCATTGACGATTGCCTCGTCGGCGACGTGTGGCTTTGCTCCGGTCAGTCGAACATTGATGTTACCGTCGAACGTGTCTATCCGCAGTATGGGAAGGTAATCGACGACTACCGGAATGACCAGATCCGTATGTTCCGTGTGCAGACCGACTTCGACACCCACGGTCCGAAGGGCGACGTGAAGCCGACATCCATCAACTGGAAGCCCGTCTCGAAAGAGAATGCATGGCTCTTCTCTGCCGTAGGCTATTTCCTCGGACGTGAGATGTATGAGAAGACCGGCGTGCCCCAGGGCGTCATTGTCAATTCGCTGGGCGGCACACCTATCCAGGCATGGTTGCCTGCCGACACACTGAAGCAGCATTTCCCTGCGGAGTATGAGCGGACGGTGTTCTATCAGGACGACGAGATGGTGCGGGCCATGCAGCGGGCCAACCAGCAAGCACAGAGCCGTTGGCAACGACTGCTGAACGACGCTGACCCGGGCTTGGCAGAACATTACGACGCCCTCGACTTCGACGACAGCCAGTGGGAGGTAAAATCCGCCTTCACGATTCAGCCGAACGGTCGTCCGCAAGCCCAGAACCTGACCAAGGAATTCCGATATAACGGTTCTTTCTGGGCCCGTCAGTATGTGCAGGTCGATGCGGCCCATGCCGGTCTGCCGGCCCGTCTGCTGGTAGGCACCCTCTATGATGCCGATCAGACCTATGTCAATGGTCGTCAAGTCGGTTCGACGGGCTATCAGTATCCGCCACGCCGCTATACCATTCCTGCCGGAGTGCTTGTTGAGGGCCGTAATGCGCTGACGGTGCGTTTCGTGACCAAGGGCGGCGCACCCCATTTTATACCGGAGAAACCCTATAAACTGATTTTCGACGACGGCACAGAAGTAGCCCTTTCCGAACAGTGGCGCATCCATGAGGGCGCTCGCTTGCAGTCGTGCCCCAGTATGGATGCCGGCGGTCAGAACCTGCCTACCGTACTCTATAATGCGATGCTCTATCCGCTGGCCCCCTATGCCCTGCAGGGCGTTGTGTGGTATCAGGGCGAGTCGAACACCGGTGGCGATGCCCGTCACTACGAGACATGGCTGACACAACTGGTGACGGGATGGCGCCAACTGTGGCAGATGCCCGACCTGCCTTTCATGGTGGTGCAACTGGCAAACTACATGGAGCCGACCGACCAGCCGCAGAACTCTAACTGGAGCGTGGTGCGTGAGGCGCAGCGCCAGGTGGCGGCGAAACTGGCCAATACCGAACTGGCCTGTATCATTGACCTGGGCGAGGCTGTCGACATACATCCGCTGCGGAAACGGGAGGTAGCCAAGCGCATTGCCACCGGTTTCGACCATATGCTTTGGAACCGGAAGACACTGCTGTCACCGCAGGTGGTCAAGGCAGAGACCGCCGGTCGGCAAATTGTGCTGACGCTCGACCAACCCTTGCAGACAGAGGGTGCAGTCTATGAATGCGAGGTGGCCGGTGCCGATGGCCGTTTCCAGAATGCCGTGGCTACAGCAAAGGGCGACCGGATTATTGTCCAGTCGCCCCTCGATGCGCCGCAGCAAGTGCGCTATGCTTGGAAGAACAATCCTGTGCGTGCCAACGTCTATGGCAAGACGGGATTGCCCATGTCACCTTTCACATATTCGCTTTCTGTGCCAAACAAATAGGCAGGTTGGTAGCCGCCACAGTCTACCACGATTTTCTCAAATACTATGCCGGGATGCTTGGGTTGCAATGTCAGCCAATGCATCCCGTCTTTGTCGCCCTTGCCAACGGGCAGCGTCACCACCTTCTCGACAACGCGGCGGGCGACGGCAGGATAGAACTCGGAGTACATATAGGGCTGACGGTCGACGAGTGTCTTGTTGAAGTTGACGGTTTGTGCTTCACCGTCGTCGATACCTACGGTGTATTCATGGCCGCCTACATTCAGAAAGTCGAGGGTCGACTTGACCACCACGTGCACCTTCACCTGACTGGTGCCTTCCGGCAGCGAGAACCTGTACTGCAGTGAGGCATCGCCAACAGGCGCCGTGTATGGCGTCAGGGCTACGCCGCTGAGGGTGCGGCCATAGTAGGGATAGACGGTCCACTCGGTGTCCTTGCCGGCCGTAGCGCGCCAGAAGTGCTCTGCCTCCATAGCGACAAAGCCGCTACTATGAGCAAAGGTATAGCCCTCGGCGTTGCCGCTGTTGACGGTCGTAGTCCGTGGCAGCGTGTCGTGGCGGAAGTTGTCGTTCCATGAGCGATAGCCTATATGCTTCTGCGTCATGAATCCATCCCATTTGCCGCCGCTCATCACCTTATTATAATAATTACAAAGCAGTGAGTCGCGACGGAAGCAGCGGGCTACTTCGTCTTTCCACGCATTGGCTTCCGGGCTGTTGCGCTTGGCCAGATAGTGGTTCATGGCCTGGGCATAATACATGTCGTAGAGGTTGGCCATGGCCTGAACGGGGAAGAGAATGGTCTGGCGATAGAAGTCGCGCGCCTCGGGGGTTACCTCGTCGAAGAGGCGCAGGGCACGGGTCTCCAGGCGCATATAGTCGTCGGCCACCTGCTTCCACTCGCCGGTCTTCACATTGTAGGTGCCGGCATCGAGCATCTCGGGGGTGACACGGGCCATATACTGACAGTTACGGTTGTAGATAGAGGCGGCCTCCTGGGCAATAGACTCGTTAAAAGCCGTACGGAAGAAACGGCGGGTGTGGTCGGTGATGTTTTGCAGGGTGTACTCCTTAGGATTCCATGCCATGTCCATGAACAACTGGATGGGGTATTCCATCGGTTTCAGGTCGCCCACATTGAGAATCCACATACGCTGGATACCGAAGTCGTAGGCCAGCGACAGTTGTTCGAACATCTGCTGGGTCTGTGTCACATTAATCCACTTCGAATTGCGGGGCGCACCGACATAGTCCACGTGGTAGTAGATACCCCAGCCTCCCGGATGCTTGCGCTCTTGGGCATTGGGCACACGGCGGATGTCGCCCCAGTTGTCGTCGCAGACCAGCATGATGACATCGTCCGGCACGCGGAAACCGGCATCGTAGTAGTCCTGCACTTCCTTGTAGAGTGCCCATACCTGAGTAGTCTTCTCGGCGGGCTTGCCTGTCACCTCCTTGATGATGCGGCGCTGGTTGTCCACAATGCGCTCCATCAGTTTGACATCGGCCTTGTCGCTCATGGCCTCGTCGCCGTCGCCACGCATACCGATGGTGACGATGTCCTCAGTACCATTCATACGTTCGATGCCCTCGCGGAAGAACTGGTCTAGTTTCTTCTGATTGGTCTGATAGTTCCACGCTCCCCACTCCTTGCGGTGGCGGGCATACTCCTGATGGTTGCGGGCCATCGGTTCGTGGTGGCTGGTACCCATCATCACACCCATGCGGTCGGCCAACTTGCCGTTTTCCGGGTCGTCGGCATAGAAGGCCCAACTCCACATAGCCGGCCACAGATAGTTGCCTTTCAGACGTAATATCAGTTCAAAGACCTTTTCATAGAAACGGTGGTCGCCATAATTGGTACCAAAGGTATTTTTCACCCATCCCGTCAGACAGGGGGCTTCGTCGTTGAGGAACAGGCCGCGGAACTCAACGGCCGGTTCTCCGTCGGTGTATTCTCCTTGCACGGCATAAAGTCGGTCATGGTGTGTCACAGGCACATCGGCCCACCAGTACCACGGCGACACGCCTATCTGGGCTGACAGTTCATAGATGCCGAACACCGTGCCCCGCTTGTCGCTGCCGGCGATTACCAACTGCCGGCCGATGGTTTTGATGATGTATTTCTCGCGTTTGCCTTTCAGGTCTTTCAGTAGTCCCTGCTTGACCCATTGGTCAATCTGACGGTTGCAGCCCACGGTGCCTATCACGATGGTGGCTGCCGTTTTGGCCGGGTCGGCATATCCCAGGCCCTTATCGCCGAAGCCGAAGGAGTTGCCGACGACGGCAGTAGTGCCGGTCACCCGCCAGAAGTCCTTGGCCAGCGACTGCACAGCCAGTTTTACGCACGGCTGTTCACGGTTGTCCATGTCGATAGTGGCTTCGGCCAGTGAGATGGTATTGTCTTGTGGCGCGAATGTGATGAACGGCAGTGCTGCGTTCGCTGCGCCAAGCGATATCAGAACGAATAGGAGGGAAAAGAATTGTTTCATAAGAAAATGCTATTGAGTGATGACAATACCACCATTGGTGGGTATTTCTATTTTGACGGTTTTCTTCTTAGACAGTTTAGACGTGACGACCTGTTGGTTCTGGTAGAGTTGTACTTGGCCGTCATTCAGCATGGGCAGGGATAATGTCTGCTTGATGCTGCTGTCGGTGGCATTGATACCGGCCACATACCACTTGTTGCCGGCTCGGCGTGCCATGATGATATACTTGCCGGGGTAGCCGTCGATGAAGCGCAACTCGTCCCAAGTCGTCGGCACCTGTTTCATGAAGTCGATGGCCCACGAAGGGGCATCCGTCAAGTTGTTGGGAGCCAGGGCGAAGTGCTGAACGGGACTTTGGAAGATCACGGCAGTGGCCAAGGCATAGATGTCGGAAGTTTTACGCTGTGACCCGCGTTTGTTGTCGGCACTGTAGAATTTGTTCAGTGCCGAGCCGCCGAAGTCCATCGAACCGACCACATTGCGGGTAAAGGGGTACATGGCACCGCAGTCGCGGGCTTCGTTGTCGCAGAAGCCCTGTGAGAAGTGCAGGTTCTCGCTGGCCAGCACAGCCTCGCTGGCAGCGTAGTTGGGGAACATCCGTTCCCATCCGCGAGGTAGGGTGCAGCCATGGAAGATGACTTGTATGCCGTAGTCGTTGGCATCGGTCAGGATATCCTCGTAGAGTTGTAGCATCGGTTGCTTGTCGCCCCCGAAGAAGTCAACCTTGATGCCCAGGATGCCTGTCTTCTGCATCCAAGCCATCTCCTGACGGCGCTTCAAGGCGTTGTCCATGATGCCCCGGGGCGACTGGGGCGCATCGTTCCACGAACCGTTGGAGTTGTACCACAAGAAGATGCCCACCCCTTTGGTCTTTCCATATGCGGCCAGTTCTTCCATGCGCTGATAGCCTATCTGTACATCCCAGAGAGCATCGATGAGCACGGAACGGTAGCCCATGTCGGCAGCAAAGTCGATGTAGCGTTTCTGCTCGTCGAAGTTGCAACTGCTGTCCATGCCGATAATCCACGACCATGTGCCCTTGCCATAGTCGTAAGTCTTGCCGGCCTTGTACTTAGGCTCCACGACATCCCAAGTCACGGTGGTCTCGATGATGTCGGAGAGGTCGCCCATGGTGATGGTGCGCCAGGGGGTCTTGCCCGGCAGTGCCATCTGGACGGACGTCGAGCCCCAGCCGTTGCTCTCGGTCTCCAACGGAAATCCTATCTGGTAGTGTCCTTTCTCCTTTCCTGTCAGTCGGCAGCCAACATATTTTCCGTCGGTACCTGTCTCGCTGATGAGCAACCATTGCTCGGCAGACGGCGACGGAACCTTAAACAGGCAGGGGAAGGTATAGCCTTGTCCCCAGCCGTTTTTGCCGACAGGTTCGTCAATGCCATAGCGGGTCTCATAACTGGGGGCGGTACGGGCAAAACCGGTCATCGGCCTGGCTTGTGGAGCCAAGAATGAGGTGGCAGTCTCTGGCAGTACAAACTCCGTCTGCTCCTGAGTGATCACACAGCAGCGTGTATCCTTTTTGGGCAACAGCGTATAGCGGAACGCCACGTCGCGATTGCTGATGTGGAAGGTGATGTCCATCACATGCTGTCCTTTCTGCTCATACCGGGCCAGGGCCTCACGTGCCTCATGACTGACATGGCTCTGCTTGATGGTGTGCAAGTCGTAGGTGTCGTTCTTGTCTTTGCTCGTCACTTTCGTCAGTGCCATCTCCTTGGTGTAGTCACCGATATTAGTCTGCAGGCCGAGTGCTGACCGGCTGATGATGACTTTTCCGTCGTAAGACACCTGGTAGCAGGGTTGTCCGTCGTTCGTGTCCAACTCCACGGCAATGCGTCCGTCGGGGCTGGTTATCACTTCGCCAGCCTGAAGTCCTAACCAGCCGAATGAGGCTAGGCAAGAAATAAATAAGAGCCTTTTCATCGTATGTTTTTTTATGCTATTATTCAATATTAGTAATTCTATTTAAATTAAATCCATTATATATTAGGGTATATATATTATAAGGTGACAGAGAGTGACTTCAGGTCCTCATTGCGCGAACTGTTGCCATAGTACAGTTCGTAGCGCCCCGGCTTGACACGCATGGTATTGGTCTCCGGGTCGAAGAACTCGAACGACTGCGGGGTGAGCGTCAGGGTAGCGGTAGCCGTCTGGCCGGCCTTCACCTCGACACGCTGGAAGGCACGCAGCGACTTCAGCGGTCCGTCGGGGTCTTGCAGGTTGCGGATATACAACTGCACCACTTCTGTTCCGGTGCGTCTTCCGGTGTTCGTCACGGGTACGCTTACCTGATAGTTCTGCCCCTGCTTGGTGATGCCGGCCTGTCCGATTTGGAATGTCGTGTAACTCAAGCCATAGCCGAAGGCAAAGAGCGGGTCGCTAAAGTAGCGGTAGGTGCGACCCTTCATCGAGTAGTCTTCATAGTCAGGCAACTGTTCCGTGTTCTTGTAGAATGTGACGGGCAGTTTGCCGCTGGGGCAGACATCGCCAAAGAGCACGTCGGCCACAGCCGTGCCGCCCTCCTGTCCGGGATACCACACCTGAAGGATGGCGTCGCAACTCACGGTTTCCGGTTGCAGGGCGATGGCAGAGCCCGAGCAGCACACGAAGATGACGGTCTTGCCTGCCGCCTTAAGGGCTTTGAGGAAATCGCGCTGAACACCGGGCAGTTCGATGGATGTGCGGTCGCCGCCCTTGAAACCTTCTGCACGGACAGGCATCTCCTCACCTTCGAGTGCAGGCGAGATGCCACCCACGAAGATGACCTTGTCAATGCCTTTCAGTTGGTCGATAGTGGCCTGATAGTCGATGGGCAGTTCCTTGGCCACGTTGATCTTCAGGTTGGCATTATAGGTCTTGATATGCGCAAAGCGTACTTCGATATTGAATGCCTGGCCTGCCTCAGCCTGAACGGCGGTGCGGGTGGGTGTGGTGCGCCAGGTGTGGTGGCGCTCTTTGCGCTCGCCGTTGACATAGACTTCAAAATGGCCGCAGCCCTCCACGTTGATGACGTATTCGCCTGCTGCGTTCGGGGTGAAAGTTGTCTCGTATTTGGCAGAGAAATCCTCCAAGTTGACGCCGGGGGCGAAGTTGTGCATACCGGCAGTCGTCACGGCCAGAGGGGTGGTATAGTACTCTGTGGTGACAGGTTTTCCTTGCATCTCGCGGTTATTCCAGAACGTGCCCTTCAGTCCCTTCTTACCGTCGGCAGTACACATCGAGGCCATCAGACAATCCATCACCTTGTCGTAGGTCAGGTCGCAGCCGGCCGCATAGTACAACTTCCTTTGTTTGGCTTTGATGCCGTCGAGAATGGTGACAGTGTGGTTGGGCATACCATTGTAGTTGCCCCACATCATAGGCGCATTGTCGGCATTGGGACCGATCACTGCAATCTTCTCCTTGCCTTTCTGCAAGGGCAACACCGACTGGCGGTTCTGAAGGAGTACCAATGTTTGTCGCGACACGTCGAGCGACAGTTGGCGGTGCGCCTTGCTGTCCATGACCGAGTAGGGAATTTTCGACCATTCCACCAGCGACGGATCATCCATCTCGCCCAGGTCGAAACGGCCTTCCAGCAGGCGTATCACATGCTTGTCGACCTCCTGTTCGGTGATGAAGCCGCGACGTACAGCCTCCGGTATGCTCTTATAGGCATAGCCGTAGCCGCATTCCACGTCAGTGCCGGCCAGTACGGCCTTGGCCGAGGCGTGGGCGGCATCAGACGAACTCTTGTGCGAGGTGTAGAAGTCGCTGACGGCACCGCAGTCGCTGACCACCAGATATTCAAATCCCCACTCGTCGCGCAGAATCTGTTGGAGCAGACGTTGCGATCCGCAGCAGGGGTCGTCGTCCAGTCGCTGGTAGGCACACATCACCTCACGGACCTTTGCATCCTTGACCAGCGTCTTGAAGGCCGGCATATAGGTCTCCCACAGGTCGCGGGGCGACACATCTGTCAGGTTAGCCGTATGGCGGGTGTATTCAGGACCGCTATGAACGGCATAGTGCTTGGCGCAGGCCCATAGTTTGCGGTATTTCGCGTCTTCCGGACCTTGCAGTCCGCGCACCACGGCCCGTCCCATGACACCGGTCAGATAGGGGTCTTCGCCATAGGTCTCCTGTCCGCGTCCCCACCGGGGGTCACGGAAGATGTTGACGTTCGGTGTCCAGACGCTGAGACTATGAAATTTCTCGTCTTCCCCCTGCAGGTCGTGCATACGGTGGTTGTACTGGGCACGCATCTCGGTACTGGCCACGTCGAAGGCTTGCTGTACGATGCCGTCGTTCCATGAGGCAGCCATGCCTACCGGTTCCGGGAACACCGTGACATTACCCATGTTGGCAGCACCGTGCAGGGCTTCGCTCCACCAGAAGAATTTCTTGATACCCAGCCGGGGGATGGCCGGACTCTCGTCAAGCATCAGTTGGGCTTTCTCCTCCAGGGTCAGACGCGCACACAAGTCCTTGGCCCGTTCACGTGCCGACAGGTCAGGATTTTGATAAGGCAGTTGCTGTGCCATGACATAGGTGGCAGTGAGCAGTGCAACGGATAAGCAGAAAAATAATCGTTTCATAAGAGGTTTTTGTTATTTTTGGGTACAAAATTACGAAAAAAGTGCTATTGGGGCTTATTCATTTGTTGCATATGCTTTCGGCTATGTCCCAAACGGCTTTTGACGGCCGATGAATTAATTGTGGTATGGAAATTATTTATTAAATTTGCCATCGAGAACAATGACTAACAGCATGTCCATGAAAAAAATTCTAACCTTGCTTGTGCTTGCTACGCCCTTCATAGCGGCGGCACAGAATCCTGTGGTGCGCGACCAGTTTGCGGCCGATCCCACCGCCCGTGTCTTTAATAATAAGGTGTATCTCTATCCGTCGCATGACATTCCGGCCCCCGATGATTTTGCCCGTAAGGACTGGTTCTGCATGGCCGACTATCACGTATTCTCGTCAGACGATCTGATAGACTGGCAGGATCATGGCGTCATCTTGTCGCAGGAGCAGGTACCCTGGGGACAGCCAAGGGGCTATTCGATGTGGGCACCCGATTGCGTGGAGAAGAATGGTAAGTATTATTTCTACTTCCCCAATGCACCTCGTCAGGGACGCGGCTTTTCGGTTGGCGTGGCTACGGCAGACCGCCCGGAGGGTCCCTTCTCGCCCGAGACAGAACCCATCCGGGGTGTGATGGGCATCGACCCCTGTGTGCTGATCGACCGCGATGGCCAGGCCTACATCTATTGGAGCGGCATGGGCATCCGTGGCGCCCGGCTGAAAGACAACATGACGGAATTGGCCGACCCGCTGGAAACGGTCTCGCTGCGTCAGGGCGAGAACATGACGGTGGGCGGGAAACAGATGGAGGGACTGCCCGAAGGTTTCAAGGAAGGTCCGTTCGTCTTCCGCCGTGGAGACTGGTACTACCTGACCTTCCCCTGGGTTCGCGGTCAAAAGACAGAGGACAACAATCCCACCGAGACGCTGGCCTATGCGATGTCGAAGTCACCGCTGGGCCCTTGGGACTTCAAGGGTATCATCATGGCCGAACATGCCAATGGCTGCTGGACCAACCATCATAGCATCGTGGAGTACCACGGCCAGTGGTATCTGTTCTATCATCACAACGACTATTCGCCTGCGTTCGACAAGAACCGGTCGCCTCATGCCGACCTCATCACCTTTCGTCCTGACGGCACCATCGTCGAGGTGAAGCCGACCTTGCGTGGCGTGGGAATTATGCCGGCCACTCATCGCATCGACATCGACCGCTTCAGCAGTGTTAGTCTGGGCGTAACCACCGATTTCATCGATACGGCCAACACGTTCCGTGGGTGGCACGCCATCTTCGCCCAAAAGGGACAGTGGCTCACCTTCGACCAGGTCGACTTCAGCATGCTGCGTGAAGATGCCTATGTCACGGCTGCTGTCAAGGCGCAGCAGAATGGCAGTCTGACCTTGCGGGAAGGGAATGCCAAAGGGAAGGTGATGGCCCGCTTCGACATCAGGGTGGAGAGCACCGGACAGTTCCGCCGTGACCAGCGGGGACAGTGGATCAGCATCACCGCTCCCCTGACGTATATTCCCGCCGGGACGGCCGCCCTCTGTCTGGTCAACGAGACTGACGGCCAGACCTCTGTCGACCGGTTGCAGTTCAAGAACCGCCCCCGCTATTTTACGCCTGTTGTTGCCGGTGCTGCCCCGTCGCAGCCCGACGAGGCCGGCTTCATACGCCGCTGGATGTTGCTGGAACCTATCAAACAGGACATCCGTTCGAATGTGATTTTTACAAACACCTGGCTGCGAGAGACCTTCTCGAAGACCTACTTCAAGGATCAGATGACCATCGTGCCCCGTGACGGCCAGAAGGTGAAAGCCGGCAAACAGACGCTGGCTTGGCATGCTTTGGACAGCGAGAACTACAACGTAAAACTCTTCCGTTTTGCCGAGAAGTGGGGACAGCAGACCTACGGCTCGCTGTTCTGGGCTGTCACCGTGATAGACTGTCCTGAGGACATACCTGGCGTACGTCTGGCTGCCGGTTCCAATGGTGCTTCTATCTGGTGGTTGAACGGCGAGGAAGTATTGATGCTTGAAGGCGACCGTCGCATGGTCGAGGATGATGGCATGTCGGCACGTCTGACTTTAAAGAAAGGGCGCAACATCCTGCGGGGCGCGGTCGTCAATGGTCCCGGCCTGAGCGATATGTGTGTCCGTTTCCTTGATGAGAACAATCAACCTATTACCAACCTTCATATTCAGTAAACCATGAAACAGTTACGCATCATATTTTCATTCATTCTTTGTACATCGTTCTGTAGCCGTGCAGCGGCGCAAACAGGGACTCCCTATATCCACGACCCCTCGACCATTGCCGAGAGCGATGGTCAGTATTTCACTTTCGGCACGGGCGGCGGTGGCCTGATTTCTGCTGACGGGTGGCACTGGGAAGGCGGTGCCGACCGTCCCGGTGGCGGTGCTGCCCCCGATGTGATGAAACTGGGCGACCGCTATCTCTGTATCTATGGCGCCACCGGCGGTGGACTGGGCGGCGGTCATAATGGCCGCATCCTGACCATGTGGAACAAGACGCTCGACCCCAAGAGTCCCGACTTCAAATGGTCGGAAGCCATCGAGGTGGCATCCAGCGACGGTATGGAAGACTGTGACGCCATCGACCCCTCACTGCTCCTGGACCCTACGACGGGGCGGCTTTGGGTGACCTACGGTACTTACTTCGGTACCATCCGGCTGATAGAACTCGACCCTAAGACGGGTGAACGTATGAAAGGCAACGTAGAGAAAGATATTGCCATCGACTGCGAGGCTACCGACCTGATCTACCGTGACGGCTGGTACTATCTGCTGGGCACTCACGGCACCTGCTGCGACGGCGTCAACTCTACTTATAATATAGTGGTAGGACGCTCGAGGAATGTAGAAGGGCCTTATATTGACAATGTGGGGCGCGATATGTTCCACGGTGGCGGTCGTATGGTGATTGCTGCCGGCGACCGTGTCTGTGGTCCCGGACACTTCGGGCGTACTGTGGTTGACGAGGGTGTAGAAATCATGTCCTGCCACTATGAGGCTGACTTCGAACAGGGTGGACGCTCGGTGCTGGGCATCCGTCCGCTGATCTGGAAAAACGGCTGGCCGGTGGCCGGCGAGCGAATCAAACAGGGCACCTACGAGATAGAGAGCGAGCGTCGAGGCTATTCTTTGGAACTGGCCGTCGACTTCATTCGCATGAAACAGGAGCGTCAGGGATGGTTCAACCGTGAGCAGTTGAAAGAGCCCGCCAAGCCCATCCCCAATCAGACACTTGAAGAGGTGCAGGCCACCTGGCCCGAGGGTGATGTGGCTGTGCGCTGCAGCGACTATATGTTCCGCCCTTGGCAGCGGTGGACGGTAAAGCCGGTGCCTGAAGCCGGCGGCAATCTCTGCGGGCCGCTCTACGAGATTCTGATTGAAGGCACCAACCGTGCCTTGACCGCCACTGCCGATCTTCAGGTTGTGGCCAGCGACTTCCGGGGGCAGGAATCGCAGTTGTGGTTCATCGAACAACTGACCGATGGCACCTATCGCATCATGCCTTGCGCCATTCCCGGTCAGCCGGGCAAGAACACCCGCTATTGTCTCTACTCCGCCGGCGACAGTACCCCTACGCTGGCTGTCTTTAACTTCGGATCAGACAACTCCAAATGGAACTTCCGTAATCATTAACTAAATAACACAAAACTTCATGAAAAAGTCATTCTTAAGTTTGTCATTCCTCATTTCCTGTTTTGCGATGAGCAGCATGGCGCAGAATCCCTATTTGCCGCTCTGGGAGCATGTACCCGATGGCGAGCCTCGTGTGTTCGAGGATCCTGACCAACCGGGAAAGATGCGTGCCTATATTATCGGTTCGCACGATGTACATTATAATAAATATTGTGGCCCGGACATACGTATGTGGTCGGCACCCGTCGAAGACCTCAGCCAGTGGCGCGACGAAGGCCCCATCTTTACGTGGTTTGTCGATGGACAGTGGGACACGATGTATGCTCCCGACCTGGTGGAGACCATTGACCGCACTACGGGCAAGAAGACCTACTGGCTCTATCCCCACAGCCGTGGCTGGCGGCGTGTGGCTATGGTGTGCAAGAGCGACCGTCCCGATGGTCCCTTCACACCAGTTAACTTGACAGCCGACGGCACACAGTGTGTGGAAGGGTCACTCATCGATTTCGACCCCTCAGTTTTTATCGAGCCGGTCAACGACAAGAAAGACAAGGACTATGAGAAAGGCTATCGTGCCTATGTGTTCTATGGTTTCCAGCATTCGACGGCTTGCGAACTCGACCAGAACACGATGTACTCCAAGCGTCCCGGCACCGAACTCATCGACCCATTTATCCCAGCCAGCAGCCGCGACGGCAAACTGCTCGACAAGGAAGGCTCGGTGTATAAAGCCCTCTACAAAGGACAGAACCCGCTCGACTTCAATTTCTTCGAGGCATCGAGCATCCGCCAGGTGGGCAATAAGTATGTGATGGTGTTCTCCGGTTACAGCGGTCAGGAGTACGGACTGGGCAGCACCAATTCGGCCCTGCGCTATGCTTATGGCGACTCACCGCTTGGTCCGTGGCGCTCTGGCGGTGTGCTGGTCGACTCTCGTGGCGTGGTGCTCAATGAAGACGGGTCGAAACTGATTACCACCAATGCCGGTCACAACACCCACGGCTCGCTGCAGGAGATCAACGGCCAGTGGTACGTGTTCTACCATCGCCCGCCCCGTGGCTTCGGCAATGCACGTCAGGCCATGGTGGCTCCCGTGAAGATTGAATGGGACAAGAAGCCCGTGGCCAAGGGCGGACAGGTGCGCATCACCGGCTATGACCCCTTCGCTAAGAACAATGAGTGGGTGGCTGCCGCCGCTGACGGCAATACTTATACCGGTGCTGAGGTAACCAGCGAAGGCTTCCAGATCTTCGGTCTTCCCCCTTACGCATACTACTCTGCCGGACTGGCTTGCTTCATGTACGGTCCTAACAGCAACCAGTGGATGCAGGACAACCACGACGTGTGGCGCAACTCTATGGACTTGGCCGGTATTCAGAATGGTGGCATCGTGGGCTTCAAGTACTTTGGCTTCGGCGGTCTCTCCAACGATGCCAAGGGTGTGAAGGCTTTTGAAGGCACGAAGGCCGGCGACAACAGCACCATCGGGCTCAATCTGACGGCTACGGGTAAAAAGGCCTTCAAGATTCATGTCATGCTCGATAATCCCTGGAAGGGACAGGAGATAGGCTTGATAGAGGTGCCTGCTGACGCAGAACGCAAGGCAACTACCTATTATGCTGCCGTCCCCGCCGTAGAGGGGCTCACCGGCAAGCACGCCATCTACCTCGTCGTCGAAGGACCAGACATCCAGCAGCCCCAGCACCCGCAGCGCGGACAGTTTGGCGGTCGTGCACCTCAGCAGCCACAGCGTCCGCAGGGGCTCTTCGACCTCCACGGAATCAGTTTCTCGAAGGGTGCTGACCAGAAGGCGCCCGTGGTGCCACAGGTGACGATTATCGTCGACGGACAGAAACTTGCCATTCCCGAACAGCCCGTCATGGCTACCAATGCCAACGGCTACACCGAGTGCAACCGCTATCAGTTGTATGCCCCGATGAAAGCCGGTGCCAAGGTTGAGGCTCACTCCAACGTCCCCGGTGTGACGTTCGACATCAGCACCGACATGAAGTGCCGTGCCATGGTGACGGCTACTTACAAAGGGCAGAAGAAGATATTCCTCATCAACTAAAAAAAAACAAGAAATCCTGCTATCCTGCTTCTCAATGAGGCAACCAACTCATTACAAGCACTTTAACCCCAAGAGAAGCAGGATTGCAGGATTTTTTGTTTTTTACGCGTATAGTTACGGCATCCGAACCGCATATGGCTACAGTATCCTGACATCGTTTTAAAGAAAATAAGTTTTCCTTTGGCTTTTTGCTCACTTTTTCGTACCTTTGCACCAAAATTGCAAAAAAAATAGAGATGAATATCGAGACACTGATCAGCCGTGCTGCCGGCGAGGCCGTAAAGACACTCTACGGCATAGAGGCCAGCGAGAAGATGCTGCAACTGCAGAAGACACGCAGCGAGTTTGAAGGCAACCTGACGCTGGTGGTGTTCCCCTTCGTCAAGATGGCCCGCAAGAGTCCCGAACAGACCGGCGAGGAAATCGGACAATATATGGTGGAACACTGTGCAGCCGTCGACAAGTTCAACGTGGTAAAAGGCTTCCTGAACCTGAGCATCGGCGACGGTGCCTGGAGAGACCTGCTGCAGTCCATCGACAAGGACGAGCACTTCGGCATGAAACAGGCCACGGCCGACAGCCCGCTGGTGATGATCGAATACTCGTCGCCGAACACCAACAAACCGCTTCATCTGGGCCATGTACGCAACAACCTGCTGGGCTGGAGCCTGGCCAAGATTATGGAGGCCAACGGCAACCGCGT
>DETM01000031.1:13612-14171 GCA_002361655.1 Prevotella sp. UBA3288 | reverse complement strand
ATCGTCAACGACCGCGGCATACATATCTGCAAGTCGATGCTCGCCTGGCAGAAATGGGGCAACGGCGAGACGCCTGAGTCCAGCGGCAAGAAGGGCGACCATCTGATCGGCGACTACTACGTGGCTTTCGACAAGCACTACCGCGAGGAAGTGAAGGCCCTCGCCGCCCAACTCATGCTCAGCGGTATACCCGCTGAGAAAGCCGAAGAACAGGCCAAACAGGAAGCCCCGCTCATCAAGGAGGCCCACGCCATGCTGGTGAAATGGGAACAGGGCGACCCCGAGGTGCGCGCCCTGTGGGAGAAGATGAACGGCTGGGTATATGCCGGCTTCGACGAGACCTACCGGAAGATGGGCGTCTCGTTCGACAAGATATACTACGAGAGCCAGACCTACCTGAAAGGCAAGGCCAAGGTGGAGGAAGGCCTCAGCAAGGGTCTCTTCGAGCGCCATGACGACGGCAGCGTCTGGGCCGACCTCACAGACGAGGGTCTCGACCAGAAACTGCTATTGCGCTCCGACGGCACCTCTGTATATATGACGCAGGACATCGGCACCG
>DETM01000031.1:13207-13536 GCA_002361655.1 Prevotella sp. UBA3288 | reverse complement strand
CCCATCGACAAGATGATCTACGTGGTGGGCAACGAGCAGAACTACCACTTCCAGGTGCTCTCCATCCTGCTCGACCGCCTGGGCTTCAAGTGGGGCAAGGAGTTAGTACACTTCTCCTACGGCATGGTCGAACTGCCCAACGGCAAGATGAAGAGCCGCGAGGGAACAGTGGTCGATGCCGACGACCTGATGCAGTTGATGGTCGACGATGCCTATCAGACATCGATGGAACTGGGCAAGTTCGACGACATGACCGAAGAGGAGCACCGCGAGATAGCCCGCATCGTGGGTATGGGAGCCCTGAAATACTTCATCCTGAAGGTCGACGC
>DETM01000031.1:4041-13160 GCA_002361655.1 Prevotella sp. UBA3288 | reverse complement strand
GCAAGAACATGCTCTTCAACCCCGAAGAGAGTATCGATTTCAACGGAAATACGGGCCCATTCATCCAATACACCTATGCGAGAATACGCTCGATTCTCCGCAAAGCCCCGACGACTCTGAATTCTCGGAATACTCTGAGCACTCCGATTACTCTGAGTGAAAAAGAAATAGAACTCATCCAGAAGATGAACGAATTCACCGCTGCCGTCGAGCAGGCTGGCAAGGACTATTCACCCAGCGGTATCGCTAACTACTGCTATGAACTGACAAAGGTCTTCAACCAATTCTATCACGACTACTCCATCCTCAACGAGCCCGACGAGGCCAAGAAGCAAATGCGGCTGGTCATCGCCCGCAACGTAGCCAAGATCATCAAGAGCGGCATGGGCCTGCTGGGCATCGAAGTGCCGGAGCGAATGTAGGAGAGTTGGGAATTGGGAGTTGAAAGTTGAGAGTTAAGAGTTGAGAGTTGAGAGTTGAGAATATAAATCCCCCCGACTACCGCCACGACACGGTGCTGCCCTTGCCCCCCGAGGTAAGGGCAGACGCTTGGGCCGTCGATGCGGCCTGCAGCGGCAACCCCGGACCGATGGAGTATCAGGCGATAGACCTGCAGACAGGGGCGCGGGTGTTCCACTACGGCCCTGTCCGCGGCACGAACAATATCGGTGAGTTTCTCGCCATCGTCCATGCCCTGGCTCTCTGCTGGCAACAGGGTCTGCACCAGAAGACCATCTACAGCGACTCCTATAATGCCATCCTCTGGGTAAAAAAACGACAATGTAAGACCAAACTGGAGCGCACGACGGAGACCGAACACCTATTTAATATTATAGAGCGGGCCGAGCGCTGGCTGCAAACCCACGACTACCGCAACCCCATCATCAAATGGGAGACAAAACGATGGGGAGAGGTGCCTGCCGACTTCGGCAGGAAATGACCGCACAGATCTCACTGTCTGGCATAAGTGATGATGGTCTGTTCGCCAAACACCTGCTTGTCGACAACACGGACCTTACCAGGCAGCAGCGGAGCACGGGTGCCGGCACTGACAGTGAGAGCGGCATTGGTCTCCACACGAATCTCGTCCCACAAATCCTGAACAAGAAAAGACTCCAAAGTCTGACGGCCCCCTTCCACGACAAGCGACTGAATGTTGTGAGCATAGAGGGACTCCAGATTCAGAGGATGCTGGCGGTCGACGACCAGGCGTTTGGGGTCGGGGCCCCACCAGTGGCGGACCGTCAGCAACGGATGCTCCCGTTCGTCGGTCACCCGGCCCACAAGGATAGCATCTTCCTCGGCCCGCAACTTATGACTGAGCATCTGAGTAAAAGGCGACGAAATGGCCAACGCCCGGCCATGATCATCGATAAAGCCGTTGGCCGTCTGTGCCCACTTCAGAATGATATATGGCCGATGGAATCGATGAAAAACGAAGAAGCGGCGGTTCAGCCACTGACATTCCTCTTCCAACACGCCCACCGTCACATCGATGCCGGCATCGCGCAACTTGCGGATACCACGGCCCTGCACCTCGGCAAAGGGGTCGACACAGCCCACCACGACCCGGCGCAGCCCCTTGCGGACAATCAGGTCAGCACAGGGCGGCGTCTTGCCAAAGTGCGAACAGGGCTCCAGCGACACATACATCGTGGCCTCAGGGAGCAGATGCTCGTCTTCCGGCCGCACCGAGGCAAAGGCATTCACCTCGGCATGCCCCTCGCCACACCGCACATGGTAGCCCTCGCCGATGATACGCCGGCGGCAGACAATGACGGCACCGACCATCGGGTTCGGTTTGGCATTCTGGCGACCATTACATGCCAACTGCAGACAGCGGCGCATATACATCTCATCTTCTCTGGAAATAGCCATTTGTCTTCCTTGTTTTCAGCCACAAAGTTAGGCATTTCTTTCCAAACGCCATCCACCGGCAACGAGCAAATAGACGCTCTTTAGTTTTTTTAACGCAGGCTATCTGTACGTATTCTGTTTTTTTTCATAATTTTGCAAGCAAAATAAACATACCCTAAAACGGAGTTATCAAGCATAGGAGAGCATGACTGACATTATCCTATCCGGTTTTCTCAGCCTGTTCGCTTTGTTTGGCAAAGAGGAACAGGTAGACGAGTCGTGGGCAAGAGCCATGCTTGTCAACTACCTGCGCCACCATTTCGGCATCAGGAATATTGATGCCTATCTGGACTTCTACAGCGACATGCGCGGAGCCTATGAGATGACCGACGACCTCGACACCAAGAGCACCGTCAACAGCATCTGCTCGGGCCTGAAAGGAAAGATATCCCACCGTGAGGAGGCCCTGCTCCTGCTGCGTCTGATGGAGTTTTGCGGCACGCCGGAAGAAGGGACGCCCGCCATGTTCAGAATCATGGCCGAGATATTCGAGATACCAGAAAAGGAACTCTCTGCCTTCGCCGACTTCGTGGAAGGCCGGCAGACGAAGGACGTGCTCCTGCATACCATCGACGGCACCGACGGCGAGTTGAAGACACTGCTGGACCCGCTGTTCGGCCTGATGATCTTCTCATACACCGGCAAAGACACGGTGCTGCTCAACGATGTGCCCGTGCTTTCCGGCACTTATCAGGTATGGCTGCAAAGCAGTGTGCTGAAAGGCAAGACGGGCAAGCCGCTCTACTACTCTACGATGCTGGAGGCCCACAACAAGGCCAACGACAAAGCCACCGATGCCGCCCATGCCGTAGAGTTCTGCGGCCGCGACATCAACTTCCGCTTCCCCAACAGCGACAACGGCATGCACGACCTGAGTTTCACCCTGCACAATGGCGAATTGCTGGCCATCATGGGCGGTTCCGGCACGGGCAAGTCGACGCTGCTCTCCATCCTGAACGGCACCATCATACCCCAAGAGGGCACCATCACCATCAATGGTCACAGCATCATGGAGCCACAGGCCAAGAGCCTCATCGGCTTCGTGCCCCAGGACGACCTGCTGATAGAAGAACTGACCGTCTACCAGAATCTGTGGTACACGGCGAAACTCTGTTTCGAAGGCATGCCCGACCAGGAGATTGACAAGCGGGTGATGAAGACCCTGAAAGACTTAGGCCTCGACGCCGCCAAAGACCTGAAGGTGGGCTCCGCCATCAATAAATATATCTCCGGCGGACAGCGCAAGCGACTGAACATCGCCCTCGAACTGATTCGCGAACCGGCCGTGCTCTTCCTCGACGAGCCGACCTCCGGACTATCGTCGGCCGACACGGAAAAAGTCATCAACCTGCTGAAGGAGCAGACCTTCAAGGGCAAACTGATAGTGGTAAACATCCACCAGCCGTCCAGCGATGTCTATAAGTTGTTCGACCGCCTGTGGCTGCTCGACAAGGGCGGCTACCCCGTGTTCGACGGCAACCCCATCGATGCCATCACCTATTTCAAGGAGGCCGCCTGCTATGCCGACGCAGAGACCAGTGCCTGTCCCACCTGCGGCAACGTCAACCCCGAGATTGTACTGAACATCATCGACGAGAAGGCGCTCAACAGCAGTGGCGAGACGTCGGACGAACGCAAGATGTCGCCGCAGGAGTGGCACGAACTCTACCTTTCGAACAGAGCGGAACTGCCCCAGCCCGCCGTCGGCGAGGTGCCGCCCTCCGACCAGAAGAAGCCCGGTGCGCTGAAGCAGTTCGCCATCTTCCTCCGCCGCAATTTCAGGACCAAGATCACCAACATACAGTATCTGTGCATCACGCTGCTCGAAGCCCCTGTGCTGGCTGTCATCTGCTCACTGCTCACCCGCTTTGCACCGCCGGAAGGCTACACCGTGATGAACAACAAGAACATGGTGAGTTATTTCTTCATGGCCGTCATCGTGGCTACGTTCATCGGCATGAGCGGCAGTGCCGAAGAGATCATCAAAGACCGGGCACTGCTGAAACGCGAGAAATTCCTCAGTCTCTCCTATGCTAGTTATATATGGTCGAAGATTGTCTATATGGCAGGGGTCTCGCTCATACAGACCTTCCTGTTCATCGCCATCGGCAACTGGATCATGGGCATACAGGGACTGTTCGGCGTGTGGTGGCTCATCTTGTTTGTCACCGCCCTGCTCTCCAACCTGGTGGGACTGCTGCTCTCACAGTGCCTCAGTTCGGTGGTCGCCATCTACATCAGCATACCGCTGTTGCTCATCCCGCAGATACTGCTCTGCGGCCTGGTGGTCAACTTCTCCGACCTGACACCGAAGAGCACCACGGGCAACGTGCCGGTCATCGGCGACATCATCCCCTCACGATGGTCGTACGAGGCACTGGCCGTCACATCGTTCACCGACAACGCCTACGAGAAGCCGTTCTTCGCACAGGACAAGGAGAAATACGAGAACCAGTTCTACAATATGGGCTTCCTCTACGAACTGCAGTCGCAACTGGAGACAATGAACGACGAGCAGCGCCGGGGCAAGGAGGTGAAACCCGAACATTTGGACGTGATTCATAAGAATCTGCCCGTGCTGACCGACTATTGCAGCATGCAGCCCTACGAGGGCGACGACTCCTATGAGTCGCTCTACAACTACATGAAACAGGCCGAGGACACGCTGGCCCGCCGCAGCAACAAAGCCACGCTGAAAGTCAACGCGATGATGTCGGACCTGCTGCGCCGCCAAGGCAAGGAGGCCGTCATCAAACTGAAGGAAGACAACTACAACACCAAGTTGGAGGACATCGTCATCGGTGCCGACCAGGCCCGCATGCTCGATATCGTCGACGGCTACATCGTACCCCGCACAGGCCTCATCTACCTGACGCCACGCAATAATATGGGACGGGCTCCGTTCTATAGCAGTGAGAAGATCGTCGGTCAGCACCACATCAAGACCCTGTGGTTCAACCTCTCGGTGATGGCACTGATGTGTCTGGTGGTGGGCATACTCCTGTTCACCGACTGTCCGGGACGATATATCCGCAAAGGAGAAAATTAAGTAAAAACAAACATACATTATTAACATCTTTAAAAAACATTAGAAAGCAATGAAGAAATTAAGTTTAGTCGCTGTAGCATTTGCAGCAATGATCTTTGCATCGTGCGCCGGTGGCCAGGGTGGCCAGAAGAGTGAAGCTGAGCAGACCGACTCTGTGAAGAGTTTCGAGCAGGAGCAGTTGGAGGCCAGCATCAAGATTCAGTTCGACAGCCTGGCATCTGAACTGGGTAAACTCAAGCCCCTGCCCATCATGCAGAGTGGCGAGAACGGCATTCAGTTGACCGATCAGGAGAAGCAGGTGAAGCCCGACTATCTGCTCGACGCTGCCGTGGCCGACAATGCTACCACACTGGCCGAGAAATACCGCGTGCTCAGCGCACTGGTCGTCGACCAGAAGATTGCCGCCCTGTACGACATGCCTACAGAGGACTACGACAAGGCTATCACCAAACTGATGGCCGACATCAGCGACCCCTCGTTCAAGGAGATTGAGGATCAGAACACCATCTACGAGACCAACCAGTCGCTCTACAACGCCATGGACAAGAACGGCCGCATCAACTACTACTGGCAGATGGCTGCCGCTGTGCTCGTCGAGCAACTCTACGTGCTGAACCAGAACACAGACAAGTTCATCACCGTGTTTGACGACGACGCCGCCGCCAATGTCACCTTCCGTATCATCCTGCTGCAGGATGCCATCGAGCGTCTCTCGGCCTACGACACCGAGTTGGTGCCCGTGGCTAAGGCCATCGAGCCCCTGAAGACCCTCAACGCCATCGACGTGGAGCAGTTGAAGGAGCAGTTGGCAAAGGTCGCTGTTGAGGTGGCTGATGCCCGCGAGGCTCTGGTGAAGTAATCACACCTTCATTAATATATAATATAAGCGGCACCCTCACGCGACAGCCGTCGGTGGAGGTGCCGCTTTCCGTTTTCCGGACAATATGACATACCAGGCATTCTGGCAACCGCTGACCGCCCTCTACCCGGAACGTGAGGCGCAATGGATAGGGCGATACGTCATGGAGGTGAACTTCGGACTGACCCGGAGCGACATCATCATGGACAAAGTAGAGACCCTCGACGAGACGCTGCTGACGACCATCCGGCAACGGCTGCTCGACGGCGAACCGGTGCAGTATGTCATCGGCAAGGCAGACTTCGGCGAACGGCAGTTCCGGATAAACGCCGGCGTGCTGATACCACGTCCCGAGACCCTGTGGCTCTGTCATGCCGTCGGTGACGCCATCGGCGACGAGCCCCGCTCAGTGCTCGACATCGGCACCGGCAGCGGCTGCATTGCCATCACCATCGCACTGGACCGGCCGGCGGCCAGCGTCGCGGCATGGGACATCTCCGACCAGGCACTCAGCCTGGCCAGAGAGAATGCCTCGCTCCTGCGGGCCTCCGTCGACTTCGAGCACCAAGACATGCTCACACCGCCCGAAGACAGCGAACGGTGGGATGCCATCGTCAGCAATCCGCCCTATATCTGCCAACAGGAGCAGGCCACGATGGAACGTCATGTGCTAGACCACGAACCCCACCTGGCCCTGTTCGTGCCCGACGACGATCCGCTGCTGTTCTACCGCAGCATAGCGCGCTATGCCATCAAGGCCCTGAAACCAGACGGAGCACTCTGTCTGGAAATCAACCCGCTCTATGCCAGACAGTTGGACGACATGCTGCAGGAGACCGGATTCCGGCAGGTAACAATCCATCAGGACGACTACGACAAAGACAGATACATCATAGCATGGAAGTAAAGAAAGAGATGACCGGCAGACAGGCCTACCAGAAACTGGCAGCCCTCTGCGCCCGCAGCGAGCACTGTCAACAGGAGATGCTGGACAAGATGCGACAATGGGGAGTAGACAAGGAGGAGCAAGCCCAAGTGATGGAGCGTCTCATCAAAGAGAGATATGTCGACGACGAACGGTTTGCCCGTGCTTTCGTCTACGACAAGATACGCTACAGCAAATGGGGGCGCCGCAAGGTGGAACAGGCACTGTGGCTGAAACATATCGATGAAGGCACCGGCCGGCAGATTCTCGACGAGGTCGACGACGAAGAATATCTGAAGATTCTCCGCCCGATGCTTAAACAGAAACAGCGGAGCATCAAGGCACAGAGCGAGTACGAACGGACGAAGAAACTCATCAAATTCGCCATAGGCCGAGGGTTCACACTGGATCTCATCAAACAATGTCTTGAAGTAGATGACGTGGACGACACTCTTGACTGAGATATTCGACCTGATATCGCCGCGCTCTTGTGCTGTCTGCGGCGACACGTTGCAGGCTACCGAATCGGTCGTCTGCGGCGTATGCCACCTCAGAATGCCACAGACCGACTTCGGCAAGAACCCCTACGACAACCCTATGGCCCGCCTGTTCTGGGGACAATTCCCCATAGAGAAGGCTGCCGCCTACTTCTACTACATCCCCCACTCGGACACAAGCCGCCTCATCTATCACCTGAAATACCACCATCAGCCCGAAATAGGCGAAAACATGGGACGCATGACGGCCAACGCCCTGAAGCCCTACCGATTCTTTGACGACATCGATGCCATCGTGCCCATACCTATCACAGGCCGTCGCCTAAGGCAACGGGGCTACAACCAAAGCATGGAGATAGCCTGTGGCATCAGCGAAGCGACACAACTGCCCATCCTCAAAAAGGCGGTCAGGCGCATACAGTTCGACACGTCGCAGACCCGGATGAAGGGCTGGCAGCGGAAAGAGAACGTCAGAGATGCCTTTCAGATGCTCACACCGGAGGCTGTCGAAGGCAAGCACCTGCTGCTGGTCGACGACATCGTGACAACAGGCTCTACGGTCATTGCCTGTGCACAGGAACTCTGCAAAGCCGGCGACGTGCGCTTCAGCGTCGTCTCACTGGGCTTCACAAAAAAGTAAATAATTCATAATTATCAATTGTAACTTTGCCATCATTGATGGCGAAATTACTCCGTCTCGACAAAAAAAATTGCGGCATTTTGTGTGGCACTTGCTTGAAAAGTGCGTATTAGGCTACGTCCTCTTACTCACCGACAGTGCGGATATTCCTTAGCGATTGTCATTATATTCCTTAGCAATGAGTATTGAACGATTGAGTTTGTCAATAAACCACTGTTTATCTGGTAAGCAGGTAAGGTATTGAGCCACTTTGATGTGATCCTCGTTCAGCATCATAAGTTCAATATGTTCTGTATTACCTTCGCTGCATAGCAGAAGACCGATAGGTGGATTCTCATCTGGTTGCATATCATATTTCTGCAGGTATTTGAGATATAACTCCATCTGCCCCTTATATTGAGGCTTGAATTTTCCAAGTTTGAGGTCAATAGCAATCAGGCACTTCAACTTTCGATGATAGAAAAGCAAATCAAGATAATAGTCTGTGCCATCAATTGTGAAACGTTTCTGACGCTCCAGAAATGCAAAACCTTGTCCAAGCTCAAGGATAAAAGCTTCTAGCTGTTTGGCGATGGCATCTTCCAGTTCTTCTTCAGAATAGTAGCCGTTCAGTCCCAAGAAATCCAGCACGTATGAATTGCGTAGCACTACATCAGGCTCCATGTGGGTCGGAGTCACCTTCTCAAGAGTCTTCACTATCTCATCTTCAGGTTTTATAGCTATCAAAGAACGTTCGTACGCCATCTCATCCTGTTTATCTCGTAACTGCCTGACACTCCAATGCTCAGCAATGCCCATCTGTTGATAGAACAATCGCTTGTTATTATCTTCTATGGTAACGAGTTCCAAAAAATGACTCCACGTTAATGTTTGCGACAGTGTCGCAAACATTTCTTCTTCGCTATAAAATCGAGCAACTTTCATCATCCTTGTGACAGCAGTATAGGTATATCCCTTGCCATAACGTGCAGTCAATCTTTGCGACAGTGTCGCAAGAATTCTGCTGCCTTCGCTCACCAAGCAGTTTGCGGCATCTTTACTAGCACTTGCCAAAAAGGTGCGTATTAGGCTACGTCCTTCTATCGAAATAATATGCTGATTTTTCTTATGTATCGAATTATTTTACTACCTTTGCACACATAATTCATAACAGATATATTATCTATGGCAAAGATTAATGTCCAGAATACGGAGATAACCATCGTTTCGCACAATGACGATGACTACATTTC
>DETM01000031.1:0-3952 GCA_002361655.1 Prevotella sp. UBA3288 | reverse complement strand
AGTCTGAAAAGTACGATTGAGTACCTTGGTGAATGGGAAATGCTCTACAATCCCAATTTTAATTGTACCGAATTCGGTACATTTAGAAACATGGCGGGCAGCAATAACTTCGTTCTATCAGTCAAAACATGGATAGAAAAGACTGGAGCCATTGGTATTTTCTCCAAGGCGGGACGCTATGGTGGCACTTATGCCCATCGCGATATTGCCTATCACTTTGGCATGTGGATAAGTCCTAAGTTCCAACTGCTACTGGTTAAGGAATACCAACGTCTAAAAGCAGAAGAACAAAAGATGTTGGGCTGGACGGCAAAGAGAGAACTATCAAAAATAAACTACCATATTCATACTGACGCCATCAAAAGCCATCTGATTCCTGAAGAAATTACTCCTGCACAGGCAAGTATCATCTATGCTGAAGAGGCTGATGTATTGAATGTAGCCATGTTTGGAATGACTGCTAAACAGTGGCGAGAAGCTAATCCCGAATTGAAAGGTAATATCCGTGATTACGCCACTATCAATGAACTGATTTGCCTCTCAAATATGGAGAATATCAATGCTGTACTAATCAATGAGGGTATTCCACAGGGAGAAAGACTGGTCAAGCTCAATCAAATTGCCATTCAGCAGATGCAAGTGCTGGAGGGAAACGATAATAGAAAATTATTGAAATAATTCTATCGATAATTCTATTAACAATTATATTGGTCTTTTCTATTTCAATTTATAAATTCATTGCCAAATCAAGAAACGGTTGTGTCGATATTCCAACTACTGCAAAACCAGCTTCGTGAGTTCTTGCAATTTTAAGGATGGATGCTGTCCTACCATCTAATGCACAATCAAAGCCATTTATAGTAATAATATGGAGGGGACCACGTTTACACATACGCTTTTCTATTCTTACTTTCTTCACATCACGAAATGGCCACTCCTCATGGTAATCTCTTTTTCTTATTACTTTAGTTTTTCTGAATGGATGGAATAATCTGATTAAGAAGTCGCGCCAGTTCCTTTTATGCGGCTTTGCAATAATCTCTAAACTCTGAGGCCATTCTTTATAGACATTTTTGCCAAAAGAGTCTGTTCCAATATTTGCAAATGACTTGATAGTTGTAGGAACAACCCATCCAACTTCACGTTTTTCATAATCTACAATAACTTTTGAAAGCCTGTTTATTAATATTTCTATCGGAATCTGAAATCTTCTTACCATTTCTTTGATTAAAATGGTTGCATCATCTCCGTTGCGGAGCATCTGGTATCTTTGTGGGGCTTCGTTCAAAAATCTGCTCTCAAGCTTTTCCCATTCCTTCTGTGGATTAAAGTTCAATGGTTCTCCATCCAATAAAGAGATATAGTAATAGCGAGCATTATAGCCAAATTCAGATAAAATCTTCAAAATGTCATCAAAAAAAGGATCAGGGATTAAATCAACAATACTTTCTGTTGTCAATTTGTTCCAAAGCTTATTAAGGCCGTGAGAGAACTTACTTCTTAGTTGTCCTTTCTCAACTTTGCCCGACAGGAAAAGGATAACTTTCATCATCCTCTCTAATCCTTGAGAAAGAGTTTGAGAAGGTATGAAATATGAACCATAATTCATATCCATTGCCTGTAGTTCTTGAAGCCCTCGTACCAAGAGAAGTGATATTGTATCTAATTCTGCTTGAATAGCCTCTGTAATTTGTGCGTCTCGTGAGATAATATCCATTTGTTTATCAGAAAAGCATTGCCATTAAACAGAAATATTATAATTGCTGCTTCTCTTTTGTTTTAGCATTCTTTTTTCTTTCTTCTATACTATCATTCCTTTCCAGAATTCTTTCTTGTTCTTCTAACTCTTCTTTTCTTTTTATAGATTTCATATCTATATACGCTATTTCTACCCTCTCAAAATCTATGGTCCAACTATCATGACTTATGAACTTATGCAAATATATTCTTTGTTCATTTTTAAAATTCCAATAACAACCAACATTTTGAAGTAAATCGGTAATTCCCTTTATCTCGTATTCTTCATCTGGGTCACCATAATTTTCTAAATATCTTAATTTGATATTATTAAATACAGAATCCACCAAAATGCTTTTTATCATAAAATGTATTCTTGTTATACTATCTCCATCAGAAAAAGCCACACCCCAGCCCTCATAGCTTTCATTATTTTCTCCAATAACTGATGAAAAAAACGAACCGACTCTTCTTTCTCTGTAATTGCTAAATACTGATTCTCCAAAAAAGTGACGATCAACAAACTCAGGAACATCAGTTAAAATAACATGGTCTAACGTATCAATAACAGACTTTAGTCGTTTGTTAGGTGTCCCTAACTTTATTCCTAAAAAAGAGATTGTCTTTTCACGGTTGAATCTGTTAATTTTCACACTATCATTTTTGTCTTCTACGTTAGTAGGTCGAGAATTACAAGCATTAAGCATAAACAATGCTGTGGCTAAAAGGAATAAAACGTACTTCTTCATTGTTTCTATTTATTGTTGGTTTTATTGATATAAAGAGGCGCAGACTTTCTCCATACGGCTCTAGGATCACCACAAACCACTCCTTAATACGGGAAAGCTGCGCCCGTTTGGGTTGCAGTCCCAATAATAGTAGTTTGCTCTTTTTCTCTTTGTGGTGATTGTGAGACTATTGAGCAATATATTTTTTGCGTTCCTTTCGGATTGCGTGTGCAAATATAAACAAAATAATCGAATATAAGAAGAACTGTGAACACAAATTAAGAAAAAGAGCAATCTTTTCCCTTGGTATAGCAATATTCCGCATAGATTTCTGCTTGCAATGCCATAGAAGGGTGTAGCCTAATACGCAGTTTTCTGTGGAATGCCACACAAATGTGAGCGTCCGCTTTTTGATGAGCAAGCTCAGCGGACATTAGGGATTTTTTCTTGAACTGTTATTTCACAATAGTAAATTTTCAGAATGAGTTTATCTGGAAATCATGGTGTACCTTTACCCGCAAATTTCAAAAACTATACAGACATGGAAGTAATTTCAATTGAGCGCAGTACCTATGAGGAACTGCTGACGAGCTTCAATAGCGTCATCACAAAGATGAAGGAGATGGCTAAATGAGGTTACGATTTGGAAACCTAACTCCTTCACCAATCCTCCCCAATTTGCTTTTTGACCCAAATTAAACTTCCTCGTTCTTTCCCGTCTTGCCTTTATTTCAGGCCGAATTGCGTTAATCTTCCAAAATCGCTTCGTTACAACAACTTTTTTTCGTAACTTTGTAAGATTCCGCAGTTAGTGATGTTAGTGCAAAGGTACAAAAAATATTCGAGCAACGCAAACGCTGAACAAAAAAATTCTATTTTTGTCATTTAACTAGTTTCTTTTATATTTCTAATGACAGATGTAACAGATGAACAGATGTAACAGATGTTTTATAAGATTTCTTTCGCGCGTACCGCGTAGGCGTGTGCGGTACGCGGGAGGCTATTTTCAGAATATATCTGTTCCATCTGTTACCTGTTCCTCCATGGAAGCCCTGGCCGTCATTCGCCGCATGGCCATCATTTCCTCTGCCGAGCGGCGCACCACCAGATAGCCCCTGACGTGGTGCTGCATCACTTTCGGGAACCCTTGTTCCACGAAGGCACGCCCCAGCACCACCGTCGACAGTTTCTGGGCGATGTTGTTCTTGACAATCTTTACAAATACTGGCATAACTTTTTGAATTGAGAATGTTTTGAATTGAGAATTGAGCGCTCGGCTTTGGCCTTCGACCTTTGACCTCAGACCTCTTCACTCTTGAAGACACTACAAAGGTACAACATTTCAAAGAGCACGTTTTGTCCTGACGCGGACTGGTGGAGATAAAAAGGGCTCGTCGTGATATTGGAGGCTGCTGCCCCTGTTCCACGTCGACTTATTCCACGTCGATGCAGAATTTCTCGGCGATCCACTTGACGGCGATGGGCGG
>DETM01000014.1:21938-22105 GCA_002361655.1 Prevotella sp. UBA3288 | reverse complement strand
GACTTCGGGTTCTTGGCACCGAACGACTTCACAATCTTTGCCCACAGCAGACGACCGGCACGCATCTTGGCTATCTCCATGAAGTGGTTCATGCCGATGGCCCAGAAGAACGAGAGGCGCGGGGCGAAGGCATCGACGTCAATACCGGCATTGACACCCGTGCGCAG
>DETM01000014.1:21534-21825 GCA_002361655.1 Prevotella sp. UBA3288 | reverse complement strand
CATGTGGTAGCCCGAGATGGAGATACTGTTGAACTTAGGCATCTTCTGCGAAGTGTACTCGAAGATGTCGGCAATGATCTTCATCGAGAATGCGGGGGGATAGATATAGGTGTTGCGTACCATGAATTCCTTCAGGATGTCGTTTTGGATGGTACCGGCCATCTCCTCCAACTGGGCACCCTGCTCCAGTCCGGCCACGATATAGAAAGCCAGGATGGGCAGCACGGCACCATTCATGGTCATAGAGACCGACATTTTGTTGAGGGGGATGCCCGAGAAGAGCACCTTCAT
>DETM01000014.1:0-21497 GCA_002361655.1 Prevotella sp. UBA3288 | reverse complement strand
CCTTCATGTTCTCTTCGTTACAGATGCTCACACCAGCCTTACCCACATCACCTACGACACGGGGGTTGTCGGGGTCGTAGCCACGGTGGGTGGGCAGGTCGAAGGCTACAGAGAGGCCCTTCTGGCCACTGGCGAGGTTGCGGCGATAGAAGGCGTTAGACTCTTCTGCGGTAGAGAATCCTGCATACTGGCGGATGGTCCACGGGCGGAAGGGGTACATCATTGAATACGGGCCACGGAGGTAAGGAGGAATACCGGCTGCGAAGTCGAGGTGCTCCATACCCTCCAGGTCTTCCTTGGTATATACGGGCTGAATGTCTATCTGCTCCGGCGTACGCCAGTTAGCGCTGATGCCATTCTCCTGTTGCCACTGCTGACCATTCTTCTGCTGAATGCCAGCGTAGATATCAATATCTTTAAAATTCTTGCGTGCCATCTTTAGATTCCGAGTTTAGCATTGTACGCACGGAGCGTCTCAAGCTGGTTAGACTTAACGTGAATGAAGTTCTCGATGCCAGCGGCCTTGAGGTCTTCCATACAAGCAGGAGCACCGGCCACGACAAACATGGCACGGCCGTCCAGATACTTGAAAGCGGGAACGGCATACTCGGCATACTCGTCATCGCTGGAGCAGATGACCACGATGTCGGCACCAGCCTTCAGAGCGGCGTCAACACCCTCCTCGACAGTTTTGAAGCCGAGGTTGTCCATCACCTTGTAACCGGCGGCGGCGAGGAAGTTGCACGAGAACTGGGCACGGGCCTGGCGCATAGCCAGATTACCGATGGTCAGCATAAAGGCGACAGGCTGCTTCTGAGCCTTCTCTGTCGACAGACGCAGGGTCTCGAACTCGCTGGCCAGACGCTCCTTGTTCAGCGTGGGCAGAGCCCCCCCTACGGCCCCCGAGGGGGCTTCATTACACTGAGGGCATGGCTTGCCATCTTCAGTGTCCCCCTCGGGGGACGACAGGGGGGCTTTCCCCTCGCTCTTCTCGGTGAAGTTCGGGAACTGGTTGGTGCCCAGGATGAACTCACGACGGGTGGCAGCGGCAGCATGGCGCTTGTCGTTAGAGGCATTGACGGCATTGACAATATTTCCATTCAATACCTCTGCCATGAATCCTCCTGCCTCCTCGACAGCGAGGAATAACTTCCAGCCTTCCTGTGCCAGGGCATCGGTCAGGTGCTCGATGGTATAAGAGCCACCGGCCACGTCGACGAGTTTGTCGAAGTGCGCTTCCTCCTTCAGCAGCAACTGCTGATTGCGGGCAATACGCTCGGCAAATTCGGTGGGCTGCTCGTAGGGCTTGTCGAAAGGAGTGACGACGATAGAGTCGACATTGGCCAGCGCTGCCGACATCGTCTCTGTCTGCGAACGCAGCAGGTTAACATAACTGTCGAACAGTGTCTGGTTGTATTCGGAAGTGAAAGCACAGACATGCATCTGAGAGCAGACGCAATGCAGGGCCTCGTCACCAACAAACTGGCGGACAATCTGTGCCCACAGCAGACGAGCAGCACGGAACTTGGCAATCTCCATGAAATAGTTCTCAGAGACGCCCATATTGAACTTGATGCGCTTGGCAGCCTCACAAGCACTGACACCAGCCTCGGTCAGCACATTCAGGTACTCAGCGCCCCATGCCAGAGCATAGCCCAGTTCCTGATAGATATAAGCACCGGCATTGTTCAGGGCGACGCTGTTGACGTTGATGCAGCGATAGCCGGACAACTCCTTCAGCGCCTCGATGAGAGGCTTGGCGAACTGCAGGACGGGTGTCACATCCTTGCCCTTGCACATCATCTTGCTGATGGGGTCGAAATCGATGCTTCCCTTCAGTTCGGCCAGCGGGTAGTTCTTTTCCTTGAAATAGTCTACCAGAATCTCTGCCAGTTCGACGCAATGGCGCTGGCAGGTCTTGAAGTTCAGTTCGACATACTGCGGCAGGATGCCTTCGAGCAGCGTGGCAATGAACTCTCGACTGACGTCCTTGCCGGCAATCCTGAAGCCGATGGAGTCGACGCCTTTGTTCAGGATGTCGAGGGCCTTGGCATTGGCAGCCTTGGCATCCTCTGCCTTGATCTCCTGACGCACAAACCATAAGTTGTTGTCCTTTTTGTTTCCACGTACGTACGGGAACTCGCCGGGCAGTGAGTCGACGGCCTTCAGTTCGGCCAGGTCCTCACGCCGATAGAAAGGCTGTACGTTAAAACCTTCGTTGGTTCTCCACACGAGGCGCTTCTGGAAGTCGGCGCCCTTCAGGTCTACCTCAATCTTGTCCAGCCACTCTTGTGTGGTGGGCGCGGTAAACTCGGTGAAGAGTTTCTCTTTGTTGTTTGACATAGTTTGAATTTTGTAATATTATATAAGTTTGTTTTTCCTTATTGGCTGCAAAGATACACATTTCTTCGCAAGTGGACAAAGGATTTGGCAATTATTTGTTGCGTGGAGCCGTTAATTCCAGTTCTTGTTTCAGGAAATGCGGTGTATAGCCTTTTTTGCTTTTAGCCACCTTTTCGGGCGTTCCTTCGCTGAGGATGATACCGCCTCGCTGTCCACCTTCAGGCCCCATGTCGATGATATGGTCGGCCAGTTTGATTACGTCCAGGTTATGCTCGATGACTACCACTGTGTTGCCGCGGTCCACCAGTTTCTGTAATACTTGCATCAGAATGCGAATGTCCTCGAAGTGTAGACCCGTGGTAGGCTCGTCGAGAATGTATAGCGTCTTGCCGGTGTCGCGCTTCGACAGTTCGGCCGCCAGTTTCACACGCTGACTCTCGCCGCCGGAGAGGGTAGTGGATGGCTGTCCCAGTTTGATGTAGCCCAGTCCGACATCCTGAATAGTCTTGATCTTTCGCAGGATGTCAGGAATGTTTTCGAAAAACTCGACCGCCTGGTTGATTGTCATGTCGAGCACGTCGGCAATCGACTTACCCTTGAAGCGCACCTCGAGCGTCTCACGGTTGTAGCGCCGTCCGTGGCACTCCTCGCATGGCACCTGAATATCCGGCAGGAAGTTCATCTCGATGGTCTTATAGCCATTGCCGCCGCAAGCCTCGCAGCGTCCTCCCTTCACGTTGAACGAGAATCGCCCCTGCTTGTAGCCACGAATCTTGGCTTCCGGCAAGTTGACGAACAGAGTGCGGATATCAGAGAACACCCCAGTATAAGTGGCAGGATTAGAGCGTGGCGTGCGCCCGAGGGGTGACTGGTCCACGTTGACCACTTTGTCAATATATGATAGTCCCTCAATGCTGTCGTAGGGCAGTGGCCGCTTCAACGAGCGGTAGAAGTGGTGCGACAAGATGGGCTGAAGCGTCTCGTTGACCAATGTTGACTTGCCACTGCCACTGACTCCAGTCACTACAATGAGTTTTCCCAGCGGGAAGGTGGCGTCGATGCCTTTCAGATTGTTACCTCGGGCTCCGTGGATGGTGATGGCGTGACCGTTGCCTTCGCGTCGCCTGTCGGGCACCTCTATTTGTTGGGCTCCTCTCAGATAGTCTGCTGTCAAAGTATGGGTAGCGAGCATTTCTTCCGGTGTGCCCATGAATACTACTTCACCGCCTTTGCGACCGGCCTTTGGTCCAATGTCCACGATATAGTCGGCAGCCAGCATCATGTCTTTGTCGTGTTCCACCACGATGACCGTATTACCCAGGTCACGCAATTCCTTGAGCGACTTAATCAGGCGCTCGTTGTCGCGTTGATGCAGTCCGATGCTCGGTTCGTCGAGGATATATAGCACGTTGACCAGTTGGGAGCCAATCTGCGTGGCCAGTCGTATGCGCTGGCTCTCACCACCCGATAGTGATGCCGACGGCCGGTTGAGAGCAAGATAGTCCAGGCCCACATCGAGCAGGAAATCAAGTCGCGTGCGTATCTCTTTCAGAATCTCAATGGCTATCTGTCGTTGCTGGTTGTCCAGGTGTTCCTCCACATGGTTTAACCATTCGCGCAGAGTGGTCAGGTCCATCGCTGCCAGTTCAGAGATGTTCTTGTCCCAAATTTTATATGAGAGTGCCTCACGGTTCAGCCGTTGACCATGGCACTCGGGACACTCACACTCGGCCATGAACTGGTCGCTCCATTTCTGGGCTGCCGATGAGTCGTCGCCGTCTACCGCATCGCGCAGATATTTGATGATGCCGTCGTAGGCGACGAAGTAGTCGCTTGAGGTGTGGACGATATCTTTGTCTATGCGTACATTCTCCAGAGAGCCGTAGAGTAGTTCGTTCATCGCTTCTTCAGGAATGTCCTTGATAGGGGTTTTGATGTCGTATTTGTACTTCTTTAGTATTGCGTCTATCTGCCAGAAAATCAGTTGATTCTTGTATTTGCCTAAAGGAATGATTCCACCCTCGTAAATGCTTTTTTCACGTTGGGGTATAACCTTATCCAAGTCTATCTCGTTGATAATACCCAGACCCTTGCATCGTGGACAGGCACCCTGCGGTGAGTTAAACGAGAAGTTGTTGGGAGCAGGGTCACTATAGGAAATGCCAGTTGTTGGACACATCAGACGCTTGGAGAAATGTTTCAGTTCGCCTGACTCCTTGTCGAGAATCATCAACAGGCCTTCGCCCTCTTTCATGGCAATCTGAACAGATTTCTTCAGTCGTTCAGACGGTCCATCGATGTTGGCGATGGCGTCTACCTGTAGTTTGTCAATGACCACCTCGATGTTGTGATTCTTGTAGCGGTCTACTTTCATACCTCGCGTAATCTCGGTCAGTTCGCCGTCGATACGTATTGTCAGGTAGCCCTTACGGCGCATGGCCTCGAAGAGTTCGCGGTAGTGGCCCTTGCGGCTTCTAACGAGTGGTGCAAGGATAAAGATGCGCTTGCCGGCATAGTCTTGCTGAATCATCTCGAGTACGCGTTCCTCTGTATATTTAACCATCGGCTCGCCCGTAGCATAACTGTAAGCCTTGCCGGCACGGGCATAGAGCAAGCGCAGGTAGTCGTAGACCTCGGTGGTGGTGCCAACGGTCGAACGCGGATTCTTGTTCGTGGTCTTCTGCTCAATGCTGATAACGGGCGAGAGTCCTGTAATCTTGTCCACGTCTGGGCGCTCCATGCCGCCCAAGAAGTTGCGGGCATAGGCCGAGAAGGTCTCGATGTAGCGTCGCTGTCCCTCTGCAAAGATTGTGTCGAAGGCCAGACTTGACTTGCCGCTGCCGCTGAGGCCGGTAATGACGGTTAGCGACTGCCGGGGAATGATGACATCAATATTCTTCAGGTTGTGTACCCTTGCGCCGTAGACGCTTATCTTCTCTTCCTCTCTATTCATTGCCAGTCGTCGTTCCTCGGGTGAAGTTTCTGAGCAAGTTCACATCCTTGCGGATATTATACTCGATGCCATCGGCACCGGTGGCTTTGCAAAGCAAAAAGTAAACGCCGTCTTTCACGGCCTTGCCTTTGTAGGTGCCGTCCCAACCCTCTGCAGGGTCGGTCCAGTCGAAGAGTACATGTCCCCAACGGTTCAAGATGTAGGCATGAAACTTGACGATGCTGCGGTAGTCGCGTTTGGCCCTGAAAATATTGTTCGGGTCCTCGCCGTTGGGTGAGAAGGCGTTAGGAAATTCCAACCGGCTGTCAGGAATCGTGATTGTGATGCTGATGGAGTCGAGGTCGTACTCCTCGTCTATAATCCGGGTCTTGAGCATTACCACATAGGTGCCCGACTCGTTAAATGTGTACTGTGTGTCCTCCTCATAGCGCACGAAGAGTTCTTCGGTGCCCTGATCTTTGCTTGAACGGCGGAAATGCCATTCGTAGGCCGGGTTGTGCCCCTCCATGTCAGTGGGGTTGGCCCTGAAGGTGACATCCAGTGGTGCTTCGCCATTTTCTACTAGGGTCGTCTCGACGTTTTGACTTTCCTTCACGTCATAGTAGTAAGCCTTGGGGTCAACACTCTGTGCGGACGTTGCAAATGGCATCCACAGCGCCATGAAGAGCAGAAATATTACATTCTTTTTCATTTTCTTTCAATTTAAAGTGCAAAGATACAAACATTTTTTGTACTTTTGTCGGCGAAAACCGAAAAAATGATGATTATGAGAAAAATATTAAGATATTTTTGGGTATTGTTCCTACTTGTTGGGACAAGTGTGATGGCTCAGCAGACGTCTGTGCCCCACAAAGTCAAGAAGAAAGAGACCGTCTACGGAATTGCCCATAGTTATGGCATTACCGAAGAACAACTCAGACAGGCCAATCCGGGCATGGAGCAGCCCGACTATCAGTTGAAAAAGGGTGACATTATCCGTATTCCCGTCATTGCCGGAGGACCATCGGGCCGCATTGTCAGTAAGTCGCCAGTGACAGAAGGGCATATCCGGCTTGGTGTTATGCTTCCTTTGCATCAGGTGAACAACGACGGTAAGCGCATGGTGGAATACTATCGCGGTGTGCTGATGGCTTGTGACACACTGAAGAAAGAGGGAGTGTCGGTTGATGTCTATGCCTGGAACCTGTCAGAAGACGGCAATCTGCAGTCTATTCTCAATGACCCCGATGCCAAGCGCTGTGACCTGATTATCGGACCGCTTTATTCGAAGTACATGTCGGCTCTTTCGTCGTTTGTCGAAAAGAACGACATCCTGTTGGTTGTGCCATTCTCCATTCAGGCTCCTGAACTCTATTCCAACCGCAATATTTTCCAGATTTATCAGATGCCCAACGAACTCACCGAGTCGACGGCCCGTCGCTGTGCAGACTGGTTCAGCGACTATCATTTTGTGGTGGTCGACTGTGGTGACTCTACCAGTACGAAAGGCTCGTTCACTTCTACGCTGCGCCGTCAACTGGAAATGAAAGGGCGCCAGTATAGCCTAACCAGTCTGAAATCTAGCGATACCAATTTTTTCGGAGCCTTCTTGAAAAATCAGCCCAATCTGGTGGTGCTCAACACAGCCCGGTCGCCCGAGTTGCTTCAAACGCTGACACGTCTCAACGCTATCAAGATGTCGAATCCCGGCGTGATGATCTCGATGTTCGGATACACCGAGTGGCTGATGTATGTCACTCATCAGCAGGAGAACTTTCATAAGTATGACACCTATATCCCTTCTTATTTCTACACGAACCTGCAGACCCCTCAGGCTATGGCCTTGCAACAGCGGTATAAGGCCTATTTCCATCAGGACATGATGCCTGCTCTGCCTCGGTTTGCTCTTGCAGGTTTCGACCACGCTCTGTTCTTCCTGCGCGGCCTGCATAAGTATGGCAAGACTTTCGACGGAGCAGTCGGGCGTTTCGGATATCAGCCTACACAGAACCCTCTTAAGTTTGAGCGCATAGGCAATGGTGGCCTGCAGAATCGGTCGTATATGTTTGTACACTATAAGCCCGACCATACTATTGAGACCGTCAACTATTAAAGTAAGAGGAATGAGACGATTACTGACGATTTCCTTTCTGACGCTGATGCCTCTGTCGCTGATTGCACAGGTTGGTGAGCATCGCAGTGAAATGGCGGTGGGCATCAATGGCGGCTACGTCTTCAGCACCGTCGGTTTCATGCCCGAGGTTAATCAGAGCCAGCACGGAGGTATCACGGGAGGCATCACCTTCCGTTATACATCAGAGAAATACTTTAAAAGTATCTGTGCCATTGTGGGTGAGTTGAACTTTGCCCGTATCGGATGGAAAGAAAAAATACAGGATGCCAAAGACCAGCCCGTGGTTAATACGCTGACGGGCGTTGCCGAATCCTATCAGCGCGACCAGACTTACATCCAGATGCCCGTCTTTGCACGGCTGGGGTGGGGGCGCGAGCGCAAGGGCGTTCAGTTCTTCGTGCAGGCCGGTCCGCAGTTAGGCCTGTTTCTCTCTGAGACGACGAAGAAGAACTACGATGTCACCCAGCGTCCGATAGGTGTGGTGGCCCAGGATACTATGGCCGTAGAGAATAAGTTCGACTTTGGCATCGCTGCCGGCGGTGGTATCGAGTTCTCGCATCCAAAGGTGGGACACTTCTTGCTCGAAGGTCGCTTCTACTATGGTCTGGGCGATATGTATGGTAACTCGAAACGCGACTATTTCTCGCGTTCCAACTACCAGAACATTGTTGTCAAGATGACTTATCTCTTTGATATCAGTCGTACAAAAAACTCTAAAATCAAATAAGTTATGTTCAAAAATCATCCAAAAGGGTTGCTTCTGGCGGCTCTCAGTAACATGGGCGAGCGCTTTGGCTACTACATCATGAATGCCGTGCTCGTGCTCTTCTTGTGCTCTAAGTTCGGTCTTTCCGACGAGAATGGAACACTTATCTATTCGTTCTTCTATGCAGGTATCTACATTCTGAGTCTTGTAGGTGGTATCATTGCCGACCGTACGCAGAACTACAAAGGTACCATCATGTCGGGACTGGTCATCATGGCCGCAGGATATGTCATCCTCTCGGTGCCCATCCTTGCAACAGCCGGCAACATCTCGTGGTTGTTGCCGCTTACTTGTGTGGCGCTCTTCCTCATTGCCTTTGGTAACGGTTTGTTTAAAGGCAATCTGCAGGCTATTGTCGGCCAAATGTACGACAATTTCGAGGCTGAGGCAGCCAAGAAGGGCGAGGAAGCCCTGCGCATAGCCCGCGGGCAGCGCGACTCGGGCTTCCAGATTTTTTACGTGTTTATTAATATTGGTGGACTGATAGCCCCCTTCGTGGCACCGTTCCTTCGCGAATGGTGGCTGAAGGAGAATGGTTTGCGCTACGATGCCGGTCTGCCGGCATTGTGCCACCAGTATCTCGACGAGGGCGCCACAATGGCTGGCGATGCCATGCAGAACCTGGCTGAACTGATAACGAAGGTGGGGGGCTCTACGGCAGACCTGACTTCGTTCTGCACCAATTATCTCGACGTGTTCAACACGGGTATTCACTATTCCTTCGTGGCCTCTGTGGTGGCAATGCTCATCTCGCTTGTCATATTCATGGCCTCGCGCAAGATATTCCCCACACCGGGCAAGAAGGAAGCCAAGGCTGTTGAGAACTATACTGAGGCTGAGAAGCAGTCGATGGCCAAAGAGATCAAGCAGCGCATGTATGCTTTGTTTGCCGTGCTGGGCATTGCCGTGTTCTTCTGGTTCTCGTTCCACCAGAACGGCACCTCGATGTCGCTTTTCGCACGCGACTTTGTAGTTACCGATGCCATTGCCCCAGAGATATGGCAGGCTGTCAATCCCTTTTTCGTCATCGTGCTTACACCTGTCATCATGTGGCTCTTCGGCATGCTCATCCGTCGTGGCAAGGAGATCTCTACGCCGATGAAGATTGCCTATGGCATGGGTATTGCCGGTATCGCCTATCTCTTCATTGCCGTCTATTCCTATGCTCAGGGTTATCCGTCGGCAGAGGAGTTCAAGACCCTCGGTGATGCTGCTAAGACAGCCTTGAAGGCTGGGCCCTGGGTGCTCATCGTCTATTACTTCTTCATGACCGTGGCCGAACTGTTCATCTCGCCGCTGGGCCTGTCGTTTGTATCGAAGGTGGCTCCCAAGCAACTGCAGGGTCTCTGTCAGGGCTTGTGGCTGGGGGCAACGGCCGTAGGTAACCTGCTGCTATGGATTGGACCGCTGATGTATAACAAATGGCCCATTTGGATATGCTGGACGGTGTTCCTTGCAGTGTGTCTTATCTCTATGGGCGTGATGCTCGGCATGGTGAAGTGGCTGGAGCGCGTCACCAAATAGCCTGCGTTGTCGCTTGAAAGCCGTCTTGTAGCGACATGCGCTATCTTTTATTAATACTATTTTTATCATTCAGTTCAGCAAGGGCGCAAACGCTTACCCTTGTTGAACTGAATTGTGAAAACCTCTTTGATATTCACCACGACACGCTGAAACAGGACCATGAGTTCCTGCCTGATGGCACTCGTCGTTGGACGCGGTCACGATATTGGCACAAAGTGAACACCATTGGACAGGAAATTCTCTCTTGCAGTGATGATATACCAGATTTGGTGGCTCTCGTTGAGGTGGAGAACGACTCTGTACTCCACGCCTTGACCCGCCGTTCGTTGCTTAGACGCGCCGGCTATGATTATCTGATGACCTGTTCGCCCGATATACGTGGACTCGATGTGGCCATGCTCTATCGGCCTTCCCGCTTTGCGCCAATTTGCTATGAGAGCATCCAAGTGCTGACAAAGGGAGAACAGCGCCCCACGCGCGACATCTTGTATATAAAGGGTAGGGTGGTGACTGGCGATACGCTTCATTTATACATTGTCCATGCCCCTAGCCGTTATGGTGGAGAGCGGCGTACACGACCTTACCGCATGCAGGTGAGCCACACGTTGAGCCGTCACATCGATACTCTTGGCCATCAAGCCCTTGTTGCCGTCGCAGGAGATTTCAACGATTATGCTGACAGTCCTTCGCTGCTTCATCTCTATCAATACGGACTGTCCAACATCACTGCCGAGGCAAAAGGCGGCAATGGTGTTCGCGGCACCTATCGCTACCGTGGCGAGTGGCATTCCATCGACCACGTACTGGCATCTTCGTGCCTGTCTGCCAAGGTTGACACCGTTTATATAAACGACGCTCCCTTCTTGCTGGAAGACGAAGAGCGCTATGGTGGCAAGCGGCCACACCGTACCTTCCAGGCTTACCGTTATCAGCGCAGCGGGTTCAGCGATCACCTCCCCCTTGTTGTCCGTTTCAGGCTCGGCACCTTGGATCAACAGAGAAAACATTAGGTGATGTAACTTTAGGAGTTAAAAACTTGGTGTTTTCATTTTTTATTTGTACATTTGCCCTCGTTATTTCTGAAAACAATATAGATAGATGATGGACGACAGCATACTGAATACATATCTCGACGAGATCGGACGGGAGTTGCTGCTCACCGAAGATGAGGAATGCCGTTTGTCAGAACGCATACAGAAAGGTGATGCACGTGCACTGAACAGACTGGTGGAAGCCAACCTAAGATTTGTAGTGGCTATAGCCAGGCAGTATCAAGGGCAAGGCCTGTCGATGGAAGACTTGGTCAGCGAGGGCAATCTCGGTTTGATCAAGGCAGCCGGTAAATACGATGCCTCGCGAGGCTTGCGTTTCGTCAACTATGCTGTGGTGTTCATTCGACAGCAGATAGAACGGGCCTTGAAAAAGGAAAGTGCCGAGCAGCGGGTGGAGAGCGGTCGCGACGGTCAGACACGTTCCGTCGATGCACCACTGGGCTCGAAGGCTAATGTCAGTCTGATCTCTGTGCTGGTCAACACCAATTCTCCGATGGCCGACGAGCGTGTGTACAATGCCGGCATCGAACAAGCCGTCGAGCAAGCCCTGCGTGCCCTTGATGAGCGTGAGAGTAGTGTGGTAAACGCCTTTTACGGTATCGGTCAAGACCATCTGACGATGGCCGAGATAGCCGTCGATATGGGCTTGAAGCGCGAACGGGTTCGGCAGATACGCAACAAGGCTGTCCGTAAATTGCGCAAAGAGTATAAACGTATCCTTGCTAAATAGCCGCTGCTTATGAAATTTATTAGTTGGAATGTGAATGGCCTACGGGCTTGTCAGGATAAGGGTTTTAGCGACGTGTTCCGCCAGATGGAAGCAGACTTCTTCTGTCTTCAGGAGACCAAAATGCAGGAGGGCCAACTCGACATTGCTTTCGAAGGCTATGAGGCTTATTGGAACTCTGCCGACAAGAAGGGTTATTCCGGCACTGCTATTTTCACGAGGCACAAGCCGCTGAGTGTGACCAGGGGTATCGGCATCGACGAACATGATCATGAGGGGCGTGTCATCACACTCGAAATGGACGCTTTCTATCTTGTAACTTGTTATACGCCAAATTCGCAGGATGGGCTGAAACGCCTTGACTACAGGATGAAGTGGGAGGCTGATTTCCTGGCTTATCTGCAGCACCTCGATGCCCGCAAGCCTGTTGTGTTGTGCGGCGACCTGAATGTGGCCCACGAGGAGATAGACATCAAGAACCCTAAGACTAATCGTCGTAATGCGGGCTTCACCGACGAAGAGCGCGAGAAATTCACACTGTTGCTGAGCAAGGGGTTTACCGACACGTTCCGGTGGAAATATCCTGAGCAGGTGACCTATTCGTGGTGGTCGTATCGTTTCCATGCGCGGGAGAAGAACGCAGGTTGGCGTATCGACTATTTCGTGGTGAGCAACCGGCTTCAGGAGCGTATTGCCGATGTGAAGATCCATACCGGGATATTCGGCTCCGACCATTGTCCTGTGGAACTGATTCTTAAATAAGAAAAACGACTACGATGTATTTCCTTCATCGTAGTCGCTCTGTTGTCTCCTCTTCGTAATTGCTTACTGGCGGTCTTCCACATTGTCGCCTTCGGTGGGCTTCATCGTCTCCTTGAAGTCGGTGATGCCGTTCTCAACGAGTATGTCATACCATTGTATTAGTTTCTTGATGTCGCTGGTGTGAACACGCTCGCGGTCATAGTTGGGTAGTACCTTGGCAAAGAAGTCGCGCAGTTCGTCACTGCTGGCCTTCTTGAAGTCGATGTCGGCCTTCTGACCCTTGGAAAGGGTTTTCAGATTCTCCAGCACGTCCATCAGGGGCACGTCGTCGGTGTCGGTAAACATGGCGATATCGGCTAGCGAAGTGATGCGGTCGTTGCCAAAAGCAGGCTGACGACGATGGGTGGCATCAAGGGCCTCAACGATAAAGTTGTTCTTACCACGTGAAATCAGTTTGTAGAGTCCGGGCTTGCCGGCAATGGCTAAAATAGTCTGTTGCATGATTCTGTTTTATTTTGTTTGTTGTTTATCAATATGGTTGAGAATGGTGTCCAGTTGAGGTTTCAACGGGCGTCCGTCGTTGATGATTTCGTAGTCGGCATGACAGCGTACCTTGTCTTGAGGCCACTGTCGGTTGAGCCATTCCTGTGCTTTCTCATGTGATATGCCGTCGCGCCGGACAATGCGTTCAATACGTATCTGTTCGGGTGCTGTGACAGCGATGACGCAATCCACCAGTCGCTCAAAACCTGACTCAAAGAGAATGGCGCACTCCATCCATTGGTTGCCGCTCGCTTTGAAGTCGGCGGCAACAGCAGGGTGAACAATAGCATCGATGGCTTTAGCATTGTCTTCAGACTGTAGCAGGAAGCGAGCCACCACAGCCTTGTCGAGTTGTTCGTCGGCCGTGTAGGCGTCTGGTCCGATGAGTGCACAGAGACGCTTCTTCAGATGGTCTGACGTAAGCATCAGCCGCTTGGCAGCCGTATCGCAGTCGTAGACCTCGATGCCTCGTTGGCGCAGTAGTCGACACACGTAACTCTTGCCGCTGCCTATTCCTCCGGTGATGGCTATCTTCATTGGGCACTCTCCTCTATCAGATAGTCTACTTCGGATGGCTCGATGGCTATGCGCGAGATGCCGTTGGGTGCCTCTGTCAGTCTGACGGTGCATTTGGTGGATGGATTGGCCGAGAATTCATTATAGTCGGCAACGACTTCGAAATCGTTTTTCGACAGTGTCTTGAATGTGTTCATGCCGGCCACGAACTTGACACTGACCTTGGCAGGAAATGTGCGGAGCACTTTCCCCGCAGGCATATTGATACCCACGACGGGAATGCCGTCGATACGCTCTTCGGTGAGGATGTCTGTATAGAAGGTCAGGTCAACGCGGTCGGGCACAATCTTCATGCCGGCACTCTTCAACAACGCAGCGCTGACTTGCAGGCTGTCGTGGAAGTCGGTGTAATTGAGGTCTTCTGTATAGACTACATTGATGCTGTCCAACTGCCTTTTTGAGGCATAGACCGTGACGCTGTCAGGTTCACAACGGTAGTCGGAGAGATAGTACAGCGGTTCAGGTTGTATCTGTCCACGCCATTCCACGGGCACCCGCTTCTTCTCACCGAAGTTGTAATAGAACGACAACCGTTCTGGTTTAATGCTGACGATACGTGTGGAGGCGGGCAGCATGGCCTCGATGATCTTGGTCAAGTCGGCATTGCCGACAGATCCGTAGCCCATGGCCTTGGAGTATTGCATGAAGTCTACATCGATGGTCTTCTTGCTCTCGTCATAGAGATAAGAGAGCATGACGAATCCCTTGTCGCGCAGCACCACACGCAGCGTGTCTGTCTCGCCGGAGGTCATCACTGCGTTCTTGGGCACGTTGACATAGCGTACCAGTATCTTCACCTCCTGCTCATGATTGTCGTTGAGGGCCGTCATGAGCCAGAAAACACCGGCAAGTGCAAAGAACAACAGGAAGATGACAAACTCTTTGTTGGCCTTGCTGAACAGGAAGTGTAAAAATGTATGGAGTGTCTCGCTCACAGCGTCTGCGCTATTAGGGCATGCCCGTCGGCCGATTCTTGTGATTATTTCTGCTGACCGGTGCTAGCCATATCCTTGAACACGTAGCCCTTGTCGACGGTGATGATGACGTCGCGTGCGATTTTCACGTCTACCGTGTTCTTGGCTAGGTCGATACTCTTCACTGTGCCATAGATACCGCCGCCGGTCACTACTTGTGTACCTTCGGTCAGTTCGTTTTGGAACTTCTGTATTGCCTTACGCTGTTTCTGCTGGGGACGGATAATAATGAAATACATTACGGCAAAAATACCGGCGAACATCAGCAGGGTCATTGTCATATTCGGACCGGGTGCTGCTTGCAAAAAAATACTTGTCATGAGTTGATATTGTTGTTTATGTTTGTTTAATTATTCTTCTGGCTTTATGTATTTGACGAGTTTTCCGCTCTTTGACAGATGGCGGGCGATGGCGTCGAGCATGCCGTTGATATAGCCAGCACTTCGTGGGGTGGAATAGTACTTCGCCAGTTCGACATACTCGTTGATGGTCACAGAGACGGGAATGCTGGGAAAGTTTATCATCTCGGCGATGGCTATCTGCATGATGATGACATCCATGTATGCCAGACGGCTGAAGTCCCAGTTGTGCGAGGTCTCGCTCATATAGCGCTGATAGTCGTCGGCATTGAGGATGGTAGCGCGGAACAGTTTGCGGGCATAGTCCTTCTCCTCTTCCGAGTCGTACTCGGGCAGCAGTTCCTGTGTGGCACTGTTCTTCTCCTCAAAGCGTTTGATGGTCTTCAGCACGAAAGTGTCGACCACCTCTTTGTCGTCATTCCAGTAGAGGCTCTGCTCTTCGAGGATGGTATCAATATCTTCGTTATCTTGGATGAGCACACGATAGAGTTTTCGCCACACCTCGCGGTCAAGGGCGTAATTGTCTTCAGCGCTCTCCATGTAGTCCTTGTATATCTGGCTTTGTTCTATCTGCTCATAGAGGCGGCCGACAAATTCCGGCTCGTCGGCCCATGTGTGCTTCTGTGTCTCCATGAACTCACACAACTGCTTGTTGTTCTCCAATTGTAGAGCAAAGCGATTGAAGGCGAATTTCTGCGATGGCTCTGCCGTCTTCTCTCGTCTGGCCTTAGTCTGCATCACCTCCAGTCTTCTACGCGATTCCTTGGTGACGGCAACAATCAGCGCGAGCAGATGGTGATACAAATCGTAGGCCTTCGACAGGCTGAAAAATAATTCTTTCTCTGCGGCTTCTATGTTCTTGTTACCGTTTTGATAGTACGCGTAGGTTAACTGAACAATCTTGATTCTTATGATTTCCCTATTTATCATCGCTATATATAGATGGTTGTCGGTTGCAAAAGTACTCATTTTTCTTTTATTATACAAGAAAAAGAAAGTTTTTTTGTTTTTTTTCGCAGAACCTTTGTCTTTTATCAATTTTTATTTGTACCTTTGCACCCGCTTTTTTCGTGTGATGGCGAATTAAGTCAACAGAATTAATAACTTAATTTAGAGTAACACAATTGTTATGAAAGAAATCGCAATCAATGGTCAGAAGCGCGAGACCACAGGCAAGAAAGCCTCGAAACTGATGCGCAAGGAGGGACTGGTACCCTGCAATCTGTATGGTGAGAAGAAGGGCGAGAATGGGCTGCCCGAGGCATTGGCTTTCTCTGCTACCTTTGCCGAACTGCGTAAGGCTGTCTACTCTCCTTATGTTTATGTAATCGACCTCAATATCGACGGTCAGGTACACAAGGCTATCATCAAGGAACTGCAGTTCCACCCCACGACAGACGCTCTGCTTCATGCCGACTTCTTCGAGGTGACCGACACCAAGCCCATCACTGTGGGTATCCCTGTGAAACTCAACGGTCTGGCTCAGGGTGTTCGCGAAGGTGGTAAACTGAACCTCTCCATCCGTAAGATTGATGTGACGGCACCCTTCAAGCAGATTCCTGAGATTCTGGAAATCGATGTCACCAACCTGGGTCTGGGTAAGGCCATCAAGGTGGGCGAACTGAGTTTCGAGGGTCTGACACTGGCTACTCCCGCTCAGGTGGTTGTTTGCTCAGTGAAGGAGACTCGTGCATCGAAGTCTGCTGCCGCCGCCGCCACTGCTGAATAATAACTAAGCAGATGGACAAGTACTTAATTGTTGGCTTGGGCAACGTAGGCTCAGAATACGAACAGACCCGCCACAATACAGGATTCATGGTGTTGGACGCTTTTGCTAAGGCGTCCAATATCGTTTTTGAGGACCGCCGCTACGGCTTCGTGGGCCAGACCATGCTCAAGGGCCGTAAAGTCTTCCTGCTGAAGCCGTCGACCTTCATGAATCTCAGCGGCAATGCCGTCCGCTATTGGCTCAACGAGGAGCATATCGAACAGGAGCACTTGCTCGTAGTCAGCGACGACGTGGCACTGCCCCTGGGCGCTTTCCGTCTGAAAGCCAGCGGCTCAAATGGCGGGCATAACGGACTGGGCCATATACAGCAACTTATCGGTCAACAGTATGCCCGTCTGCGGATGGGCATTGGCAATGACTATCCGCGTGGTGCCCAGATCGACTGGGTGCTCGGTCGCTACTCCGAGGAAGAACTGCAGACGCTACAGCCCAGCATCGACACCGCAGTGGAGATCATCAGGAGTTTTGTGTTGGCAGGCATTGATATAACGATGAACCAATATAATAAATTAGGTAAGAAATGAGCGAGGCCCGAATCGACAAATGGCTGTGGTCTGCACGTATCTTCAAGACGCGTACCATTGCTGCTGATGCCTGCAAAAACGGTCGTGTGGCCGTCAATGGCGTCAGCGTAAAACCGTCGCGTATGGTCAAGGAGGGTGAAACCGTCAGTGTGCGCAAGCCGCCGGTCACCTTCTCGTTCAGGATTCTGAAGCCCATCGAACAGCGCGTGGGTGCCAAACTTCTGCCAGAGATTTATGAGAACGTGACCCCACAGGACCAGTACGATCTACTGGAGATGAGCCGTATCAGTGGTTTTGTCGACCGTGCCCGTGGTACTGGTCGTCCCACGAAGAAAGACCGTCGCGCGATGGATGCTTTCAATGAAGAGGTTTACTTTTTTGATGACGATTTTTAAACAGATGATTGAAATCTATGTGGATGGACTGTCTTCTTATTATTCTGGGTATTGTGTTGGTGCTCAAGGGTGCCGACTGGCTGACAGAGGGTGCCGCTTCACTCGCACGTAGGTTCAATGTGCCGGAGATTGTTATCGGCCTGACCATCGTGGCAGCCGGTACGTCGGCTCCGGAACTATTCGTCAGCGTGGCCTCGGCCCTGCAGGATACGCCCGACCTGGCCGTAGGCAATGTGGTCGGCTCAAACATCATGAACACGCTGCTCATTGTCGGCGTCACGGCCGTGGTGGCTCCGATGACTATTTCTCGGGCTACGGTGGCGAAGGACATACCGTTTTCGGCCGTGGCCTCGCTATTGCTTATCGTGCTCTGTCTCGACACGTTCGCCAGTATCGACATAGCGGGCAATATGATCAGTCGTATCGATGGATTCATCATGCTTGCCGGCTTCACGCTTTTCATGGTCTACACGTTCAGCGTAGCCAAGAGCAGTCCTTCCGCCGACGATGCTCGCGACAAGGCTGTCACCCCGGTGTGGAAGAGCCTGCTGTTCATCGTCATCGGTTTGGCATGTTTGGTCGTCGGCTCTGACGTCTTTGTCAGTTCTGCTTCATCGGTTGCTGAACAACTGGGTGTCAGTCAGAGTGTTATCGGCCTCACTATCGTAGCCGGCGGCACGTCCTTGCCTGAGTTGGCCACTAGTGTGGTGGCAGCCCGCAAGGGACAGTCGGCCATCGCCATCGGCAATGTGATAGGCTCCAATGTGTTTAACATTCTGCTCATCCTGGGTGTCACGTCGGTCATCTGTCCTATGCAGATTGGCGGTATCACCATCGTCGACATGGGCGTGATGCTGCTGTCTGTGCTGCTGGTGTGGTTGTTCTCCTTTACCCGCTACACCGTAGAGAAGTGGGAGGGCGTTGTGCTGACCCTGATCTATGTGGCCTATACGGGATGGTTGTTGTACAATTTATAAACGGATAAATAAGATATTTATAAACGGATAAATACGATGTCAGAAGAAACAAGAAAAGACGAAGGCCTGCAGGTGTTGGGCAGAAAGACGAAATACAGCACCGACTATGATCCTTCGGTACTGGAGACCTTTCAGAACAAGCACCCTGAGAACGACTACTGGGTGCAGTTCAATTGTCCGGAGTTCACCACGCTCTGTCCCATCACCGGTCAGCCTGACTTTGCCGAGATACGCATCATGTATCTGCCCGGCGAGCGTATGGTTGAGAGCAAGAGTCTCAAACTCTATCTCTTCTCCTTCCGCAATCATGGCGACTTTCATGAGGACTGTGTGAACACCATCATGAAGGACTTGGTGCGACTCATGGATCCCAAATACATCGAGGTGACGGGCATCTTCACCCCTCGGGGCGGCATCAGCATCTATCCCTATGCCAACTACGGCCGGCCCGGCACACGCTATGAGCAACTGGCCCGCACCCGATTAGAACAACATCAAGCCATCTGACGACTATGGCAGAACAAAACAACACCCCCCGCCGTCGACAGGCACGACAGCAGCCCGTCGACACCACCTATGCCCATCTGCAGCCACAGGCCCTCGACATCGAGCGGGCCGTGCTGGGTGCCCTGCTCATCGACAAGGACGCCTATCCCGTGGTCTGCGAGATACTCTACCCCGAGAGTTTCTATGAGCCGCGCAACCAGATGATATTCGAGGCCATCCGACAACTGTCTATGGCCGAGAGCCCCGTCGATGTGCTTACCGTCACCGAGCAACTGGCCCGCAACGGCCATCTCGAGGAAGCCGGAGGGCCCGCCTATATTGCCGAGATCTCTTCTCGGGTGGCCACTTCTGCCCATGTGGAGTATCATGCCCGCATTGTGGCACAGAAGTTCTTGGCACGCCAACTCATCCAGTTCTCAGGCGACATCCAGACCAAGGCCTTCGACGAGACCATCGATGTCGACGAACTGATGCAACATGCCGAGGGCGCCCTCTTCGAACTCTCTCAGAAGAACATGAAGAAGGACTACACCCAGATAGATCCCGTCGTCGACCAGGCTGTCAAAGTCATCCAGAAGGCGGCTGCTAATACTGACGGTCTGACCGGTGTGTCCAGCGGCTATTACGGCCTGGACGACAAGACCAGCGGCTGGCAAGAGTCCGACCTCATTATTGTCGCCGGACGCCCGGCCATGGGTAAGACCGCCTTTGCCCTCAGCATGGCCAAGAACATCGCTGCCGACAACCGCATACCCATCGCCTTCTTCTCGCTCGAAATGTCTAACGTGCAACTGGTTAACCGTCTGATCTCCAACGCCTGTGAGATTGAGGGTAAGAAGATTCTGAACGGGCAGTTGCGTGCCGACGAGTGGGACCGCCTCGACAAACGTGTCGGCACGTTGTTGGGTGCCCCCCTCTATGTCGACGATACACCGGGTCTGTCCGTTTTTGAACTGCGCACCAAGGCACGCCGACTGGTCAAGGAGCATGGCGTGAAGATTATCATGATTGACTATCTGCAGTTGATGAACGCCAACGGCATGCGCTTCTCCTCACGTCAGGAAGAAGTGTCGACCATCAGCCGTTCTCTCAAAGGCTTGGCCAAGGAACTGAATATCCCCATTATCGCACTCTCGCAGTTGAACCGTGGTGTCGAATCGCGTGAAGGACTCGAAGGCAAACGTCCACAACTCAGCGACCTGCGCGAGTCGGGCGCCATCGAGCAAGATGCCGATATGGTGCTGTTCGTCCATCGTCCCGAGTACTATCATATCTATAAAGACGACAATGGCAACGACCTGCGCGGCAAGGCAGAAATCATCATTGCCAAGCACCGTAAGGGTGCCACGGGCGATGTGTTGCTCACCTTCCGTGGCGAGTACACCCGTTTCGAGAATCCAGAGGACAACCGTCTCGATCCTATCGCTCCGACCAACGGTGGTATCATCGAGTCGAAGATTGATGGTGTCAACAATCAGTTGCCTGACGACTACGACCCCTTTGGCGGACAGGCACCTCCACCTACGCCAGCATTCTAGTCTGAAGGAGTTAAGGAGTTAAGAAGTTATGGAGTTAAGGAGTAAAAGAAGTTAAGGAGTTAAAGGAGTAAAAGAAGTAAGTAAAACGAAGATATGGAAAAAGTAGGAATCTATCCCTTTATGGCAGAGCCGTTCCATTGCGACTTCTCCGGCCGTCTCTTTATGGGGCATCTTGGCAACCACATGCTCAATGCCGCCGACTTTCACAGTACCGACCGCGGTTTCGGCATGAAGTATCTCATGTCCATCAACCGTTCGTGGGTGCTCTCGCGACTGGCCATCGAGATGGAAGAGATGCCGATGCAGTACACCAAGTTCAGCATCGAGACCTGGGTGGAGAGTGCCATGCGCTATTTCACCAACCGCAACTTCCGCATCGTCGGCGACGATGGCAAGGTCTATGGCTATGGCCGCAGCATTTGGGCCATGATCGACACCCAGACGCGCCAGCCCACCGATATCTATGCCATCCACGACGGTGCCATCGACCAGTGGATAGATGCTGACAAGGCCTGCCCCATCGACAAGGGCGGTCGTGTACGGATGAGCGATGCCGCGGCATTCGTGTGCACTGTCGACACCCACTATAGCGACGTCGACATCAATGGGCATATCAACTCCGTCAAGTATATCGAGCATATCCTCGACCTGTGGCCCCTCGACTGGTATCGCGACCATCAGATACGCCGTTTCGAGATAGCCTATGTGGCAGAGGCCCATGCCGGCGACCAACTGTCGTTCTATCGCGAGGTCGACGCGGCCGGGGCACATTGCGTCCGCATCGTCCGTTCCGACGGTACAGAGTGCTGCCGCAGCAAGGTAACTTATCTGCCGTAGGGTAGGGCGTCATAAGTCAAAAAAAATCCCGAAGCGCTTCTGTGCGCTTCGGGATTTTTTATCTTCTTACTTAATCTTCGCTCACTTAATCACGACCTTTCGTCCGTTGCGGATGTACATGCCCTTGCGTGCCGGCGTGCCGTCAATCTTACGGCCGCTGAGCGTGTATATACTCCCCTCTGCCCAGCGAGAGGGGTCGGTGGTGAGGCTGTCTATCCCCACCGCCTCGTTCGTGGCC
>DETM01000023.1:92904-96509 GCA_002361655.1 Prevotella sp. UBA3288 | reverse complement strand
AATGTCTTTAACTCCTAGCCCTTGCAGGGAAACTGCAAGGCACACGGTGCTTAAAGCCCGCAAACTAATGCCCTCAATTCCTTAACTCCTCAATTCCTTAACTCCTCAATTCCTTAACTCCTCAATTCACAACAATGAAAGCAATGACAAAATCGGAACTGGCCGACGCCGCAGGCGTCTCCAGCCACACCTTCACACGATGGCTGAAAGCCCACCGGCAGCAACTGACAGCGATGGGCGTCGGCGGAAAGACACAACTGCTGCCGCCCAAGGCCGTGATCTACATCTGCGACACCTTCTGCATCGATGTAGGATGAGCGACAATCGAGGCCCTGCATCGATGTAGGATGAGCGACAATCGAGGCCCTGTATCGATGTAGGATGAGTGACGACAGAGGCTCTGACCACGTTTGTCAAGATGGCTGCTATTGAGCCGGTTCACTATGAGTTCGCCGCTAAATAATCTTATGGGAAAGAATCAAAAAACGACAATTAATCTTATGGGAAAGAATCAAAAAACTCATTAAATTGTAGCGTATTTCGTGGAAAATATGTACCTTTGCACCCGATTTTTCAGAAAACAGGAAGTATGAAGCAACTCAAGGCGGCACTTTTCGACCTCGACGGAGTGGTGTTTGATACAGAATCACAATACACCGTATTTTGGGGAAGTCAGTGCCGGTTATATCATCCGGAGCATCCGGGATTGGAGCACGAAATCAAAGGTTCGACCCTTGACCAGATCTATGATCACTGGTGGGCAGGCCCATTGGAAAAGGAACGGGCAGTGGTGACCGAGCGCCTCAATGCTTTTGAAGCCCGGATGGACTATTCATATATTGAAGGTTTTGAACCCTTTCTGACAGATTTGCGGCAGCATGGCGTGAAGACCGCAGTCGTTACCAGCAGCAATCATTCCAAGATGGAGGCTGTCTACAGGGCTCGTCCGGAGTTTCGTTCGCTGTTTGACGCCATTCTGACCAGTGAGGATTTTGACGAAAGTAAACCTTCGCCCGACTGCTATCTGAAAGCGGCTGCCCGGTTTGGGGTGCCATCGACAGATTGTGTGGTGTTCGAGGACAGCATCAATGGGTTGAAATCGGGCGTCGCCTCTGGGGCCTCGGTTGTGGGTCTTACTACAACGAATCCTTTAGAGAAAGTAGAAACATTGTCTGATTATCAGATTGTTAATTATAACGGGCTTTCGTATGAAAGTCTGATAAGAGTTTTATTTTAATTCAAAGACACAATGGCTGGATATTTAGTTAGCGATGAGCGTAAGGTAACGACACATCGCTTGATGGAAATGAAACAAAAAGGTGAGAAGATATCGATGCTCACCTCGTATGACTATACGATGGCCGGCATCGTTGACAGGGCCGGCGTTGATTGTATTCTGATTGGCGACTCCGCCTCCAACGTGATGGCAGGCAACTCCACCACATTGCCCATGACGGTAGACCAGATGATATATCATGCCCGTTCGGTGGTGCGCGGCGTAAAGCGTGCCCTGGTGGTATGCGATATGCCATTCGGTTCCTATCAGACAGGCCGGCACGACGGTGTGGTCAATGCCATCCGTATCATGAAAGAGAGTGGTTGTGATGCCCTCAAACTGGAAGGTGGCGTTGAGATTCTGGATACGGTGAAGGCCATTCTCGATGCCGGCATCCCCGTGATGGGACATCTGGGACTGACCCCGCAGAGCATCAATAAGTTCGGAACCTATGCCGTCCGTGCCAAGGAGGAGTCAGAGGCCAAAAAACTGCTCAGCGATGCCCATGTTCTGGCAGAGGCCGGCTGTTTCGGTGTCGTATTAGAGAAGGTGCCTGCAGCATTGGCCAAGCAAGTGACAGCAGAGATTAGCGTTCCAACGATAGGTATCGGCGCCGGCGGCTACTGTGACGGACAGGTATTGGTCATTGCCGACATGCTGGGCATGACCCAAGGTTTCTCGCCCAGGTTCTTGCGTCGCTATGCAGACCTGAACCAGGTGGTGACCGATGCCATCGGGCAGTATGTCACCGACGTGAAGAGCGGTGACTTCCCCAACGAGAAAGAATCGTACTAAGTGTTTGGCATACGCTCGTTTCTCTAACGCACATTATATGAATACACAGAGTACGGTCGTACACATCCGCCTGTGGCATAAGGAGTTCTGGCTGATGGCCATAGCCAATTTGATGTTGTCGATGGTTGTCACGATGCTTATCCCGTCGCTGCCGTTGTGGCTGTCAGATGTCCTTGAGATGGATAAGACTCTGGTGGGGCTTGTTATGGCTGCTTTCGCAGTGGGACTGTTTCTGCCGGGGCCTTTCTGTTCTTACTTGGTGCAGCACTACCGTCGTAATGTCGTCTTCATCGTCAGCGTCATGGTGCTGGCTGCTACCATGGCCGTTCCGCTATTGCCCGATCAGAGCATTGTGCATCAACCGGTCGTAGTCGTCTTGTGGCGTGTGTTGCAGGGTGCGGCCTTCGGACTGGCCCAAATGGTACTGACCTCCACATTGATTATTGATACCAGCGAGTCGCATCAGCGCACCGAGGCCAACCATTCGGCAACATGGTTCGGACGGTTTGCGCTCTCCTTGGGTCCCATGGCTGCATTGCTTCTTTTGCAAGTGGCCGATTTCCATTGGGTAGTTTTGACTGCAATCATCGCTTGTGGCTTGACGGTATTACTTGTTCTGCTCATCCACTTTCCCTTCCGAGTGCCGGAAGACCATGTCAGGGTGGTCAGCCTCGACCGGTTCTTTCTGACCAATGGTGTGCTGCTCATGTTTAATATGATGCTGGTTACCATTGCCGTTGGCATGATGATGTCGATGGCCATTACTGTCGATGCCTATGGCATGGTGATGGTAGGCTTCTTCCTTGCTCTGTTGGCACAGCGATTCGTGTTCAGGGATGCTGAATTGAAAAGTGAGGTGGTGGCAGGACTGTTGCTGATCGGTGCCGCACTGCTGATACTTTATAGCCAGCGTGACATGTCGCCGGCCGCCCATTCCGTCTTACCGTCGCCGCTGATCGGTCTCGGCTTAGGCATTGTCGGTGCCAGGTTCCTGCTCTTTTTTATCAAGTTGAGTCGTCATTGTCAGCGTGGTACTTCGCAGAGCACCTTCATGCTAGGTTGGGAGAGCGGTTTGGCACTGGGGGTCGGCATTGGCTATGCCTGTTTCGGTGATAGTCATGGTGCCCTGTTGCTGGTTGCCCTGTTGCTGGTTGTTGTCGCATTACTACTATATGTGGCCTTTACCCATCGCTGGTTTATCCGGCATAAGAACAGATGATATGAATAGAAAGAGGGAGAAATGAAATAATTCTCCCTTTTCTTTTTGCAGTTTCGAGAAAAATAACTAACTTTGCAGGCAAAGAAAAGAGAAACCACTTAAAACAATAAATCTATAACGTAAGATGAAACAATTCAACGACAAAAACTTCGTGCTGGAGACCGAGGTCGCCCAGGACCTGTATCACAACCATGCGGCCAAGATGCCCATCATCGACTATCACTGCCACCTCATCCCTGAGATGGTGGCTAAGGACCATAAGTTCAAGAGCATCACCGAACTGTGGCTTGGCGGCGACCACTACAAGTGGCGTGC